>CAZGBQ010000335.1:0-3152 GCA_964524045.1 uncultured Acidobacteriaceae bacterium
TCGTGCAGGGCCGCGCCTTTCAGCCGCTTCAAGAAGGGCCCGAAGACATCAAGCGCTTCGGCCAGGAAAGCTAGCGCGAATTTCCCCGAGGCGCGTCGTTTGATTGCTGTGAATAGTCTAAGAAGAATGAGATTTTTGTAGCGCCTCTTGGCGACGGTTCGGAAAGGAGCGGCCGGCTGGAAGCCGGCGCTACGAAATGGCGTACGCGAAGAGGGAGCAAGTCCCAACCCCTAACCCCGAACCACTGATTCCCTAGTCCCTAATCCCTTTTGTATCAGCAGATTGCAGGCCGTTCGTTCCAGCGCCGTCCTAGTACATCGGTACCTCTCAGAATTGAATCCTTTTTGTATCGGGAGTTCTATTGTCCGCTGGACCAGGCCCGGATACACTCTCCTTTCAAGCAGGAGGACTGTCTTGACCGGTTCCGAGCGCCGCACAACTCAGCGCTTTTCCATGCGGCTACCGCTAACTGTTCGTTGGACCACGGGAGCGGCCGTGGGTGAAACCAGCACCGAATCCCGCGATGTGAGCTCTCGCGGCGTTTACTTCTTCCTTTCGAAGGACGTCAAGGAAGGCTCGCCCGTAGAGATTCTGTTGACCTTGCCGAACGAGATCACCATGGCTGGCCCTGTGCGCGTGCGCTGCCTCGGCCGCGTGCAGCGTACCGAGCCGCGTGAGGAAGGCGCTGTCGGAGTGGTTGCCGCCATCGAGCGCTACGAGTTCCTTCGCGGCGACGAAGAACGCTAGGCCTTTGGGAGGCGGGGGCTTTAGCCCTCGCGCGCGTGCCTTGTTGAGCAGGGCTTTAGCCCATGAAGGCCGGATAAGGTCGCCGGCGAAAACGAGTTTCCGGTTTTCTTGCTCGCACACTGCGGAGGCGGGCAGGATCAGCCGGGGTGCCTTGGCCCCTCAGCGAAGCGCCCCGGCTCGTTTTTTGTCACAGGCCTGCCGCGGATTCCCGCGGATAAACTCGGATTTGCTTCCTGAATTCTCTGGCTTCCACTCATTCGCGCTCATTAACGTCCTATTTCGCGCCTCTTGTTTTTCCAATCAGCTTCTGTCCGCGTTTATCCGCGGCTCATGAGAATTTCCTTTCTTGAATTCTCAAAGACTAGGCGCTTGAATTGCGGCTTTGAACCGAAATTGAGCAGGAGTCCCACTTCAATCTCGGTAGCTCTCAGATAGTTCAGTAATTGCGCCTCATGAGCCGGATCTATTCCAGCGGAGGCTTTCAGTTCTAGGATTATGCGCGTTCCACGACCAAGTCCGCTCGGAAATCTCCAACCACATGACCGCGAAAAGTCACCTTCAAGGGATACTGGCGTTCGACTAGGAGGCCTGCTTGTGACAAGGCTAGCGTCATGGCCTCTTCATAAACCGACTCCAGAAAACCATGCCCCAACTCGTTGTACACATCGTAGAACACACCGATGATCTGCTCTGTTAGCTGTCCGTGTTTTAATCGGCGTCCGTCCGCGTTCATTCGCGGCCTCCAAGCTTTGCCTGTTTGCAGAAGGGTTATGATAACAGTCTAGTATAAGAAACGCCAGCGCCGCGGATGAATACCGATTTGTCTGGCTGAAATTCCCAAAGACCTGACAAGTGCTAATCCGCGTACCCCTGCGTTAATCCGTGGCCTCCGTGATTGGGAAGCGCCGGCCGGAGCTTGCCGGAGGCAAGCTCGCGCAGCGCGCGGAGTCGCCCGCGGAGTTCGGCGGAGGTCAAACGGCCGTCGCGGAAGAGCCAGCGCAGAAAATCCTCGGCGCGGCGGTCCGCCTTCAGCGAGTTGCATTCGCCGCACGAAGAAACCAGGTTGTGGTAAGAATTGCCGCCCATCCGTGCGAGCGGGACCACGTGGTCGAGGCAGCGCGTTCTTGGGCTGAGCCGGCGCGAGCAGTAAAAGCAGCGGCCGCCCTCACGCCGGTGGATCGCTTCGCGCAGCGGCCGCTTTGCCAGGAAATCCGTGTCTTCGAGATCGTCGATGGCGGGCCCGCCTAGCGCCGCGGCGATGGCGCGAATCTCGTCGGGCAAACGCACGTCGACGAGGTGGCCGGCACGGTTACGTTCGTACAGGCGCAGAATGCCTTTGGCAACGAGGCTGCGCACGGCTCGGCGTGTGACCCAGCCGGATATGCGAGCGCTGCGGGCGAGCCAGTAAATGGAGAAGCGAAAGCGCGACTTCCCTTGGAGGCGGCTATGCCGCAGGAGATGGTAATACACGGCGCGCTCGACCAAGTCGAGGTGGAGGTGCGGGATCACCAAGTCTTCCAATTGTTTCCACACGTGTACTGCGTTGAGCTTTTTGTTTTTCATGATAGCGGGGTCCTAAACGAGAGGCGTGGTGTTGCAATCCGCGTTCATCCGCGGGAATCCGCGGCAGGCTTGTCGCGGTATAAGGCAGGCACAAAAAGAAAAGCCCCGAAGATTTGTCGGGGCGCACTTTTCAACGGGAATAAGTTTACCAGACTAGTAATTGATTTGTCAAGGAAAAATATGATAAAAATAAGTGCAAAGGATACAAGAGCTTAAGCGGCGATTCGAATCGCAGCAAGCCCCCACTTTCAAAACCGAACTGCAAAAAATTTTGGCGCAGGCTAAGTGCAGTCGGCTCAACACAATCGATGCGAATTGGAAATTTCCGCGAACCTCCGCGCTAAAGCGTGGCCTCTACAAAACCTGCTACTCGAGTCCCCTGCCGACGCGAAACACGTGCCCGTCTGGATGGCGCAGATGCATTTCGCGCACGTTCCACGGCATGTCCGTCGGCGGAAACGTGATGTCCAACCCGGCGGCCTGGCACAGCCTGTGGGCTTCATCCACGTCCGCAACCCACACGGACATCCAAGCGCCCTTGTCCGCCGTTTGGTCGCCGTCCGGCCCGAAGGTGGCGGCGTTCGCTCCGCGGCCGCGTCCCCCCTGCCCTCCCTGACAAAGAAAAATCTCGCATTCGCCGGAGCCTACCGCCCCGAACGTCGGCGGCGTTCCCCAGTCCCAGAGCTTCTTCCAGCCCCACTTCTCGAACCACGCAAAGCTCGCGGCAATGTCGGACACATTCAGGATCGGAGTAATGCCTTTTGCTCTCATGGGGAGGAAGGATAACACCATCGCGTTTCATGTAGGGGCCGGGCTTCAGCCCGGCTCTTTCACCCACAACT
>CAZGBQ010000336.1:0-3152 GCA_964524045.1 uncultured Acidobacteriaceae bacterium
ATGACACCTCCCACACACTAGATAACTTCGAGTTCTGCGTCGTTTTAGCGGTGCGGCGGAGGAGGTTCGCGCGACTTCCCGAAGGAGACAAGAACTCGAAATGAACCATTGACAATAGACACTTATGGTATTATTATTAAGTCATATTGAGTCGGTCATCCGTTGCCCAATATTCCAGGCGCGTGAATCAGGCCATTCAGTTTTTGGAGCGAGAAAAATCTCCGGCCGAAGTTGTCGCGCGTTTAGCCGCTCAGCTTGGCGTTTCTCCTCGTCAAGCGGCTCGTTATGTTCGTGCCGCCCAGCAACAACCTGGACCGCTAGTCGTTCCGGAAGTCAAAGAAGTCTTTACTGTCAAACTGCCAAAGAGCTTGATCCATCAGGTTCGGCGCACAGCTCGCCTTCAGGAGAGTTCGATCGGCGAGTGGGTCGCCGAAGCTTTGGAGGGACGACTTCGCAGCGGGACTCGCCATGGGTAGAGCACACGCTCGACTCGAATTGGCGGTGCAACTTCAATCTCTGTCGGATCGTCTGGCCTCGCAAAAGATGGCGCAAGCTTATGGGCTTCTGGTGCCGAAGCCGGTCAGCCCGATCCAGTCGGAAGTAAATCAACCCAATACTGAACATGAACAAATTAGCCGCGATTTATGCCCGTGTGTCCTCGGACCGACAGAAGGAGGACAAAACGATCGCCAGTCAGACCAGCAGCCTGCGTGAGTATGCACAGGCCAACAGCTTCACAGTACCGGAGGGTTGGATCTTTGAGGACGAAGGCTACAGCGGAGCCACCTTGAGCCGGCCTGGCTTGGAGCGGTTGCGAGACTTGGTTGCCGAGGGCCAGGTGCAAACCGTGTTGGTCTACGGGCCCGATCGACTCAGCCGAAAATATGCGTATCAGGTGCTGCTGCTGGAGGAGTTCAGCCGGCAAGGAGTCGATACAGTGTTTTTACTCGGCGTGTCGGGGCAAACGCCGGAGGAGCGGTTACTGGTCCAGTTCCAGGGAATGATCGCTGAATATGAACGCGCACAAATCGCGGAGCGCAGCCGGCGGGGCAAACGGCACCGCGCCAAAGCAGGTTGTGTGAATGTGCTGAGTGGAGCTCCCTACGGGTATCGGTATGTAAAGAGAAACGAAGCTACCGACGCGTGCTACCTCGTTGATGAAGCTCAAGCAGCAGTTGTTCGAGAAGTTTTCGAGTGGTACACGGTGGAGGGTTTGAGCATCGGTGCCATCGTACACCGCCTGAACGAACGCAAGGTGCCGACGCGCTTTGGAAAGAGCCTATGGGAGCGCTCGAAGGTATGGGCGATGTTGCGCAATCCGGCCTATGTCGGACGAGCCGCCTACGGGAAAACTGAACGAGCAGAGCGCAAGCGGATGACCCGGCCGCTCCGCCAGAAGGGAGGCTATGCGGCGCGATCTAGCGCGAACCGGGAACGGCCCAAAGAGCAATGGATCGGTCTGCCTGTGCCAGCGCTGGTTAGCGAAGAAGCCTTTGCGCGGGCGGCGGAGAAGCTGAGCGAGAACCGACGGTTTGCCTCGCGAAACACCAAAGAACCGACTTTGCTCCAAGGACTGCTGGTCTGTGGGCAATGCGGTTACGCACTGTATCGCACCTCAACACGGACCACGCGCCGTCAGGCTAAATACTATCGGTGTTTGGGATCGGATGGATACCGCCATTTAATGGACCCACCGTGCCAATGCCCTCCAATCCGGGTGGAGGATTTGGATGACTTGGTATGGCAACAGGTCATGGATTTACTTGAGAAGCCGGAGTTGATCCACGCAGAACTGGAACGTCGCCGCCAGGAAAGCCTCCGGAGCGATCCGCTAGAGCAACGTCGCGGGGAGCTGACTCAAAACCTCAAACGTACCGAACAACAGATCGACAAGCTGCTCGATGCGTATCAGGAGGGCCTGGTGCAGTTGGGGCAGTTAAGACAGAGGATGCCGGAACTGCGGCGCAAACAGGCAACGGCCGAAAAAGAATTAGAAAATGCCCGGTGGAAGGCTTTGATTGCTGAGAAAACGCAGCAGTTAGAACAGTCACTGGAGACTTTCGTGGGCCGACTGCAGCAATCCGCTAAGAACCTGAGCGTGGCAGAACGCCAAAAGGTTGTCCGGCTGTTGATTAAGGACATCGTGGTGGAGGTCGATAACCGGATCACGATCCGCCATTGTTTGCCTCTAATGGGCGGAGTCCGCAACGCCAGCGGTGCCGAAGCGAATTGTTATCCATTGTGTAAGGGGCGTCATCTCTCCGCTGCTGGCCAATCTCGCATTGGACGGCATGGAGCGGGCCATCAAAGCGATGGCCAAGACGGGCGACAAGGTCAACTTCGTGCGCTATGCCGATGACTTTGTTGTGACGGGCGCAACCCGGGAATTACTCGAACAGAAAGTCAAACCGGCCCTGACGGCCTTCCTCAAAGAACGAGGTCTGGAACTCTCAGAGCAAAAGACCGTCATTACCCACATTCAGGAGGGCTTCAACTTTCTGGGGCACACCGTGCGCAAATATGGGGATACCTTGTTGATCACACCTGCAAAGAGCAAAGTCCAAACCTTGCGGGACAAAATCAAACAGAGAGTTCAATCCGCTTTGGGCCACACCCAAGAGCAGCTCGTGCAGCAACTCAACCCGCTATTGCGCGGTTGGGCCAACTACTTCCGACACGGAGCAGCCCAAAGGACCTTCGACAAAGTGGATTATTATGTCTTCTGCAGGCTCTGGCGCTGGGCCACCCGACGCCATCCCGCCAAAACCCGAGCGTGGAAGAAACGAAAGTACTTCGGCGCAGGCCAGGACGGGAGTTTCAGCGTCAAGGTCCGTCGGCAAAGGGGCGAGCCCCGCGTGCTCAAACTCTACCGAATGGCCAGCACAAAAATCCAACGCCATATCAAGGTCCAAGGGGCAGCCAACCCCTTCGACCCACGTTACACCGATTACTTCGCCAGGCGCCGCTTTGTACTTGGGCGTGTGCGACGAGGCGGGTGGCCCGCCGTTACGGCCAACCACTCAATATAATGCGAAGACAATCCGACAGTCGTTCGACTGCCGCCGCGGCCCACAGCAGGGTACTGCGGTTGGAGAGGCTTGAGCCGTATGAAGGGAAACTTTCACGTACGGTTCTTAGAGGGGGGCGGGCTG
>CAZGBQ010000337.1:0-3143 GCA_964524045.1 uncultured Acidobacteriaceae bacterium
TTCTGGGATCCCAAGGGCGAAGAGAAGCTCAGCAAATTCGGTTGGGAGTTTGTCGACCGCATCCTCACGCACGGCAACGACATCTGCCTGCTCTTCAACTCCAGCGTGAATGCCTATCGCCGCCTTGACCCGCACTTCGAAGCGCCCAACCAGCTCAACGCTTCTGCGGTCAACCGCGGCGCGATGGTGCGCATTCCTATCGGCAACGAGCGGAGTATGCGCACGGAAGTCCGTGCCGTGGCTCCCGACGCCAACCCCTACCTGGTGATGTATTCGATTTTCAAGACTGGACTCGACGGCGATACTGCCAAAATCAAAGACTTGCGCTCAGCCAAGCGATACCTTCCCGACAACATCTACACCGCCATTGAAAACTTCGAGAAGTCGGAGTGGACGACCACGCTTCTCGGCGCTGATGTCAAAGGGCGTTACGCCGAACTAAAACGCACGGCCGCGGACCGCTGCCCGCGCAACCTCGGCACGATCGTGAAGGCGCAGGAAGTCCAGTTCCACCACGAAGTCTACAACCAGTTCCTCTGGAACCTGTTCTAGTCGTTCGCAGCCCCCATGCAATTCCGCCACGCAGCCTCGGCCGCGTGGCGTTCTTGCTTTACGGTCATGGAGCGTTTAGTTCAGGAGAGAGGCGAGGGTTTTCTCGACCTGGTCGTGGAGGTCCGGGGGGGCGCCGTAGAGGACGCGCGAGGTTTTGCCCGTGCGATCGAACAGCATGAGCGTGGGAACGGCAGTGAGGTCGCCGAAGGCCACACCTGTGGAAGCGTCAGCAATGGCCCAGTGAAGGTCGGGGCTGAGGGAACTGACTGTCGAGCGCACTTGATCCTCCGGGGATTCGACAGCCAGGGCGAGGATGGCAAGTTTGTCGCCATTCTGGCGCTTCAATTCGCCGAGCCATTCGAGCGTAGAACGGCAAGGCGGGCACCAGGTAGCCCAGAACTCGACAAGGACGACGCGCCCGGACAGATCGCTGGCCGCAAGGGGATGACCTGAAAGATCGGTCAGCTTGAACCGAGGAAGCCCGGCCAGTTCTTGGGACACAGCGGCCGTGGCGGAATGCTCACGGTTGACGACATCCTTCTTGCCAGCGAGAATCAAATCAATCGTGCGGACGAGATCCGCCGTGAACTTCGCCTGGCTGCTTTCGTTGCGCCAGGGAGCGTAGCGGCCGGTGCCCTCGACTTCGCCAAAGTAGCCGAACTCGCGGGGCGCGGCGACGAGAATACCGTCCACGAAGACCGCCGGATAGCCCTTCACGCCAAAGCGGTCGGCGAGCTTAGATGCGCCAAAGTTTTCGGTAACGAACGTGGCGCGTCCCGGATAACGGGAAGCAACTTCCTGGACCAGCAAACTTGCCGGGTCCGAGATGTTTCAAGTGTAGGGCCAGCGGACGAGAGTGAGTTCCACGGTCTTGCCAGAGGGCAGATCAAAGGGCGCCCTTGCTTTGCGCGCGGCATTATAGGCGGGGAGGACGCGGTCCATGATGACCTGGGTACTCCGCCATTCATCGGCAGAGGGAGCGGATCCGTCTGGATGATTGATCTGACGCTCGGCACGCTCGACGAAGAGCAGCGCCAACGAGTCGTCCCGTTTGGAGGAAGCAAGCTCCTTGCGCTTGAAGGCCATGCTGGTTCTCAAGTCCGCTTGCGCGGCAGGATCGACCGGAGGCGCATCGAGCAGCGCGTAGTGACGAGTAGCTTCGAGATACTGATAGAGAGCGCCGGCGTAGGATTTCTGGGAGTCAAGTTCCTGGGCCAGTTTTAAGGCGGAGTTTAGGGCGATAAAACGATCGTGAAGCTGAATAGAACGCGGCGGCTTGAAGGCGGCGTTGGTTTTCTCCTGAAGCTTGTGTAATTCGGGAAGGAACGAGCGAAGCGGGAAGGGTGCGCTCCCCGCAGAAAGTGGGAGTGCGGAAGCAAAGCGGGCAAAGGCCACTTCGCCTTGCGCCTGGCCGAGATAGAGAAGTCCATCGGCAGGCTTCGTCGAAACGGCAAAGCCGCGGCCTCCTTCGAGAAGAGGAACGGAACGCCCGAGGCCTGTCTCGATAAGCGCGCGAAGCGCGGCGGATGAGGCGCCCAAGTCTTTTTGGCGAACCTCGCTGCTTCCGGATGCCAGAATCTGACTGATCTTTTGCCATTCGGCCTCAAACGCAGGCATGCCGGATTGCACGACCATGGCTTTCTCGACTGGGAATTGCGACGCTAGCAGGAAGTCCTCGGCCTGAAGGAGTTTTTCAAGGCTTAAGTAGATCCTGCCGGAGTCGAGGGCATCTGCAGCGTCCCTGAGCGACTGGCCAGCCATGGCGCTGATTGAGGCGTAGTTGGGATCGGTAACAGGCTTGTCTTTCAAGGAGTGCTGCAGGCGGTCGATCTCCGCCTTGATCGCATCGACCTCCGGCCCCGCTGCGAGAGCCGGCCGCGCCGCGAACAAGAGCAGCGGTAAAAGAAACAGGCCCAAATCGAGTTTTGCACGCATCCCTGGATTCGCGATGTGTAGGACGCAAAGGGAGGGAAGACGTAAGCAATGGGCCGACCGCAAAGTTAGTCCGCTCAGGAACACTTTAGAAATTGGCAGAGATTTCATGGCGCGCCAGCAGAGCAATAATCAGCCAGTTATAACAACTCTCATACACTCAAACTTGCAAAATTGCGGTTTTAATCCCTCTGGAACGTGTTCCAGCCCCGTTTCAATCTGTAAAACCTCCAGGGCGGCCTTCAAGTCGCCCCTTTCGCACATTTGTATAGGAGCAAGCCGGCCTGCGGCCGAGAGGCAGGCGCTGTGCTCCTGTGTCCGTGGGACAGGCGTGTTGCCTGTCCTCTTGGCCGTTTCGTGCGCTCCTAAGGAACTCTATAATCGTCAATCAGCTTCGACCCGAACGAACCGGATCCCTAGCATTTGGACAGTCTGAGTGCATCCATGCTCGAAACCAAACCTGACTCCAAACCGAACCAACGAACTGGCCAGAAACCACAACCCATGGCGGTTTGCACGCGGTGCGGGGCCGTCTCGTACTCCATGGACCAAATCAATGGCCAATGCGCCCAAGTCACCGCAGGCAAGCGCTGCACCGGCGTCGTTGGAGGCGCATCGAACAAAACCGATTGGGAGGCTTGCCCCGCCTGCGTCGCTAC
>CAZGBQ010000338.1:0-3127 GCA_964524045.1 uncultured Acidobacteriaceae bacterium
TGGACGCCCGCGCATTTTCCGCGCGACGCGCACGGCCTCGCGCAATTCGACGGCACCCATCTCTACGAGCACGCCGACCCGCGCCAGGGCGCGCATCCCGACTGGGGCACGCTCGTCTACAACTACGGGCGCAACGAAGTGCAAAACTATTTGATTTCCAACGCGCTCTTCTGGCTCGACAAGTACCATATCGACGGCCTCCGTGTGGATGCCGTCGCTTCCATGCTCTATCTCGATTACTCCCGTAAACCCGGCGAGTGGGTTCCCAATCAATTTGGCGGCCGCGAAAATCTTCATGCCATCGAATTCCTCAAGCGCATGAACGAGGTCGCGCACGGCAAATTCCCGGGCGTCCTCACTATCGCCGAGGAATCCACTTCTTGGCCTGCCGTGTCGCGTCCGACGTATCTCGGCGGGCTGGGGTTCAGCCTCAAGTGGAACATGGGGTGGATGAACGACACGCTCAGCTATTTTTCGCACGATCCGGTCCACCGCAAATACATGCATAACAAAATCACCTTTTCGATGCTCTATGCTTTCAGCGAGAACTTCGTTCTTCCCTTTTCTCACGATGAAGTCGTTCATGGAAAGAACTCGCTGCTCCACAAAATGCCCGGCGACTTGTGGCAGCAATTCGCTAATCTGCGTCTGCTCTATGGCTACCTGTACGCGCATCCGGGCAAGAAGCTGCTGTTTATGGGCCAGGAAATCGCGCAACGCCACGAATGGAACGAGGCGCGCAGCCTCGACTGGCATTTGCTTGAATGGAACTCGCATCGCGGCATTCAAAACCTTGTCCGCGACTTGAACCATCTCTACGCCGCGGAGCCTGCGCTCCATGAAGTCGAGTTCGATTGGCACGGTTTCGAATGGCTTGACGCCAATGACGCCGACAACAGCGTCCTGACTTTCATTCGCCGCGGGAAGAACCCTGAAGACGTAATCGTTGTGGTGCTGAACGCTACTCCCGTCGTGCGGGAGGGCTATCGACTTGGCGTCTCGCAACCTGGTTATTATCGGGAAATCCTCAACACCGACGCCGCTCATTACGGAGGTTCTAACGTCGGCAACGCCGGCGGCCAAACGGCGTCAGACCAGCCCGCGCAGGGACGCTCGCACTCCCTCGTCCTCACCCTACCGCCCCTCGCCGCCGTCTTTCTGAAGTGGACGCCGAATTCATGACAAGCAACAATATGTCCGATCCGAGCCAAACCATCGTAGGAGTCGCCCAAGCAAGCGCACCAGCTCGTCGTCCACGTATGTTCCTGATCAACGTCTCTCTCATGAGCTGGTCCGGCCTCGTCTTCGCTCTGCTGCAAAGTGTATGCACGGCAGTCATCGCTATCAGCGGCTTGCGTGTCGCCATTGGGCTCAGTGCGCTCGCGGCCGCCGCTGGCATTCATGCTCCAGCGCGCGGATTCCACCAGGACGCCATTCGCATTCCCATGATGATCTTGGCCTTCTTAGGATCCGTGATCAACCTCTACGTAATTTGGAAAGTGCGCCGGTTGCGGAACAAGCCTGCTGCTCAGTGGCGCCAACAGCCTGTCTCAAGGAAGAAGCTCAATTCGGAGCGTCTGCAAATCGCTCTGTCCATTCTGACCCTGCTCCTCCTCGCGGCCGAATGGATCACTCACCCCTTGGTCCATCGGGTCCCTTAATCAGTAATCTTGATGCGGCGTTCTTTTTCCAGAGGTACGCGGCAAAAGGCCCGTGCGCTATACTGCATGCGATGGCCGCCGCTCACCCTTCACCTTTTCTGGCCCACCGGTGCAGCTTTGACCCGGACCGTCAGGATCCCTACCTTCGCCTCGGCGCCATTAGGATTTTCGTTCGGGATCCAGAACACAGCCGACGCTTCTATTTGGACCAGCTTGGATTCTGCATGGCCTCTAATGCACCGCTCCAATCTGGCGGCCGCTCGATAGCTGTTAGTCCTCCCGATGGCACGGCAGTCCTTTCGCTCGTGGCTCCAAAACCTGGCACCGAGGAATACAAGCTCATTGGCCGTTCCACACAGATTGTCTTCCTCACTGAAGACGTTCTTGCCAAGTTTGACGAATGGAGCAAGAGAGGCGTGCGCTTTCATCATCCGCCACAGATGCAACCTTCAGGGGCCGTCTCCGCAAGCTTTGAAGATGTGGACGGAAACTCGTTTACCCTTGTGAGTTACGACGAGATCACTCGCGAAGTTCAAGCGCAGCGCCGCGCCCATGCCGAAAGGTTCGAATCCGAGCATCGCTCGAGCCAAGAGCTCGAGCTGGCCAGGCAAGTGCAGGCAAGGCTCTTCCCGCAGACCCAGCCTGCTCTTTCTACCCTGGATTACGCCGCTGTGTGCATCCAGGCTCGCCACATAGGAGGCGACTATTACGACTTTCTCGAACTTGGCCGGGAGCAACTCGGGCTGGTTATTGGAGACGTTTCCGGAAAGGGAGTCGCC
This sequence comes from uncultured Acidobacteriaceae bacterium, assembly GCA_964524045.1. GTDB lineage: Bacteria > Acidobacteriota > Terriglobia > Acidiferrales > UBA7541 > Acidiferrum. Next base: position 2,441 of record CAZGBQ010000338.1, read on the forward strand.
GCCGCTCTATTGATGGCAAATCTCCAAGCTCACCTGCGCAACCAGTGCGCCACTTACTCCAGCCGTCCCTATGTGCCGTTCGTCCTGGAACAACCGCAGCGCTTCATGTTGTCGGTGAATCGGCTCTTTTACGAAAATACAGCAGACAACGCTTTTGCTACGCTCTTCTTTGGCGAATACGACGATAAGCTGCGGCGTCTGCGCTATGTGAATTGCGGTCATCTCCCGCCCATTCTCCTGCGGAGCGACGACCGTCTCGATCGACTAGATGCCACAAGCACCGTGATTGGACTGTTCAAAGGATGGGATTGTTCCGCCGGTGAAACGCGTCTCATTCCAGGAGACACTGTCGTGTTTTATACAGATGGCGTGACGGAATCGTTCAACGAGGACGGCGAGCAATTTGGCGAGACTCGTCTATTGGAGGCTTTACGCCAACATCGTGATCTGTCACCCCAAAGCTTCCTTGCCTCTGTCGTCGATCAGGTTCGCCGCTTCAGCCCACACCAACAGCACGACGACATTACAGTGGTAGTTGCCAAGTGCAGATGAGCTAGCCCTTCCCTCCACGGGATCATTTGAATCAGTAAACCTCATTTGTTCGAGAATCCTGCCCTGGATTCTGCATCGCTTTCGCCAGCCGCTCGTGAAGCCGCTCGCTGTAGCCCACCGGCAATTCGAATGTGC
>CAZGBQ010000339.1:0-3107 GCA_964524045.1 uncultured Acidobacteriaceae bacterium
AAGAACCTTGCGCTCGAGCTCGCGCCCATCCGAGTCAACCTGATCGCCGCCGGCTTCGTCGACACACCGTTGTCGGCATCGCTCCTCGGCGACGAACTGGAGAACCGCCGCAATCAGCTTCGCGCGACGCTTCCCATCCGGCGGGTGGTCGGACCTGCCGATGTCGCCGCGCTCGCGGTACATATCATGACCAACACAGCCCTCACGGGCGCGACCTTTGACATCGACGGCGGGCAGCAGCTCGTCGCCCGCTAGCTGAGCGGCCACAACATTCTCGTCTTGCGCATCGAAGAAAAGAATCACGCCACCGAAACCTGGACCTAGCGCGAAAACGACAAAGACACGCCATGGTTTTCCAATTCCCCAGCAAGGACTCCTGACCTCGTCCCTGCATTAGGAGAGAGAGAAGATGCCTGCTAAAAGCGGCCCCACCCTTGCCTAAACAAAAACCGCAAGGGTGGGCCACCCAGGAGGTCTCATCGGATCGAGGGGTGGCCACCCGCCGGGATTGAATCACAAGCTCAGCTCGCTGTCTACGGGGAAGATGGTTACGGCGAGGTATTGCGCGTTTTTAGAGGTGTTTGAACACGTGGGCGATTTTCTTCCCGGCCTCTTCGGTGTAATACACGGTGACGTGCTCGCCCTTCTTGGCGCCTCGCGCAGAATAGCGCGCGATGTCTTTGCCGGAGTTAACTGCTGCATGATCGGCAACGACGAAGGTTTCCTTGGCGCCATCGGCGGTCTTCACCGCAACCGTCTTTGAACCCTTGCCCACTTCCTCCACCGTACCCTCCGTCGCGTGGACGGTCTTATCGCCAAGCCATTCGACCGAATGAGCCGTCTTGTCGGCGCCCTCTCCGACGGTGTGGACAATCACATGGCCGCCTTCTTTGCCGGCAAGGTCGGCTCCCTTCGCGCCCTCCTTGAGCCCGTGGACGGTGGTCTTCTCGGTGAACTTCACCGTCTCGACCGTGCCGTCCGCAGTCTTCACGGCAATGGTCTTCGCGCCCGAATCGACCTTATGGATTGTGCCGGTAACGACGTTTGTTGAAGTCTGGGCGCTCGTGCGCGCAGTCACAAAGCACATCGCCGCCAGGGAGAGCACTACTTGAAAACCCACTTTAAAGAGACTCGATGACATAATTCCTCCAAGCGATCTCAACGAAGCAACACTTAGTTTAGGCTACTTTCCGGCGAGAGTCCCGCCCATGCTCTTGATGCTTGAGCACACCAGGACGGAGCGGCAACCCCTCACCCAATTTCACATCTAGCCTGTGCTCCCCCGGCCACCCGGCCACCCCACAGCAAGATTCTCGCATCAAACTCTTATGGCAATAACTCTCGAAGTTAAATCAGACGATCCATCAATCAAGACACATCGGGAAGCAGCGGCCCGGCGCGTGATAGACCACTTTGATGCATCTTTGGCTGCCGCCAGGTTGCTCTGCTTTTTGGACGACGAAGACCCGCCCGAACTCAAACAAAAGTACGGTGTCGCAAATCGGGGAGGTTACCTGCGTGTCTATAATCCTGAGCACCTCGATGGGTGGCCGAACTATGTTAGGAGATTGGTCTACCCCTATAGCCTTACGGGCGGACAAACCCGTGTTTTCGACGGGGTTATCTATTTGTATGAGACCACTTGTGCTGATGAAGTGGGTCTGACCATGACGCTAGCGCACGAGCTTCAACACGCAGTTCAATTCTCCAAAGAGAGGCAGTTGTGGGCGGCTAATAGTCTTGTTGCCCAAGGGCTAACCGGACAGAGTGTGGCGGCCCTCGGATTGGAGTGGAAGGACATTCCAATTGAAGTGGAGACAAGAATTATCGCGAAACGTTTAGCCGAGCGTTTTTTCGGCGAAAAGCGGGTCAGACAATACATAGAAAGCAGAATCTCCGCGCGAATTACTGAGAGTGATGCTGCCGACTGGCAATTTGTTCGCACGTTGACGAGTTCGAGTGCGGTCGACCTCGCTGGTGAAACTCGGCGGCTTTTCAAACGCCTGATGGGTTACAGGAGGGAACTTGAGGACGCGCTGCAGCAACTACAGATTGAGAGCCCAGACTATGCCGACGTCGATCTGGACGACTTTTTCGATCTTGCTGCGATGCAAGGCTGACGGAAACGGGCATGAGCCGGAACTTTTCCTACTGGGGAATCCGGGGACAAGACGGGACGTTTTCTGATTTTAGCGATGGCGGTGGTTGCACCGCGATTGTGCTTGACCCTGGACTGCACTTCAGGTGTTAGAATAACCTTGAAGGTTCTGAAGGCGCTGTATGGAGTCTGACGCCGCAACCTGCGAATCGCGTGACATCCTCTCAAGCTCGTCGCGTGTCTTTGTACTGTATTGGCTTCCGGCAATCGCAATTGTCCTGGCCGGGACTCCAGCCATAAGCAACGGCTGGCGAACAGTCGTCTGGACTGTCGCGCTCGCCATAATGAGCGGGGCGTGTTTCGCGAACGCGCTGCGCTGTGGGCGCGTACACTGTTACCTCACCGGCCCCTTCTTCCTTCTGATGGCCCTTGCCGCATTGTGTTACGGTCTCGGCATCCTGCCTCTCGGCCGGAGCGGTTGGAACCTGCTCGGCGTAATAGGGCTGGTCGGCACCATCGCACTGTGGTACCTGCCCGAGATGTTTTGGGGAAAATATCGGAAAGGTCGTTGACGATTTTCGAGTTGGCGAGGCCTTCGTATCTCTATGGATTTAAAGCGCTTCTTGGAAGCGAGCGGCAAGTGGTGAGTCGCCCACCTCGAAGCTCGGAGTAAACGAGTGGCAAACAAGAGGGTTTCTCCCTTCCCGCTATCCGCATGTATCTAAAAGGCTTATTATTTCTTAAGATTTTACTTGACAAACGAGGTACTAGTGTGGTAGCGTAAGCCTTGTAGAAAAGTACGCCCCGGTGAAAACCGGGGCGTTTTTGTTTTGGGGCGACCCGCCTTGGTTCGCCCTCTGTTCTATCCCAGCTGTTAACTCTTAGCTGTTGGTTGTCAGCTTCATTTCTTATCCCCTCCTACGGACACGAACCATGAAACCCAAAAAAATCAATGCTGTACAGGTGTGTAAAGAACTCGAAGACGTTCTCGCGCCACGCCTCAAACTCT
>CAZGBQ010000340.1:0-3092 GCA_964524045.1 uncultured Acidobacteriaceae bacterium
AGAATGGCTTCAATCGGCTAAGAAAGAATGTGTCGCCCGCACGGAACAAACGGACCACTTCGTTCGTCTATTCTCCTGTGGCGCCCCCACAGAGCCTGTGCTAGCCTGATGTGGTCATAACACAGGAGGGCAGAAATCCATGGCTGAATCCAAGCTTGACCTGCTGCAAGGAACCCTGGACCTGATGGTTTTGCAGACCCTTGCCACCATGGGGTCTTTACATGGCTACGGCATCGCCCGCCGCATCGAGCAAGTGAGCGGCGACTCTGTGCTGCTCAATCAGGGCACAATCTATGCTTCTTTGGTCAGGCTGCAGCAGCGCGGATGGATTTCCGCAGAATGGGGCGTCTCGTCCAACAACCGCAAGGCCAAATTTTATTCGATTACCAAGCGAGGCCGTAAACAGCTCTCGCAGGACGCGGCATATTGGCAAAGGCTCTCGAGCGTGATTGGCCGCGTGCTGGCTTTACAAGAAGGGAGCGGCGAAGACTAATGGAATGGCTACGGCAATTTTTTTATCGTTTCCAAGCTTTGTTCCACGGCGCGCAAATGGACCTCGAACTCGATGCGGAAATGTCGGCGCACATGGAATTTGCAATGGAGGAGAATCTTCAGCACGGCATGCCGCCCGCTGAAGCGCGCCGCCAGGCGCTCGTTCACTTCGGCGGCCCACAGCAATCTAAGGAGCAGCACCGGGAAGCCCGAGGGTTGCCTTTCCTCGAATCGCTGCTCCAGGACTTTCGGTTCGCGCTGCGCATGCTCCGAAAGTCACCCGGCTTTACCACGATAGCCGTCATGACTCTCGCGCTAGGCATCGGCGCGAACACCACGATCTTCACCGTGGTGAACGCCATTCTCTTGCATCCTTTGCCGGTTAAGGACATTGCGCAAGTCGTGGAACTCGACACCGTGGACACCAAGACTCGCGTCACCACGGCAAACACCACGAAGCTCGGTATGTCCTATGCAAACTTCCAAGATTATGCGAAGCAGGGCCAGGTTTTCTCGCGGCTATCGTGCATCGTCGGCCCGCTCCCGCTGACCTGGAGCAATGGCGCGGAAGCCAAGCAGATTCAAGGAGAGATGGTCAGCGCGAACTATTTCGAAATGCTGGGGATCCATCCGGCTACGGGGCGCTTCTTTTTGCCGGATGAAGATACGAAGCCAGGCGGCAACAATGTCGCCGTCATTAGCTACAGCCTGTGGACCAACAAATTTGGTTCGGACTCCACGATTGTGGGGAAAACCGTGACGCTGAACGCCACTTCTTACATGGTCGTGGGCGTGGCTCCGCGCGGGTTCCAGGGGACGTTCACGTTCACCAATGCCGAGCAAGTCTGGGTTCCCGCGAGCATGTATCCCGAGGTGCTGGCGGGGTTTTTCCGGGACAACTTCCTCGACCGCCGTTTCCTCGACACGATTGTCGTGGGCCGCTTGAAGGATGGAATCGGCATGCAAACGGCCGAAGCGTCGCTCAAGACCGTGGCATCACACCTGGAAAGCGAATTCCCAAAAGACAATGGAGGACGCAGCGTGGCGCTGACGCCGCTGGCCGAGGCTGCAGTGGGCGCAAACAACCGCGGCCAACTCGCTCTCGCGGGCGGACTGATGATGGGGGTGGTGGGGCTCGTACTTCTGATTGCGTGCGTGAACCTGGCAAATCTGCTCTTGGCGCGGGCGGCGCAGCGCGAAAAGGAAATCGCCGTGCGCGCGGCCATGGGCGCCAGCCGCAGGAGGGTTGTCCAGCAATTACTCACGGAAAGCCTGATGCTTGCGCTGCTGTCCGCCCTCGTGGGTCTGGCGATTGCCTATGGCGGACGTGCAGTGCTCTGGTCCTTCCGTCCCCCGTTTATCGCCGACAGCGACATTGACCTGAGCTTCGATTCCCATGTCCTGTTATTTACGCTGAGCGTTGCGGTTCTAACTGCCGTGCTCATTGGGCTAGCTCCAGCCATTAAGTCAGCCAAGCCGGACGTGATTGAGGCGTTGAAGGTCGGCGGCCGCGGAGGCAGCGTGGGATGGACAAGCAGTCCATTGCGCAGCCTGCTGGTGGTTACGGAAAGTGCGCTGGCTTTGGTCGCGCTGGTTGGGGCGGGGCTGTTTATTCGAAGTATGCAGGCGGCGCAGCGCATCGATCCCGGTTTTGAATCGAAGAATTTGTTTGTGATGGCCTTCGATCTCGGCGCTCTTCATTACGATGAGGGGCGTGGGCAACAGTTTTACCGCCTGGCTGTGGAACGGGTCAAGGCCACGCCGGGTGTTGAGTCGGCTACGGTGGCATCCAATCTTCCACTTACGGGAGGTCTTGGGCGGACGATCTTCCCAGAAGGCCAGGATGAAACATCGGGATACCGCGGTACCTTGACGCAACTGGACGATATTGCTCCCAACTATTTCCAGACGCTGCGAATTCCGCTCCTCAGCGGCCGCGAATTTGACGATGGCGACCGCGCCAACACCAAGAAAGTGGTCATCGCCAGTGAAGCGATGGCCAAGCACTTCTGGCCAAACGAAAACGCCCTCGGAAAGCGTTTCCATTTTTTTGGGGAGATGGAGCTGCGCGAAATTGTCGGGATCGTGCGCGACTCGGTGGTCAACAACATTGGAGAAGAGCCTCAACCCCTTGCGTACTTGCCTCTCACGCAGGATTATTCTCCGGCCGTTAGCCTGCAAGTGCGCACCAGCGCAAGGCCCGAAGCGGTAATCGCGGCCGCGCGGAGGCAAGTGCAGTCATTGGACCCGAATCTTGCAATCACCAACGTGAACACTATTGAAGAGTTAATCGACCAGGGCCTTTGGGCGCCGCGCATGGGCGCGGGGCTTCTAGCGGTGTTTGGGGGGCTCGCGCTGGTGCTTGCGGTCATTGGCGTATATGGCGTGTTGTCCTACTCCGTGAACCAGCAGACGCGCGAAATTGGCATTCGAATGGCGATGGGCGCGCAGACCGGGCAAGTCTTGGGGCTTGTCGTGGGACAAGGCATGAGGCTCGCGGGTGCGGGACTTGTCTTGGGTCTGGTAGCGGCGTTCGCGGCGATGCGCGTGCTCTCTACGCTGCTTTATGGTGTGAGCGCGCACGACCCCCTCACTTTTGT
>CAZGBQ010000341.1:0-3041 GCA_964524045.1 uncultured Acidobacteriaceae bacterium
CGGAGCGCCGCAAGGCGGTCGAGGAGGGGGTAAATCCAGCTGTCGAGGGGCACATACGGCGAGCCCATCGCGCTTGGAGTGCGGTCCGTGGCGATCTGCGGCGAGTCTGACAAGTCTTCGGAAGTCCCGCCACCTAACTCTCGATGATGATGCGCGTGATAGACCTGCCACCCGGCCAGCCATCCGATGCCGCTGCCAACCAAGGCATCGGACGGGAAGTGGCGCTTGCCTTCGACGCGGGAAATAGAAATCGCGGAAGCCGCGCCGTAGGCGAGAACCTTGGTCAAGAAGCCGGGATACTCGTGCGTGATCACGCTGGCGGTGGCCCATGCGATGGCAGCATGACCGGAGGGAAACGAATCCCCACCCTGCCAGAATCTTCCGTGAGCGGCATCGACGGTAGGGCGCTCGCGGCCCGTGGCGAACTTCAGGGCTTCCGCTACCAACAGAGCATTGACCGCTGCCTCGCCACTCAGAATTCCGGTTTCTCGTTTGTGCTCATCATTGGTCGCGTGTCCCCAAAGATAAAAGCCCCCGGCGGCTCCAGCTATTCCCGCAAGACCGTAGTTGGACAAATGGCGATAGTTCTTCAGAGTGCTCGGTGAGGTGGACAGATGCAGACTGCTATCGCGGTCCGTGACCAGGAAGCCGGCCGTTACTCCCGTAAAGGGAACCAGCCAATCCGCGTGGCCGAGCCGAACGCGCGCTGGGCTGGTCCAGATTTCCCGTTGATCTCGCAGGATATTCTTTATGGTCTGAACGCCAAGAGCATTCTCGCGCGAACTGTCATCCTCGGATGCTTTCCTACTCGAATCCTCAGTAGCACGGTCCCGCTTCGCACCTTGGGCCGCTTCTTGCTGCTGCGATTCCTGCGGAGCCGCCCCGGGGAAGGGAACCGCCCGGCCGGAAGCTGCCGTGCCTGCAAGCAGCACGGCGAGGATGCCCGTCTGGAGTTTGGATGAGCGCACTTCTTACCTTTGGATGCAAAATTGACCCATGTCGAAATCGAGGCAAGATGACTGCCAATGCGAATTCGTGGCGGAAATTCTTGAACTCATAGAAAGATCAAGGGTTGGCGGCGACGTCGCGAAAGATAGGCAAAAAAGAAAATGCCCGTTTTGGAACATCCGCAGTTTCATTCTGCGAGGCCGACTCGTCAGCCAAACAGGGGCTTTGCGCAGGATTTTTGCAGGTCCTGTTATATGATTTCTGCCCGTGAACATCGTCCTGAGTGAAGTGGAATGCCGAGTCTTGGGGTCTCTCGTCGAGAAGGAAGTTACTACCCCAGAGTATTATCCACTGTCCCTGAACGCGCTGATCAATGCCTGCAACCAGAAGTCGAATCGCGACCCGATCATGAATCTGGATGAGTCTGCCGTCCGCGATGCGCTGCGCTCCTTGGAGACACAATCGCTCATCCGATCCGTTAGTCCTGCGGACAGCCGGGTGACAAAATACGAGCACCGTCTGCAGGAAACCTTCAATTTCTACCGCCACGAAACGGCCGTCCTTTGCCTCTTGCTTTTGCGAGGCCCGCAGACTCCCGGTGAATTCCGAAGCCGCTCGGACCGCATGCATACTTTCGACGACCTCAACGCAGTGCAATCCAGCCTGCAGCATCTGATGAAGCGCGACCCACCCTTGGTCCATGCGCTTCCTCGCCAGCCCGGCACGAAAGAGACGCGCTATGGCCATCTGTTATCGGGAGAGAAAGCCTATTCAGAGCCAAACGCAAACCTTCCAAAGGAAATGGCTTCAGGGGCGAGTCAGCCGGAGACCGGGAAACTGGACAGACTGGAAGAAGAGATCGCGGCGCTTCGAGACGAAATCACGGAATTGAAACAACAGTTTGCTCTGTTTCGAAAGCAGTTCGAATAGGCAGGCGCCACACGGGTACAGCGCCTTCCCTCAGCAATCAGATTATCCTCAGGCTGGCTGCCCCTAAATTCTCAAAAACGGCAGATTTCGCCCGGCTGCAGCCGCAGAGCTACTGCGGCTTCTTGATGTCCGGAGTCGCCTGCTCAATGCTCCCTTTGACGAGTTCCGTTTTCACTTCCGACTTCTGTCCGGCGAGTAGAGAGACTTCGGTTTCAAAAGTGCGATACCCAGGTAGCGCCACTTTGACGCGATGGGTTCCCGGGCTGACCATCAACGAATGAAGAGCGCCGCCCAACTCTCCTGCATGACCCACATATTTGTCGTCAAGGAAAACGGCGGCGCGCCCTGGCTCAATGGTTAGCTTTAGCTCGGATGTGATTGCAGGCGGACGGGCTCCGGGGATCAGGTGCAAAGCCACGCGCACGATGTGAACTCGTCCCGGCTCGATGATAATTTCTCTAACGTAATCGGCATAGCCCGACTGCCGGGCGGAAATCTCATGCTTGCCCGGCAATAACAACACCTTTTTGTCGTCCTTAAGCTCCTTCACGTAGCCCACATATTGGCCGTCGATCCAGACGCCGGCATCGCGATCCACGCTCGTGGCGCCTTGGAACTTTATCTCACCCATGACTTTGCTGTCTTGACCAGCCAGGCGCGGAACCGCGAGCAAGACGCAAATTTGAGCGAGAAAGACAGCCGTGGAAAGAAAACGCAAGCGGAAGTGCATTTCGCCCCCCTATTTCCGGGTGGGATTCCATCATAACTCACAAACGCATGCGTTTTCCCGCGAAATCGTTCGAGCGGGAAAGAGCATCTGCGGCCCGTGAGTCTCACAATGGCGGGTGCCTTGCGTTAACGAATGACTCGTCCTAAGGTTGCCGGCTTCCTTGATGAGGAGATACTATCCAGCACTTGAGTTCTACTAGGCTGTGGGCCTTCGTCGTCAGAATTCGCCGAGCCATATTTCAGTCCGGCTTTTTGCAATCCCAACAAGAACCCTTCTACATCCTCTATGACTCGATAGCTTCCGGATTGCCGACCATCCGCTCGGTATTGGCTTAACGGAATCTGCTACTCCTGGTTTGGTCCCCATGAATATCGTGTCGTTTCCACGACCAATGTTTCGCTGGCAGCGATGCGAACCACACGCGGCGTCACTT
>CAZGBQ010000342.1:0-2994 GCA_964524045.1 uncultured Acidobacteriaceae bacterium
AGCCTCGCGCTGTTTGGCTTCCTGATTCCAATTCCCTTTATCGGCGGCATCGGCAAGCGCACCGCCATCGTGGCGCTGGTGCTCTACGCGCTGCTGCCCATTCTGCGCAACACGTACGTTGGCCTGACCGGTATTGATCCCGCCGTGCTCGAGGCGGCGGAAGCCATGGGCATGACGAGCGCGCAAATCCTGTTTCGCGTGCGCTTGCCGCTGGCGCTGGCAGTGATCCTGGCGGGCGTTCGCACCGCGACCATCATCACCATCGGCGTCGCGACGATTGCGGCGGCAATCGGGGCCGGGGGGCTCGGCACTTTTATTTTTCGCGGAGTCGCGCTGGTCAGCGACTCGCTCATCCTGGCCGGCGCTATTCCCGCGGCTTTACTCGCGCTGGGAGCCGACTTCCTCTTGGGAAGGCTCGAGCGCCGGTTGAGAGTGGTCTAGAAATGCGCCGCGCCTTTTCGCGAGTCCTTTACCTCCTTTGCTTCCTTAGCCTCGTTTACTTCCCGACGGCCTGCCGCAAGCCTCCGCAAACAAAAATCGTCATTGGCTCGAAATTTTTTACCGAGCAGGTGGTGCTCGCGGAACTCCTCGCGCAGCACATTGAAGCCAAGACCGGCATTCCAGTGGTTCGGAAGACCAATCTTGGCGGCACGCTGCTGGTGCACAAAGCCCTGCTGGCAGGCGAGCTGGATCTCTACGTCGAGTACACAGGAACCGCGCTAACCGCGGTCCTCAACGAGGCGCCTCAGGGCACTTCCAGCGACGTCTACAATCGCGTCAAGAAGCTCTATTCAGACCGCTTTCACCTGGAGGTGACGGAGCCTCTCGGATTCGAGAACACATTTGCCTTGGTGGTCCGCGGCGAGGACGCCAAAAACTTTCAGCTGCAAAATATTTCGGAACTCGCATCCGTCGCCGGCAAATGGCATGCGGCGGTGGGGTACGAGTTCCTGGAGCGCCCGGACGGCTTTCCTGGCCTCAGCGCCCGCTACAATCTCCGGTTCGCGGAAACCCCCAAAGTTATGGATCTCGGCTTGATTTACCGGGCGCTCGTGGATCGCCAGGTTGATGCCGTGGTTGGCAACTCCACAGATGGCCTGATTGACGCGCTCGGCTTAGTGGCCCTCGTCGACGACCGCCACTATTTCCCGCCCTACGATGCCGTTCCTGTTGTCCGGCAATCCACGCTCGCGCAATTTCCACAATTACGCGCCGCCCTGGCTGATCTGGGCGGCAAGCTCTCCGCTCCGGATGTGCGCCGAATGAATTATGCGGTTGACGCCGAGTTACAAGACGCCGCGGCCGTAGTGCGGAAGTTCCGCGCATCGAAAGGGTTATAGTCCTTCGCGCGAATCATTCAGATAGACCAGCCCTGGCGATACTCGCGGCGCAGATAGTCATTGGCCAGCGGAATATTGGTGACGCGCATGTTCGCGCCGTCGTAATGAATCTTGCTACCGGCGCGAAGGGCGACGACCCCGAGCAGCATCACCTCGGTGAGCCGCGCCGCATACTCGAACGGGCAGGCAGCTTCGGTTTTGCCCTTTGCGGCATCCACCCAATTCATCTCGTGCGCTTCGCCTGGAATTCGCGGCAGCTTTTGCGGCGGCTTGCCAAAAGAATCGTGGAGCGATTTTGGAAGCAGCCTGGGCCGCGCTCCATAAGTTTCGTGGAGCAGCTTCCCTTTGCTCCCGATGAGCAGGGCGCCACCCTCTTTCTTCAACTCTTCATCGCCGAGCTCTTCCGGCTTGTTGGGCATCAAGCCGCCGTCATACCAAGTCAGTTTCACTGGCGGCAGCGGTCCGCGCGCGGGAAACTCGTAAAAGGTTAGAGTCGCCTGCGGGTACGAGACGCCATTAAAAGGCGTGGATACGGTCTCGACAGTGGCAGGCCACCCCAAATTCAGCGCCCACATGGAATGGTCCATCAGATGCGCGCCCATGTCCCCAATGGCCCCGACACCCCAATCCACCCACCCGCGCCAGTTGAACGGATGGTAGATGGGATGGTATTGGATATTCGAGGCTGCTGCGCCAAGAAAGAGATCCCACGCTAGCTTGTCGGGAACGGGATAGTTGCCCGCTAATGCCCCGGCTAGCCGGGCGTTCACACCCTGGCCGTTCCATCGCAGGTTTTCCGCCGGCTCTTTCAGCGCTTCGGGCCGAGGCACACCTTGCGGCCAAAAACCAAGAGGCCGATCGGTCCACACGTGTATTTCGCGAACTTCGCCGATGGCGCCCGCCCAGATGTATTCGACGGCCAGGCGCGCATCGTTCAGCGAGTGCCCCTGGTTGCCCATCTGCGTGGCGACCTTGGTTTCCTTCGCGCGCCGGGCGAGTTTGCGGGCTTCTTCGACGGACCAAGTGAGCGGCTTTTGCACGTAAACGTGTTTTCCAAGCTCCATGGCGGCCAACGCCACCGGCGCGTGCATGTGGTCGGCGGTTGCCACCACGACGGCGTCGATGTCCTTCTGGCGCTCCAGCATTTCGCGGTAATCCTTGTAGCGCTTGGCCTTCGGGAAGTGCTCGGTCTTGAGCTTCTTCATCGCTTCGAGCCGCGCTGTTGCTTTCGCGCGGTCAAAATCCGCGGGGGCCTGACCTGCGGCAGCTGCTTGATCCAAACGCTTTTGCAGGTTCTGAACGTCGGTGTCGAGCCGCTCGAAACTCTTTTCGGTGTAGCCCCAGTCCACGTCGCAGAGCGCCACGATGTTCTGGCTCGCCAGGTTGATGAGATTCGCGCGGCCCATTCCTCCAACGCCAACAGCAGCGATGTTCAGCAAATCGCTGGGGGGCGTGAACCCTCGTCCGAGTACGCGCCGCGGCACCATAGCCACGGCCGCGCTGCCGGCCGCTACGTCGCTCAAAAACTTCCGCCGGGTCATTGCCTTGGTTTCTCGGCTCGCACCCTTGCCGTAATCCTTGCTCTGCACCTTCGGCTCGCTCATGTCTCTGCTCATGACTCTCTCCTCGACCAGCGCTGGCATTATGCCTCGCC
>CAZGBQ010000343.1:0-2980 GCA_964524045.1 uncultured Acidobacteriaceae bacterium
GAAATGCCCGACGGGAAGAAGCGCGCCTTCAAGAACTTCGACGAGTTGGAAGAAACTTACAACGAACTAAAGAATGAACGAACGCAACTCAGCGCGGAACTCGGCGAGCTGCTCAAACCTCTTACCGAAAAAAAGGAGTTGATGGACTCCTACCTCACCAATCACATGGTGAACCTCACCTCCTCGCAGCTGGCGAACTTGCTGAACGGCGTGGAATCGGGATCACCGCAAATCCGCCAGATCAATGTGAACGAGCACGCCGCCAACCTCGAGCGCGAGGATGCCGCCAATATTGTCGACCGCTGCGAGTCCTGCCATTTGGGCATTCGCGAGCCGGTGAAGCTGACGGCGGCATCCATGTCCTTGAAGGGCAAGAAGCCCGACGAGTATGCGCGTGCCTTCACGAGTCATCCGGAACCGGACTTGCTGAAAGTTCACGACCCTGAGAAATTCGGCTGCTCGCCCTGCCATCAAGGAAACGGACGGGCGACCACGAGCGTCGAGAAAGCCCACGGCAACTACGAGCACTGGCTCTGGCCGGTCTTTACGCAACAGAATTACGAGGCGGGATGCCAAATTTGCCATTCCGCGGACATGGTCGTGGTGACAAACGAAGTCGGTTGGGTGGTCAGTGAAGGTAAGGACCTTTTCCGGCAGCGCGGGTGCGTCGGCTGCCACCGTTACGAAGGTTACGACAAGGAGCCCGAAGACCTTCTCTCTATCGCGCAGGAAATCAAGCTGCTTGAGCAGCAAAAGAAAGACAACTTGAAAACCGCGACCGACTTCATGCAACAGGCGGATAAGGCGGCCTCGAACGACGAAGCGAACCGGCTCAACGATCGCGCGGTTGCGTTGAAGGTGACAAACAGCAAAGTGGACTTGCGCATCATGCAGCTTGACCGCACCACCAAGAGTCTTTTCCAGGACATGAAGAAAATCGGCCCCAACCTGAAAGATGTTCGTCTCAAGCTGAACAAAAATTGGATTCCTGTCTGGCTGCAGAAACCCACGGACTTCCGCCCGACCACCAAGATGCCGAACTTCCGCTTGAATGACGAGCAAATTCGCGCGATTTCGGCATACGTCTGGCAATCTGGATTGCGCGATTCCCTGCCCAAGCACGAGCCCGGGAACGCAGCTCATGGAAAGGAATTGTTCGAAACACGTGGCTGCCTTGCTTGTCATTCGATCGGCGAAGGCGATCAGTTGCAAGGCGGCACGTTTGCGGCGAATCTCAGCCGGGTCGGAGAGAAGGCTAACTACGACTACTTGGTTCGCTGGGTCCACAACGCCCGCGAACGCACGCGTCCTTATTGCCCCTACGAGAAAAAAGATATTGGTCCCGAGGATTACAAGAAGAAGGGACTTCCTTACCAGTTTGACCTCGATCACAGCAAGTGCCCGAACGACGGCCACGAACTGCAAGTCCAGAACATGACCGTGATGCCCAGCCTGCGGCTTTCTCCAACGGATGCCGAAGATATCGCCAGCTATCTCATCACGCTCAAGAAAAAGAATCCCTCCGAATATGCCGACGCCTCGTTCATGGATGATCCGAAGCTCAAAGACGAGGGCAAGCGCTGGATCAAGCATTTTGGATGCGCCGGCTGCCACGAGATCTCTGGACTTGAGGACGAAGGCCGCATCGGAACCGAGCTGACCACCGAAGGCAGCAAACCGGTGGAGCGACTCGATTTCGCGTTGCTCACGGAAGTCGCGCAGCGCGGCGGCAAAGAACCCATCACGGATCCCGAAGATCTCGCGCGCCTGCCCGAGGGCCCCGCCAAAGAGCCGTGGTACGACCACAAAGGTTTCTTCGAACACAAATTAGCGCGGCCGAACGTCTGGGATCAGGGCAAGTTGAAGCCCGAAACCGAAAAGCTGCGCATGCCGAACCTGCACTTAACGAAGGAACAGGTTCGCGCGCTCACCACTTTTCTTCTGGGTAGTCAAGAGAACCCGCTTCCCCCTAGCTATCAATACCGCCCGCTCGACTACCGCAAAGACATCCAGGAAGGCTGGTGGGTGGTGAAGAAGTACAACTGCATGGGCTGCCACCAGCTCATTCCGGGGCAGAAAACCATCCTCATGGGCATGACGCGCTATCAGGACGCACAGGAACAACTGCCGCCGAAGCTTCTCACCGAGGGCGCGCGCGTCGATCCCGAGTGGATGCTGCGCTTCCTGAAAAATCCTGCGCTCAATGACAAGGACACGAATCGCAACGGCGTTCGCTCATACTTGCAAGTGCGCATGCCTACGTTCTCGTTCTCCGAAAACGAACTGGGCAAGCTGGTGCGTTTTTTCCAGGCTTTGTCGCGCCAGCCGTTCCCCTATATTCCCGAAGAAGTTCCAGCGCTTACCGCAAAGGAAACGGAAATGGCGCGCAGCCTCTTCAGTAGCACCGCTGCGCCTTGCCTGAAGTGCCATGCCACCGGCGATCCTGGCCATGATCGCACTGCCACGGCGCCAAATTTCCTCCAGGCGCGCGGTCGTCTGAAGCCCGATTGGATGGAACGCTGGATAATCGATCCGCAGGCCATCAGCCCCGGGACTTCGATGCCTTCGGGCTTGTTCAGGCGGCAAAACAATCATTGGGTTTTTTCGGGACCGACGCCATCTTCGTTCCAGGGCTACGACAAAGACCATACGCGCCTTCTTGTCGATTACATCTTGCAACTCACCGCGGAGGAGCAGCGGCGAGTCGCCGCTTCCATGGGACGCGCGCGTGCCGCGACGGGAAACGCGTCCTCCGGCTCGAACCCCAGTGGACATGGCGGGCAGGGCCACCAAAGCGGCAATAACACCTTGTCGGATTCGAAAGGCGCGCATGGCGCCGCCAGCGGCGGAGTCATAAAATAGAATTCCCATTTCTGTGAGATCTCAATTCTTAGGAGAGGCAGAGCAAAATGAAAACGAAAACCTGGACGAAAATCCTCAGCCCGGCGCTCTTTGCGCTGATCGTTCTCGCCGGCTGCGG
>CAZGBQ010000344.1:0-2954 GCA_964524045.1 uncultured Acidobacteriaceae bacterium
CGCGGAATAGCGCGCTGCATTCGCTTGTGCCATAGTGCAAAGCATCTTCCAAGAGCGTGCGCAGCGGACCACGGAGCCATTCGTGCGCCGGAATATCAAAACCCATTTTCGGTCGCGCCAAAATCGCCGGCGGCAATTTGACCTTCATCAGCTCCTTGAGAATCACTTTTTGCTCGCCGCCGCGAATTTTCAGAGCCGCGGGAAGCTTGGCCGCGAACTCCACGATGCGGTGATCCAGAAACGGCGGCCGCACCTCGACTGCGTGCGCCATGCTCATGCGGTCGCTCTTCGTCAGGATGTCATCCGCCAGATAGTACTTCTGGTCGAGCCAAAGGTAGGGGGCCAGGTCGTCGGAAGTCGGCGGCAAAGTGCGGAGCTCGTCGAGAATGCGCTGCAGAGAGCCAGGCAGCGGCTGACGCGCAAGCGATTCCTTTTCCGCGTCGGAGAACGTGCCGTTCCAATAGACATGCGCCCGCGCCGGCGTCATTAATGCGCCTTCCAGGAAGCGTTTGACTTTGTACTCGAAACTGATTTTGTCGTCCGATACCGGCCAGCGCCGAAATGCGGCAAGCGCACTTTTTAGAAAAGAACGCGGCAAAATCCTCGCGCGCTCAGCCAGCCGGTTTGCGCGGTAGGTCAGGTACCCGCCGAAAAGCTCGTCTGCGCCTTCGCCGCTCAATGCCACAGTCGTTTTCGTTTTGCAGAGCTTCGAGAGGAACCACACCGGCAGAGCTCCTGCGTCGGCGCTCGGTTCATCCGAATAGTAGGCAAATTCCTCAATGGCGCCGCGCAAATCCTCTGTGGGCGTCAAGTCCAATTCCGTGTGGTCGGTGTCGTACTGCTTGACCGCGCGATGAACGTATTCCGTTTCGTCGAAGCTGCGCCCGCGAAACGAAATAGAAAACGTCTTGAGTTGCGAGTTGGATGCCTTCGTCGCGTAGTGCAGGATCGTTGTGGAATCGACTCCGCCGCTCAGCCACACGCCGAGGGGCACATCGGAAATCAGGTGCTCGCGAACAGCATCCTGCATGAGCGAATCGAGCTCTTCTTTAGCAGATTCGAGCGTGTAGCGCGTCGAAATACCAAACGGCAAACGCCAATAAGAGCCTGTGGAAACCTCGCCATCCCTCCACTCGAGCCAATCGCCCGGCGCGAGCTTCTCGATGCCATCAACGAGAGTCCACGGCGCGGGAATGTAATTCAGTGCGAGGTAACAATCGAGCCCGGCGAGACTCAGCCGGCGGTCGATCTCCGGATGCGCAAAAATCGCCTTTAATTCAGAGCCGAAGAAAAGATCCTCGCCCTGGCGCGCAATATACAGAGGCTTGATGCCCATGCGGTCACGCGCCAGCACGATGCGCTTGCGCGACTTGCTCCACAGCGCCACCGCAAACATGCCGCGCAGCTTTGCGAAGCACTCTATGTCCCATTCGAGAAACGCGCGCAGTACGGTTTCCGTGTCCGAATGTGATTCAAAACGGTGGCCTCGGCTCTCGAGTTCCTTGCGCAACTCCAGGTGATTGTAGATTTCCCCGTTGAAGACGATGCCGCCATCCCCATCGTCGGTAAGAATGGGTTGATTGCCGCCTTCCAAATCGATGATTTTCAGGCGTGTTGCGCCGAGGGAAAAAAGGGTGGACTGAAATACCCCCTGTTGGTCGGGGCCGCGGTGAATCAGCGTGGCGGTCGCCTGTCGGATGCGTTCCGGCGGCGCGCTCCAGTTTTTAGTAGTGAACCCGGCAATTCCGCACAACGCTTGACCGTCCTTCGCTTTGCATCCTGACTTCGTGCGTTAATACCTTACTTTGAAAAACCCGCTGCCTGAGAGTCTATCCGGTGTGCAGGGCTCATCGCAACGCGAGAGTCTCCACGCGGGGGATTTCGCGCGGTGTCCAGGGATGTCCGGCGAAAGGGCTGCGACCGTCAGTTCGCGGTCCTGGGTAGCGAATGCAAAAGCGCGCTCAGGCCGTTCCACATGATTTGTACACCGATACAAACCAGCAGAAACGACGAGAGTCGCAAGATGATGCTCATGCCGCTCTCGCCAACAACAGCGGCCAAGCGATCGGCGAAGCCGTAACAGAGAAAAATGCTCACCGCCACAATCGCGGAACCTATCACGGCCGCGAGTATCGCGAGGAGATTGGCGCCCAAGTGGTGAGGCAGGTTCGCCCCGAGGGTGATGGCCACGGAGATCGAGCCCGGGCCCACCGTAAGCGGGAGCGTCAAGGGAAAGAACGCATTCCGGAAGATATCCTGCAAATTCACTTTTCTTTCCACGTCGCGGCGGTCCGATTCTTCTTTCTGCTTCAGCATGGCCCAGCCGTTCGAGACGACGATAAGGCCGCCGCCGACTTGCACGACCGGGATGGAAATTCCGAAGAAATCCAGAATGTGCGTGCCGATGAGAAACGAAGCAATCAATAAGAAGAAACTGTTCACAGCCACATGACGCGCCAACGCCCGGCGGGCAGTCGGGGGATAGTCGCGCGTGAGCGCAAGGAAAACTGGGCTGCCTCCGAACGGGTTCACGATCGGAAAAAGCGCGCTTAGGATGAGCAAGATGCTCTTCGCAGCTTCGGACATGGCGTACTCTCGATTGCAGGTTTTCTACACTACAACCCATCTCATAAATGCCTCGAGTTCCCGAAGCCTAATTCTGACCGTCTCGCTCTTGTGGTTCAACTTCCGGATGCCCGTGACTCGAGAGCAACGCCGTAGTGTTGAGCTTGTGTGAAGTTCAAATGAGTGCATTGGCGATTTTGAGTCAACCGAGGAAGCGTTTTGCTGTCCAGGTTTCAGAGTCACGACCTGGGCACTTTGCATCGATCTGCCGTTTGCCAAATTGATTCGGGGTAGCTGGTTTGCTAAGGTCGGCGTCATGTCCGAACGTTCCACCGAGCAGATACGCGAATTGCTCGACTCCCTTTATCGCGTGGATTCGGGACGAATCC
>CAZGBQ010000345.1:0-2932 GCA_964524045.1 uncultured Acidobacteriaceae bacterium
GCGGTCGAGCGTGAAGCCGTTGAGGGGCCCGAGGATGGTCACGGCGATCTGGCCGGTCTGGAAGTAGCGCCGCGCGAGCGACTGCAGTTCTTCTCGTGTGACGGCTTCGATGGCTTCAAGAATTTCGTCCAAAGAGAAGAAGCGGCCGAAGTAGAGCTCCTGGCGCGCAAGGTTGGACATGCGCGAGCTCGTGGACTCAAGCGAAAGCATCAGCGAGCCTTTGAGGTGATTCTTCGACCGGCGCAGCTCTTCCTCGGGGACCAGCGACTCCTTCAAAGAACGAAATTCCTGGATGGTAAGGTCGATGACCTGTCCGATGGTGTCCGCGGCTGTGCCTGCATAGACGGTCAACATGCCTGCGTCAGAGTAAGGCGTGAGCTCGCTGAAAACGGCGTAGGCCAGGCCGCGCTTTTCGCGAATGTTTTGAAACAGCCGCGAAGACATTCCCCCGCCGAGAAGATTGTTAAGCACCGCAAAGCCGAAGCGGTCCTCGTGCGCGAGGGGAACGGAAGGCACTCCGATGCACAGGTGTACCTGCTCCAGGTCGCGCTTAGTCTCGAGAAGAATGGGCGCCTCGGTCTGCGGGGCAGAATCGCTTACAGCAGCGCCAAAGGGCCCCAACGCGCCAAACTCGCGCTGAACCAGGTCCAAAACTTCTTCGTGAGCGACGTGTCCTGCAGCGGTAATGACCAGGTGGTCTGGAGCAAACCAGTTCTGGAATCGCGCGCGCAAAGCCTCGCGGCTGAACCTTTTCACCGTCTCCGGTGTGCCGAGAATCGGCCGGCCAAGCGGGTGCCCCGGCCAAAATCCCCTGGTAAAAATCTCGTGGAGCAGGTATTCGGGATTGTCCAGGTCCATTTTTATTTCTTCAAGGACGACTTGGCGCTCTTTTTTCACGTCGTCGGAATCAAACTTCGGCCGCAGGACAAGGTCGGCGATAACGTCGAAGGCAATAGGCAGGTGCTCGTCAAGCACCTTGGCGTTAAAGCAGATTTGCTCTTTCGACGTGAACGCGTCGAGCATGCCGCCGACGGAGTCCATTTCGCGGGCGATGGTTTCAGCGGAGCGGCGTTCCGTGCCCTTGAACACCATGTGCTCCATGAAGTGGGCCAGGCCGTTTTCCTCGGGCACTTCGCGGCGGGAACCATTCCGCACCCAGATACCCACGGAGACAGATCGGACGTGAGACATGGTCTCGGTAATGACCACCAGGCCGTTCGGCAGGAGGCGCTTTTGGATGTCGCGCGGTTCAGTCGCCATCTACAAATTGTGACATAGGAAGGGCGCGAAGGAAAAAGGTAATAACGAACCTAGGTAAGCTCAAACTTGACAGCCGTTTACAGGGAGGGACAGGCTGCGGCGGGCCTCCTGGGAGCACGGGTTGTCGCTAAAGAAGCTTTTCGTCCGGATTGAGCTTGCCGAACTCGCTGGTGAAGAAAAGCGGGACGTCCGCGTAAGCCCCTTTGTCGCGATAGTAGACCTCGCAGCTGTCAAACGGCTTCGAATAGATGTGGATGCTGACGGCCCGCTGATTGAATTCCGCTGCATTCATGACTTCGTGGACCGGCTCCATGGGATTGACGTAGGCGGGATGAGTAGCGTCGAGATCGTAAAGCTCGGTAGGTACGATCTTGCATGTTCCGTGGGCGGCATCGCGATCGTCCACGCGATAGTTTTGGATGCGCAGGCGCCCGATGGGTGCGGACATCCAGCAGTTCTGGCCGCGATGGTTGTGGATGCGGCTGTGCTGGCCGATGTCCCAGCAAAGAGTCATGCATTCGAAGAGCTCGTTGCGGAAGATCAGATTGCGAGTGTAATTGCCCTTGGAGAAAAAACAGTATTTCTCTAGGCTCTCCGGTTGCACCGCGTGGTGGATGACGTAGTCCTGGACGCTTTGCAAGGAAAAGTCTCGCTCGGGAATAGCAGCAAGGCCTTTGACCCAATCCTTAATGCGGAGCTTTTCCGCTGCAACGTCTTGCGCCATCGACATCCTCCGAGGGGTAATTCGCGTTTGCGGGGATTGCTGAAGAATTATAGCGCAAGGAAATGAAGGAAAGGAGGTAATGGAGTAAACCAAGTGAGGAAAAGGCAGGCGGCTGGTCGGGCGTGACTTGGCTCTGATTTCGCGGGATGGGATGATGGAGAGAGAGGATCGCACAAAGGGCCAATGTCCGAACTGCTGGGCAGATCAAAGGAAGAGCTGCGTGCGTTTTGCGTTGCGCTGGGCGAGCCTGCGTACCGCGGAGCCCAGCTTTATCATGCCCTCTACGCAGAATGGAAATTTGACTTTGCGCGCATGACAAATCTGCCCGCAGCGCTACGCGAACGGCTTGCAAAAGAGGGTTCTATCACGCTGCCCAAAGTGAAACAGAGATTCGTTTCGGCCGATGGGTCGGTGCGGTACTTGCTGGGGTTATGCGGAACGGAAGAAAAAGGATTAAAGGCAGAGAACCCACAGAGCGCAGAAAAGGCCAAGAACAATCAGAAAGAACCAATTCAGCTGCGGACATCCGCTTCGGTGGAGGCGGTGTTCATGCCAAGTGCGGGGCGGCAGACGATTTGCATCTCGACGCAAGCGGGGTGCGCCGTGGATTGTCACTTCTGCTTGACGGCGCAACTGGGGTTGATTCGCAACCTGACCGCCGGAGAAATTCTCGGGCAGGCGCTGGTGCCGCTCGAAGAGCAGAAAGCTCAGATTGCGCCTCAGACAAATATCGTGCTGATGGGGCAAGGCGAGCCGCTGCTGAATTTCGAGCCGGTGATGGCGGCCTTACGAATTATGCTGGACGCCGAGGGCATGGGGATTTCGCCGAAGCACATCACGCTCTCAACGAGCGGCATTGTTCCTGGAATTGAACGCATGGCGCAGGAAAAAGTGCGGCCCAAACTGGCGATTTCACTAAATGCTTCGAACGACGAACAGCGCGACGCT
>CAZGBQ010000346.1:0-2892 GCA_964524045.1 uncultured Acidobacteriaceae bacterium
CATCGCAGCGCGCCAGCTCGCCGAGCGCTGGGCCTTCCTCGAGCCGCCGCATTCGCCGTAGCCTTGGCCTCGGAGCTGCCAACGGCGGCGAACTCCTGGGTCATACTTCCGGCAGCGCAACCGTCGCGTTGCCTTCGGCAAGTTCTTCTTGGCTCGGGTTCTCTGTGGTATCCGAGCTCTTGCCATGCGCTTTGAGCAGCCGCTCCATGGTTGCGAACAATTCGTTGGTGCGGATCGGCTTCGAGATGTACGCATCCATGCCTGCAGCGAGGCACCGCTCCTGGTCGCCTTTTAGGGCGTGCGCGGTCATGGCAACGATTGGAATATGCTGGCCGGTTGACTCCTCGATGCGCCGAATTGCGGCCGTGGCCTCCAGTCCGTCCAGCTCCGGCATTTGCACATCCATCAGGACGAGGTCGAAATCTTCTTTTTCAAACGCGTGCGTGGCTTGCCGGCCGTCGCCCGCGACCGTTACGGTGAAGCCCCGCTTTTCGAGAAGGCGCACGGCGAGCGTTTGATTTACGACATTGTCTTCTGCCAGCAAGACCCGAATCCGGTTTCTCGCCTCCCTGAGGCTGTGCCGCGTGATCAAAGGCGCTTGCTTCTGCGGCACCTGATTCAGGATGTTGCAGACAGCCTCCAGCAGCTCACCCTGTCGGATTGGTTTGACGAGGTACGCGGAAATTCCGAGCTCCCGGCAACGCGCCGCGTCTCCCAGGTGACCAGCAGAGGTGAGCATCATGATCGTGGCGCCCACCAGGGTTGGATCCTTCCTGATTATTTCTGCCAATGTGAATCCGTCCATCTCCGGCATTTGGCCGTCCAGCAAAATGAGCGGAAAGGGGCGGCCGGCGCTCTTGGCAACTTCCAATGCTTGGAGCGCCGCGCGCCCGCCCTCCACGGCTGTCGGCTTCATGCCCCAACGCACCAGCATTCCGCTTAACACTCTCCGATTTGTGAAATTGTCGTCCACAATTAAAGCATGGAGGTCGCGCAACTGTTCCGGTTGCAGCGGGGCCGCACGGACGGCAGGAGCTTCCTGAACCGCCAAGCGAAGCGTGAAGTGGAACGTAGAGCCGACACCGGCCTCGCTCTCCACCCATATTTCTCCGCCCATCATGTTGACCAGCCTGGTACAAATGGCCAATCCCAAGCCCGTGCCACCGTATTTGCGCGCCATGGAGCCATCGGCTTGCGCGAAAGCCTCGAAGATTTGGTCTTGTTTTTCTTTGGGGATGCCAATGCCGGTATCCTTGACCTGGAAGTGCAAACAGGTCGAGCCCTTCCCCTCCGTTTTTTCCTGCACTTCCACAAAGACCTCGCCTTTTTCGGTGAACTTGATGGCGTTGCCGACAAGATTGATCAGAATCTGGCGAATTCTGCCCGGGTCGCCGAGCAACGCTTCCGGAACATCGGGTTGCACTTCGTACACCAGCTCCAGGCCCTTCTGGTGCGCGCGAAAGCTCAGCGACTTCATGGCTTCGCCAAGACTCTCGCGGAGATCGAAGGGAATGGATTCGAGGTCCAGCTTGCCGGCCTCGATCTTCGAAAAGTCCAGAACATCATTGATGATCGAGAGCAGGGATTCGGCAGAGAGACGAACAAGACCCAGGTTTTCGCGCTGCTCGACGGTGAGCTCGGTATCGAGGACGAGCTCAGTCATCCCAAGGATGCCGTTCATGGGCGTGCGAATCTCGTGGCTCATCGTCGCCAAGAAAGTGCTCTTTGCATGACTGGCTGCTTCGGCCGCTTCTTTTGCTTCTCTCAGTGCCGTTTCGATTCTCTTGCGCTCAGTGATATCGCGAATGGCGCTGGAAACCAGAATGCCCTCTTCGGTCTGCAGAGGACTTAGGCTGATTTCGAGCGGAAACTCCGTTCCATCCTTACGGCGCCCGTAAAGCTCACGGCCTTCGCCCATGACCCGGACCTTGGGATTGGCAAAAAACCCCATTCGATGACCGGGGTGCCGTCCGCGAAATTTCTCTGGCAGAAGCTTCTCTACTTTTTGGTTGAGCAGTTCTTCTCTGGCGTACAAGAACAGTTTTTCGGCTTGCGAATTCACCAGAACAATGGCGCCCTCGGAATCCGTGATGATGATGGGGTCCGGCGCCGATTCGAGCAAACCCTTGAACCGCCTTTCGCTGGCGGCCAACTCCAGCGCCTGGGCAGAGAAGCGCCGATCCACAATCGCGGTCAGCAGGGTGAGTCCGAGGACCAGGAACGTGACGATAATGATGCCAGTCATTGCCAGCGAGGAAATATTCAGAGCGTGCGAAAGACCAACGTTCGCGGATGAGGAAGCCGTGAAACTGGCTGCCGCCATTCCCGTATAGTGCATGATGGGCACAGCCGCACCCATCGCCAAAGCGCTAAGAGGCTTCCAGACTCCGGACCGCTTCTCGCTACGAAACCAAAACGTGAGTTGCAAGGCGACGAAAGAAATCACGATGGCCAGAACGATGGAAGCCAGCAAAAGCGGCAACGAATAATGACATTCCGCAGGGAGGCGCATTGCCGCCATGCCGATGTAGTGCATGCCCGCAATGGCGGCTCCCATAAACAGGCTGCCCGCTATGGCCGCGAGCAGTCGCATGG
This sequence comes from uncultured Acidobacteriaceae bacterium, assembly GCA_964524045.1. Taxonomy (GTDB): domain Bacteria; phylum Acidobacteriota; class Terriglobia; order Acidiferrales; family UBA7541; genus Acidiferrum. Next base: position 2,596 of record CAZGBQ010000346.1, read on the forward strand.
TCTTGCGGCTGACAACGAATAGCGCTATGCCGGACGCGAGAATGGCAGCAAGAAGCGAGACGAGGACAGTTGGCCAGTCATAAAGGACCGGAATTGGCAAGCGGAATGCGAGCATTCCGACATAGTGCATGGACCAAATACCGAGCCCCATGGCTGAGGCGCCGCCACAGAGCCAGGAATAGCGTGCCGCGCCGCGCGCCGACGTTACCCTTCCGGCCAGATCAAGCGCCGCATACGAAGCGAGTACGGCAATCACGACCGAGAGCATGACGAGGCGATAGTCGTAGCTGCCAATCA
>CAZGBQ010000347.1:0-2891 GCA_964524045.1 uncultured Acidobacteriaceae bacterium
GCTTGCGCCAATCCACAATCGACTCCCGGTCTCGTTCAAAGTCCTCTCTGGGTTCGGCCGGGGCTTCGAGTACTCAGCCCCGGCCACGCGCGCCCACGATTTTCATAACCAGCGTGCCGGTGTCGCGGCCACCCTTGTATGTTCAATTTAGCGACGTTCCTTCCATCCCCGCTGTCGTCTAGGATGATCGCCAAGTGTAGTCGTGAGGAGATTTAGGCCACCCGTGAGGCATTGACCTCTTGCGGCAGATCATTCCCTCCGACCTTTGGCATGAGGTTTTGGTACATCATGCGGCGTGACCGCTTATCACAAGGATATCTGCGCCGAAGGACGACCGGGGGACTCTCACGGCTCCATGGGTGTGTGACCAGCCAACATCACCTCAGGAGGAGATAGTCATGTCAGCCTTCCCCCGCCTTGCTGCCATTGGTGTCGGCATTGACACGGCCCGCTACGGCCATGTGGTTTCTTTCTTACGACCGGATCGCCAACCGGCGGCCAAGAAGCTGCTGGTTATGGAGAATCACGAGGATTACCAAGCGTTGCACGAGCGTCTCCAGCAATTGCATCAGCAACATCCCCAGGCGCACTTCCACATCCGCATCGACGCCGCCGGCCAATACGCCCACAATCTGGAACGCTTTCTGCGTGGTCTGCCCTGGCCCATGACGTTATCCATCGGGGAGCCCAAACGCAACCACGACTATCAAAAAGCCCATTTCCCCAAACGCCAAACTGACGAGACGGAGAGCCTTGCCATGGCGCGCTTCGCCGTCGTCGAAACGCCGGCCGCCACCCCGGCCGTGCCCGAGGAGAAGCGTCTGCTCGCCGAAGTGGCCGGACGCCTACAGAGCCAGATCAAACAAACTACTCAGGCGGTCAATCGCTTGCATAATCTCCTGGCCCGCGTCTTTCCCGAGTTGGCCAATTACGCGAACAACTACGCCGCCGCCTGGGTCTTGGAGCTGTTGGACAAGTATCCGAGCGCTGTCAAAATCGGCCGGGCCCGCCTCGCGGTCTTGAACAAAATCCCCTATCTCCCCAAGGCCAAAGCCCGAGAGCTGCAACAGGCGGCGGCCCGGTCAGTGGGCAGTTTACGCGGTCCGGTCGCCGAAGCGCTGGTGCGGCAACTGGTGGCCGAGGTACGACACAGCCAAACGGCCGAGAACGAGCTCCGCCAAATGCTGATTAGCAGCTATCGCGCCTTACCGGCCAGCAAGCACACGCACCTTACCTCGATTCCAGGCATTGGCGAGGTTACGGCCGCTGTCTTAGTGGCGAAGATTATCGACATCGACCGCTTCGCGACCCCGGAAGCACTGGTCAACTATTTCGGCATCTTTCCGGAAGAACACACTTCCGGCGTGGATAAGAAGGGACGGCCTCTGCCGCCGGGCACCATGGTCATGTCGCCGCGTGGCAACGATCTGGTGCGCGGCTACTTGTGGATGGCGGCCCTGTCCGGCATTCGCTCCAATCCCGCGCTACGGGCTTTGTTCTGCCGTCTCAAAGCCAAGGGCAAGCGCGGCGACGTCGCCCTCGGCCACTGCATGCGCAAGCTCCTCCATTTGGTCTACGCCATCTGGAAAACTGGCAAGCCCTTCGACAGCAATCACTATCCTTGGCTCCAGGGCAATGAGTCCCCGGTCACCGAAGCAACCGCGAATCCGGCGTCCGTACAAGCAGCGCCCAGCGAAGCTGGCGCCACTAAGCCCGCACCAGGGAACGCCACCAATGACAAAGCCGTGGGCCACAAAAGGGAGCAAGTCCCCGAAAGACAAGTGGTCACCACGGCTCCTTCCAAGGTAGAGGCCGCCCGCGTCCCTGTCAAGCCGGTGGCGGCACGGGCGGCGCGGCCGAAGGTGGATTTCGCCTATCTGCGCCAACAAGTCACCCTAGAGCAAGTGCTCAGCCACCTGGGCATCTTGGGCCTTTTTCAGGGCAAAGCTCAGCAGCGGCGTGGCCCTTGTCCCATTCACGCCGAAGCGCCCGCCACCATGCCCGCGAAAAAATATACTTGCTCGGTGCACTTTGGCAAAAACGTCTTCCACTGTTTTCAAACCAAGTGCGCTGCCCAAGGCAATGTGCTCGACCTCTGGGCTGCTGTCCACCGCCTGTCCCTTTACGAAGCTGCCCTACACTTAGCCGAGACTTTCCACCTGGCCAGGAACAGAGAAGAGGCACCCGTACCGCCTGCCCGGAGTGGAGCGAGCAAAACGAGTTCACACGGTGCCATTATCACGGCAAACGGCGCTTGACTTTCACCGGTACATCTGCCGATTCGATTTGCCAACTGAAATGGCATAGTGATTGCACAAGAAAGTGAAAACGGCCGCAGATTAAGAGTCGGCCGCTAGTGTCGCCCAGACGAAAGGAGAACACCATGTTAGGCTTGGCAGTGCTCTTTTTGATTATCGGGCTGATTGCGGCAGCGTTGGGTGTTTATCGTGTCGAGGCTGTATCGTCCGAGATCGCCTGGGCGCTCTTCGCAATCTTCGTCATCCTTTTCTTGGTGTCGCTGTTCTTCGGCGGAGGATGGTATTGAGCAAGGAGCAGTAACCATCAGGACTGACAACAGCGATTTCACAGAATCGGGATCACAGAAAAGAAGGCAGCGAATTGTTGCGGCTGCGGCCGCGCAATCCGCTGCCGGCATCTCGGCCAGAGCGACTGGGGAGAAGCCATCGCCATCACTGTAAGCCAAGGCCGAAATCTGCCAGGGCCGTAGCGGCGTCAGCAAGTCCAAAAGTCGCCGCTCTTCCGAATGCAGGTAGCCGCGCCTAACCGACGCGGCAAATAAGAAGCTGGTCAATCTTTGACCACCCAGCGCGCCAACTGAGAGAATTGGCAGCCTGGGGTCAAATCTCCGGGAAAAACGGGCATTTTCAGCG
>CAZGBQ010000348.1:0-2879 GCA_964524045.1 uncultured Acidobacteriaceae bacterium
TCGCCGTGCCCGTTTACCGCGGCGGGCGGCAAGTCGGCAAAGCCACGTCGACCACTTGGTCTCCCACGCTGAAAAAGATGATCGCGCTTGCTTGCGTGAGCCGCGAAAGCGCAAACCTGGGCGCGACGCTCAGCATGGAAATGACAGTCGAAGCCGTCCGGCACACCGTCTCCGCAAAAGTGGTCGCGCTTCCCTTCTTCAATCCGCCACGCAAAACCGCCGTCCCTGTAATCTAGTGAGCGGTGAATCTAGACGACGTTAGGAGAAGCCACGATGTGGAAGGCGTTCGCAACTGCTATCGCTCTGCTCCTTCTTGTAATCTTTAGTTTCGCGCAGAATTCCAAGAAGGACACAGAACGGGGCCTTCAAAAGGGTCCATGTGATAAAGCAACGACTCAACTCGAGCTAAACCAATGCTACGGCGAGCAATTCAGCAAAATGGAGGGTCGGCTTAACAAGGTCTATGCGAAATTACTTCGGCAAATGCAGAGCGAGAAGAGCGAGACTGCAATCCAAAAACTGCGCATGGCAGAGAAAGCTTGGATTCACTATCGGGACCTTCATTGCGATGCCGCCAGATTTGAGTTTGCAGGCGGCAGCATAAGCCCAATGGTATGGGCTCAGTGCATGGACACGACAACAGAACACCGAATCGAGGAGTTAAAGGCTGCTTACGAAACCTGAGAAAGAAAGCTCGAATAGATCATGGATGAATTGGCTACTGCACAAGCCGGTTGTATTTCTTCAGCACGGCTCGCAGCTTGTCGTGGGGCAACGCGATCACTTTGTGATTCTCAATCCCCGTCATCGTTTCTGCCGCCACCATAGCGTTCACGATCGCTTCCTCCGTGGCCTGAACGGTTGCGCCAAAGAGCGCGTCTAGCTTGTCGTTTGGCAGCATCGTCAACTGGACTGGCCCGTCGGGTTTCGCTGCGCCGCGGTTCGCGGTTGAAAAAGCAATGAAAATATCGCCGGAGCCGTCGCTCGAGACACTTCCCAAACGCCCGAGTCCCAGCGTCGCGCGCCGCGCCATCCGCTTCATTTGATGCGCCAATAGCGGCGCATCCGTAGCCACGACTACAATGATCGAACCGCGATCCCGGTCGCTGAACCATGTCGAAGCGTACGCGCGATCTTCGGGAATCTCCGCACCCACTGGGACGCCTGCGATGCGGAGATTCGGCCTTCTTCCAAAATTGCATTGTACGAGCACGCCAACGGTGTAGCCGCCGTCCTTCGCATCTAGCCTGCGCGAAGCCGTACCAATTCCCCCTTTGAATTCGTTGCAAATCATTCCCGTGCCGCCGCCAACGTTGCCTTCTTCCACAGACCCCGAATGCGCCGAATCAATCGCGTGCAGTGCATGCTCCGGCTTCACGTGAAATCCGTTGATGTCGTTGAGCCAGCCATCCCACGTTTCTGCAACCACGGGCAGCGACCACCAATAACCCTTTGGATCGGGCTGACTGCGTTGCACGCGCCACTGAATCACTGCATCCCGCACCACGCCCACACTGTGCGTGTTGGTGATCATCACTGGCCCTTCCAGAAACCCCGATTCTTCCACCCACGTTGTGCCAGTCATTTCGCCGTTGCCATTTTGCGAGAACCATCCCGCAAAAACCGGATCGTTCATCGTGTCTTTTCCGCGCGGAAGGACCGCAGTCACGCCGGTCCTCACCGGCCCTTTGCCGACCTGTAGCTTGCCTTCTCCGGAAATCAGCGTCGTGTGTCCGACCGTGACGCCGACAACGTCAGTAATCGCGTTCCATGGCCCCGGCGTGCCCTCAAAGGGAACTCCCAAATCGCGCGCACGCGGTTTCGCGCGCGGTTTTTCTTGTTGCGCTGACGCAGAGAAAGCTGCAAGAGCCGCACCCAAGACCATGGCACAAAAGCTTGCTCGCGAAAAACGTCTCATTAGTTTTTCTTCTCCCAAGACATACGCGCCGACCGCAGCAATTCCGTGTTCCTTACTAACGCCTTTTCAATCAGAGCGGCTTGTTGAGAAGCCACATTCCAGTCGTCTTTTTCCACGGCTTCCGTCACGCCCGGGAGCTCCAGGTGCGCGTACGTGTATCGTGCAGCATAAAGCAAATGTTTGAACCAGGGGCGTCCGGGAATTCCTGCCGGTTCGAGCCAGTTTGATTCCACTTGCAGAAGCTGTTCATTCAACCGTTGCACTTTTTCCGGGCGAATTCCTCCCGCAGCCAGTCCGCTTTCCACCGCGTAGTGCAGCGCAGTCCCAGCCTTTTGGAATTCCGCAATGCGCTTGTGAAGCTTCTTTAATTTCAGCTTGGCTGCAGCGCTCTTGTTCTTTTGCTCCAACTCGGTCAGAAAACTCTCGAGCGCCTTGGCGTTAAAGCCAAAGTCAAAAGGCACAATATCTGCGTTCGCCAGCCGCAGCGCTACCAATCCCCATATGCGCGTTAGCGCCACGTGGTATTCAAACGCCGGATCGCCAATATGCTCCATCCAGTAATGATCGTCATACATCGAGTGATAGACGCCGTAATCGCCGGTAAACCCAAGATTGACCACGGGGCGGCCCAGGTGATTGAGGAACACGGTGTGATCGGAACCGCTTCCAATGCGGGTCTCGACCAGTGCGCTGTCGAGCGGTGGCGCGCTGGCTTTCATGTCGCGCATGCTGGTCGCGCGCCATGCTTCATAAAGCGATTTCCCCGAGGGGGCGCGCACGTCTTTCGAAGCCTCAATGAGCATCGGCGCAAGCGAAGCAACTGCGGAAGGAGAAAAACTCAATCCGTCAGCGCCGGCTGTGGTCGCCGCGCCGGCCACAGATTCATCCACGTTTAGATAAGCGACGAGCTTTTTCTTCAAGTCGTCCGCGAACTGCTCGCCCCATTCCGTCGATCCCGTCA
>CAZGBQ010000349.1:0-1216 GCA_964524045.1 uncultured Acidobacteriaceae bacterium
GCATCATTGACATGCAAGTGGTCGTCACTGTCGTATGCGGGCAGTATTTGTGTGGGGTGGCTGGGGTCGCGCACTGCCTGATCGAAATCGATTACGCCGTCGAACTCACCGCTGCTAAGGATCCAGGCGTTGACTTCTTCTCGTACGTGCTCTTTCTCGGGGTTGTAAAACTGATCAAAGAAAGGGTTACGGAAGAGTGCATCCTCGAAGGGTGGGATCGTTGTGCCAATGACTCGGACACCCTTTTTGTGCGCGCGCGCAATGAGCTGACGATTCCCGGAGATCACGTTCTGGGCGCTCACACTTTCACTGGCCGGTATGAATGAACCTGGGAAGAGGATGTCGTTGACGCCGAGCGCGAGGATGACGTACTTGATGCCGGCTTGCGCCAGCACGTCCCGGTCGAAGCGCGCCAATCCGGCCTGGCCAAGAGCCGGCGCCAATTCCTTAAAGACGGCTCCAAGCGGAGGCGGACCACCGGCCTGTTGCGGGCTTCGGTCGTCGCTTAACAGGCGGTTGCCGATGATGCCCTCGTTTAGGACGCCCACTTCCGTGTTTCCGCCGGCATCCTTCTGCAGCCGCTCAGCAAGCACATCGGGCCAGCGCCGGTTTGCATCCCTCGTGGAGCCGTCTCCGTCGGTCAGCGAAGAGCCAAACGCCACGATTGCCGAACCGTGCGACGAAACCATGACATCAACTCCAGTGAGAAAGGGCCACGAGGTGATCGTCTTGGCGACTGGGAATTTCACCACTGCCGTCGAGTCCCCAGTCTCTGCGGAAATGTAGTTTGTTTGCTTTGCCAGGCTGTGTGAGGTGGTCGCCATTGCGGCTTCAGGAAAGAACAGGCTGATCGCCACATCCGACAGCGCTGGCACTTCCAGGTCCACCGGGTCGCTCACCAACATTGATCGTGCAGGAACTTTGGCGGACGCGCGTCCGCGAAAAGTCAGCGTTCGGTCGGAGGCCGGATCGATGTCCGCCCCAGCTGTTCGCCGCGCAAGATGCGCGCTGCCGATCCGCAATGGCTCATCACCAAAGGTGTTCGAGACCTTGATTCTGACTCTCTTTCCTCCGGCGCTGGTGTGCACGATGAGGCGCAGGGTTTGGTTGCGGAAGGTCTGGACGCTACCGGGAATAGCAGCCTGCGGCGCGGTTGCCCAGGTTCCGATCCAAATGTTCGATCCGTCGCGTGGAGTCGCAGACAGTTGAGAAACCA
>CAZGBQ010000349.1:1316-2863 GCA_964524045.1 uncultured Acidobacteriaceae bacterium
AGGCGTTGGCGCGCAGCGGCTGCCCTGTCGGCACTCTATGCTCCGAACTGCGCAAGCTCGGCGGCGCGGCGGCGGACAAATCAACGGTATTGTTTGCCGAGGCTCTCTCGTGGATAGAAACGCAATTCAGTGCGCTCGGCAAGGGATCAGAGTCACGCTCGCTGGCCGTGCATCTTCTTTCTTCGACGCAAGGCGTATCCTTGCTGGCTCATACGTTCCACGACCCGACGATGATCGAAATGGAAGCCGCCCGCCTCAAAGAATGGATTCGCTCGCTTTAGATGGAAGTGCAAGGGAGATACAACTCGAGGTTTATCGCAGCATGACACATGCCTTCCCTAATATGTGTCCTCTGCGGTGAGAGGCCGGCGAATGCTCTCCTAGGCAGACATGATATTCTAATTTAGATTATTCTAAATTAGACTATGAAATCAGTGACCTCAGTACAGGTGAAAATACCCTTCGTGCTGCCCCAGCCGGACATCGGCTTTGAACAATTTTGATAAGCTGTCCGCCGTGATAATTGTGGATTTTGGCCCATCCGCGAGTATCCGGCCTTCCTGCAAAAGAACCACGCGCTCGATTTCCGGGATGATTTCCGAAACATGGTGCGTGACCAGCAGAATCCCCAGCCCGGACTGCGCCAGCTCGCGCATCGTTTCGCGCAGTTGCAATTGCGCCCCAATGTCCAGCGCATTGTTCGGCTCGTCAAAGAGCAGCGTCTGAGGATCGTGCACCAGCGCGCGCGCAATCAGGGTCCTCTTCGCTTCGCCCGACGACATCTGCGCCGCCGCGCGATCGGCAAGATGCGCAATTCCCAGCCGCTCCAGCGCCGCCTCCGCGCGCGCCACGAGCTTCGGCTCCGGATGATGGTGGGGAAAGATGCGCGTGCTGCTGAAGAACCCGGACAGCACCACATCCCGTCCCGTCGCGTCTGTGGTACACCATGCCAGTAAGTCCGGCGAAACAATCCCCAACAGCGAGCGCAGCTCAAAAATGTTCCATCGTTCGCGCCCGAGAATCGAAACCGAACACCCGTTCCCCGCGAGAGGATAGCATTCGCGCGTTATCGTCTTGATGAGCGTCGATTTTCCGCACCCATTCGGCCCAAGAATGCACAGGTGCTCCCCGGCGGCAATTTCCAGACTCACTTCCCGGAGCGCGGCGCAATCCCCGCGCATGACCGTCACGTTCCGAAGGGAGAGAAGGGGTGGCGGCACAGTGCTCCTTCACAAAGATTGGTCCGTCTTATATCGCAGGTCATCTTAACCGATTGACGGACGTAAGAACGTCCGGGCCAAAGGAAGGATGGCGATCAATCGGGGAGGCCGCTCAGATAGCGCCCCTTTACGCTCAAAAATAAAAGGGAGGCGAAAACAGCAACGTTTTCACCTCCCGGGGTGGGTGGGGTGTTACATGACACGGCCCTTGGTGGCTCAGCAGGCCTGCCCTGCCAGGCAGGTCTGCGGCCTCACTCGCGTACTGCATATTTGCAATTCGTTAGGAGACTCACCACCAAAGAGCTTGTCTTTCAGCGGTTTGTAGCA
>CAZGBQ010000350.1:0-2841 GCA_964524045.1 uncultured Acidobacteriaceae bacterium
TGGTGCTGGCGGGCCTGGTGGCGAACGGCGAGACGCTCATCGACCGCGTGTACCATATCGACCGCGGATATGAAGGCATCGTTGAGAAACTGCGCGGCGTTGGCGCGGACATCCAGCGCCTGCATGGAGTCAGCTAGCAGACTCGCGCAAGTAGTCATAAGGGAAGCCAATGTTCCAACGCAGTGCACTATCCGGCATAGTTATGCTTTTTTCCCTCTCCCTACCGGTTCACCGATTCATCCAACTGAGAGAAGAGGAAAACAAAGAGTACGTTTTCATTCAATTTCATGCGCTTCTGGGTGAATTCCCGAAACTTGCGTGGATATTGCCTGACGGAACTGTGGCCGCAGAGAGCAACTCCCCCGAAGTACTCGTTTACTCAGGACTTCCTACCATTGAAGTTGCTAAACTCCGCCAGAAGCTGGCCCCTGACGAGACACTGAAGTTTGTGGACAAACATCGGATTGCTTGCGACGCGCACCTTGCCCAGAATCCTCCAGCCTTTTCGCTGTACAGCTCCGCACTCAAAGTCCTTGCTGAATACAATCCACAGGTCTTATTTACCAGCAAAGCGCTTAAAGGCATGAAGGCAGGCTTCCAGCGAGGCTCGCTGGATGATCGTCTCGCAGCTGAGGTATGGAAGAGAATGATGCCGGAGTCTCCAAGACAGCTTCGGAGCAGTCTTGTGATTCGGCAACCCGCAGCATCCTTTTTTTACTCCTTTGCGGCCCTATACCAGGACTCCAACCAAGAAGTTTCACGTTTCGGCATTTTTCTACACTCGGAAGGAGGGCAAATCATTGCGTCAGAGGTCACAGGCATTGACGCATGGTGTGATGGCTGCGCGGTCCCCACTTTTAAGGATGGGATTGATCCGATCTTCCGGGTGGTGAATTTGTTTACATTCCCGGGATTAGAGTATCCACTGCTTATGCTCGATACAAGCACTGTGGAAGGCCGCTCACTCACGCTGGCAACATTCTCTCCAGAGGGGAAATATAGCTCCCACCTTTTCTACGAATACACCGTCAATTGCTCGCAATAGAGTAAATCGAGACGAAATCGAAAGTGCGACTCCTTACGACAGGAGTCGTCGCGAGCATGCGGCTCGAAAGTTTGGTACAATCTGCCGCACATTTTGGCGCGCGCTTTTGACTTGCGCGGGAGGGGCCATGGCCAACACGGAATTGGTGAAGAAGCTGGATGCGGCGATTGCGGAAAAGAATTTGCTGAAGCATCCGTTCTATAAGGACTGGCAGGCGGGGAAACTGAGCCGCGAGGCGCTGCAACTCTATGCCGCGCAGTATTACAAACACGTGGAGGCATTCCCCGGACACTTGCGCGTGTTAGCGGCGCGGACAGAAGGCCCCTTGCAAAAATTGATTCAGGAAAACCTCGCGGAAGAAGAAAGTGCTGCTGCGCCACATCCGAAATTGTGGCGCGATTTTGCCGCTGCCGTGGGCGTGGACGAGGACCACGTCACCTGTTGCCCCGCCCTGCCGGGAACAAAGACGGTTGTGCGTACGTTCCGGGAAATTTGCGGCGACCGGACGGTGGCTGAAGCCATTGCGACGCTGTACGCCTATGAATCGCAAGTGCCGGAAATTGCGACAACGAAAATGGATGGGTTGAAGCTGTATTACGGCGTGAACGCCCCCAAAGGATTGGCGTATTTCGCGGTGCACGAAGAAACGGACAAGCTTCACAGGGCGGCATGGCGCGGCTGGCTCGAGGAACATGCGGATGGAGATGAGGTAGAGATTCTAAAGACGACGAATGAGGCACTGGATGCACTGTGGGGGGCGTTGGATGCGGTGCATTGCGAGAGGCAAGAAGCAGTGCAGTAAAGACTTGAGGAATCAATAAGAGATTGTCAACGCTCGTTTAACTCTGCGAAGTACGAAACCCAATACTTGCGGATGGACTGCTCATCCATTGAGCCGTCATCATATGCTGGCGAGATGAGCGGTAATGCAGTTTCGACTTTCACGAGCACAAAGCCTTGTACTCGGGATTCCTTGTCTTTGGCCGTGTCACCCCATCGGCCCCGGTAAAAGCGCATGATTTCCTGAAAGAGCTCGCCGCCCACGATAATTTTGCCCGTGCCCTTGAATCGGTATCCTTTGCGCCTAAATGGATCAACAATGTTCAGTTCGACCGCTGGGTTGTCCTTAAGGTTCGCGGTGGTTCCAGGAGAGCGGATATCCGCAAACACAAGGTGATCGTCGTCCCAAACGGCAATAGTGCCCTTTGGTGACAGGTTGGGTGTTCCATCGGCGCAAACCGTGGCCACGTAAACCAGCCGCTGCTCCGCAACGACACGCTTCATATCGGCGGTGAGCTTGCCAGCCATTCGAGTTTCCGCAGTTGTGGTTATTCGCGAGGGCCCGAGTTGCCGCCCGAGCCGCTTTCGCCACCTGACGGGCCCGGATGACCGCCGCCGGCGGCCGCCTTCTGCTGCTTTTCGCGAGCTTCCTTGAGCAGCGCTTTGCGGGAGAGGCGAATCTTGTTGCCCTCAATCGAAAGAACTTTCACCAGGACCTGGTCGCCGAGCTTCAGCTCGTCGCGAACATCGCGGATGCGATGCTCGGAAATCTCGCTGATGTGCAGCAGGCCGTCGGTGCCGGGGAATAGCTCGACGAACGCGCCAAACTCCGCGAGACGAACGACTTTGCCGAGATAGGTCTTGCCGATCTCTGCGCTGGCCGTAACTTCGCGAACCATTGCCAAGGCGGCGTCGCCCGAAGCTCCACTGGTCGAGAAGATGTGCACGGTGCCGTCTTCGAGCACGTCGATTTTGACGCCGGTCTGCTCAGTGATGGACTTGATCTTCTTTCCGCC
>CAZGBQ010000351.1:0-2838 GCA_964524045.1 uncultured Acidobacteriaceae bacterium
GCGATGGCATCATGAATCAGGCGCGTCTTATCGGGATTGATGATGCAATCGCGGATGTACGCTGTTGCGATCATGACTTCGACGGCGGGGACGCGGCCTTTGTCGTCGGCGCGGCGGACCAGGCGTTGGGAAACAACCGCCTTCAGCGTAGCGGCCATCTGCAAACGAATCTGCTTCTGCTCCGGCGGCGGGAAGACCGCGATAATACGCTGAATCGTTTCCGTAGCGTCGAGAGTGTGCAAGGTGGAGAGCACCAGGTGGCCGGTTTCCGCAGCCAGCAGCGCGGTGGAAATCGTTTCGAGGTCGCGCATTTCGCCGACCAGAATCACGTCGGGGTCCTGACGGAGGGCGGCGCGCAAGGCGGTGGAAAAGTTCGCCGTGTCCACTTCGACTTCACGCTGGTTGATGAAACTCTTTTTGTCGCGGTGCAGAAACTCGATGGGGTCTTCGATGGTGATGAGGTGATCGGCGCGGTTGGCATTGATGCGGTCGATCATCGCCGCGAGCGTGGTGGACTTACCGGAACCGGTAGTTCCGGTGACGAGCACTAGACCGCGCTGCTCTTCGCAAATCTTGTTAATGACCGGAGGGAGGTTCAATTCGTCAGCGGTGCGGATTTTTGTGGGAATGACGCGCAGCACCATGCCGACGTTGCCGCGCTGCTGGAAGACGTTCACACGAAAGCGCCCTAGGCCCGCAACGCCGTAAGCCATATCCAACTCCGCCGTTTCCTTGAACTTTTGCTTCTGGCGGTTGGTCATCATGCTGAAGGCCATGGAGAGCATTTCTTCGGGCGTGATGCGAGGCACGTCGGTGAGCGGGGCAAGCAGGCCGTCGACGCGCAAGTAGGGATGGTTGCCAACTTTTAAGTGCAAGTCGGACGCTTTGTTCTCGACGGCTCGGCGAAGAAGATCGTCAACGCTAGTGGCCATAAGTGTGTGAACCCCGCAAAAGTGCAGCTATTAGCCGAAGGTAGCATTGAGGCGGGACAGCAGCACGGAAAAGTGGCGGAGCAGTTGCGATGCAGTTAACTGGCCGGAAGGCTTGGGTGGTAATTGGTGACTCGTAACTCGCGGCAGGGAGGAGAGATTAGGGATGGTCGCGCGCCTAATTCTGCCTTGCACCAGTCACAAGTTACCAGTCACGAGTCACCGGCTCTACGGCTTTTTCAAATAAAGCGTGTCGTAGAGCAGGCCGGCCAGGAAGCCACCGGCGAGCGGGCCAATCCAATAAACGCCATGATGCGCCCAGTGCGTTGCGGCCAGAGCCGGTCCAAAGGCGCGGGCTGGATTGAGCGCCGCGCCGGTCAGCGGTCCGGCGACCAGGATGCCTAGGCTGATGATCAGGCCGATGCCGAAGCCGGCGATGGACTTGAACACGCCCTTTTCGTCCACAGCGGTGGCAAAAACCACCAGCACCAGGAAGAAGGTTGTTATGCCCTCTAAGGTCATTCCCGCGCTAACAGGAAAATCGCGTGCAAGCTCGGGCGTGCCAAGAGCGACGGCGCGCCAGGTGTCCTCTGGAATGACCGCTCTCAGCACAAATGCCGCGGCAGTCGCGCCGGCAAGCTGCGCCGCCCAGTACAAAAGAGCGTCGATGGTGTTGACGCGCTTGGTGACCCAGATGCCGATCGTCACGGCGGGATTAAAGTGTCCGCCGGAAATGTGGCCCAGCGCTGAAACCATGATGCCAATAGCGAGACCGTGCGCGAGCGCGATTCCGAGCAGACCCAGGCCGCCGGCGCCATGCAGATATTGATCCGCGCAGATGGAACCGGCGCCGAAAAAAATCAGCGCAAAGGTGCCGATGAATTCCGCGACGAGTTTTTGCGGGGTGCTGTACATGCAGATTCCTCCCTCGATCGAAAGGAAGATGAGCCTGATTCGAACGGGTGCATTCTAGCCGCAATGCGGCGGGAAACGCCAGTCCTCCAATCGAATTCTGCATCTGGCAGTGGACACAGGCTAGCGGAGCAGGGGCAGGTTCGGTTTTCTCAAGAGTTCGGCAAAGCGCGGTCTAAGGCCAAAGATAACCAACATGGCTAAAGACTGAAATGTTCGAGGTTAGCAGACGGAGTGTCAGAGAGTTCGAGAGTTAGCAATCTTGTTCGAGGCCGGTTTTCCGGTCCAGAGGAAATGAACGCCGACATAGGTTCCCATGGCTTCGGTGATCAGCAAGCCGTACGCGGTCAAGATAAAGGTGAGTCCCCATGGATTCTGAGACTGTGCATTCACGTTGTCGGGGCCCATGGCGAGAAAATGATGGTACAGACCGAACAGGAATGATCCGAACATCGACAGCGATAGAAGTACGAAGCCGAGCCGCTTCCAGACAGTCCATACCAGCCCCATTGCCAGCAAAGGCAAGGTGAGGATCACAACGATGACGAAGATCGCGTCAGATGCGACAAGACCAACCTGAAGTTCGCGATGAGCAAGACCATGCGTAATGTTGACCAGCAGATGGGCGACAACTACTGCGCTCGCGTATTTGGCTAGTCGATTCATTGAGAGGCAAAGTCTGAAGGATTCAAGCCCCTGGGATGTCTCACCGCGAGGCGGCGACGACGGGCGTGCCGACCGGAGTGAGCCAGTTGTGGCGATCCGGCTTTGTGCCGCTGGTGAGGGCAAAAAACTCTTCCTGTAGCTTCCGGGTAATCGGGCCCGCCACGCCCTTGCCAACCTGAATGTGATCGACGGAGCGGATGGGAGTGACTTCCACGGCCGTGCCCACAAAGAAAACCTCATCGGCAATGTAGAGCATTTCGCGCGGGATGACGCTTTCCTTGCAAGGAATGTGCAAATCCTCCGCAATCTTCATGATGGAGTCGCGCGTGAT
>CAZGBQ010000352.1:0-2834 GCA_964524045.1 uncultured Acidobacteriaceae bacterium
TGATCACGCTGTGCAGCATCGGCCCGCGCCAGATCATCGGCTTGTCGCCGGGATTTAGCAGGCCCATCGAAATCATTTTCAGGCCTTGCGATTCGACGGGGATGATGTGTTTGTCCGCCGTGGCCTGCGGCTGTTGCGTCGCTCCGAGCATAATCGGCACGTTCGGGCCGTAGACATCGGCGTCGAGCAAACCTACCTTATGCCCGAGCTTCGCCAGCGCCAGCGCCAGATTCACCGCAACCGTGGTTTTCCCCACGCCGCCTTTGCCGCTGGCAATCGCGACGAGGTTCTTCACGCCAGGAATCGGCTGGCGTTCCGGCTGCTGCATGGGTCCTGCCCCTGGCGGCATGTTTTTTACGCCCTCTCCTAACAAAACGCAGAGAGAATCCTCACTACGTTAGCCAAAACATCCAAACTGTCATTCCGAGCGCAGCGGGGCGATCATTCTTGCCCTTCGCTCCTGCGAAGGGTCGGCACGCGAAGTCGAGGAATCTCTCTTCGATTTACGTAAGATTCGCCACTCGCCATTGTTTTTTAACCTACGCCCCGTGGCATTTCTTGTACTTCTTCCCTGACCCGCACGGGCAAGGATCGTTCCGTCCGACCTTTGCGCCTGCGCGCACCGGCTTCGGCGCTTCTGCCTGCGCCGGACCCGTCTGATACTGAAGCTCGCGTTGCTGCCGCTGCTGCTTGCGCTCCATCTCGCGCGCGAAGCCGGGCAAGCTTGCCGGAGCAGCCTCGCTTGCGCGTGCAGCCGCACTGGCCACCGCCGCAGCCGCACCCTGCGCCGGACCCCGTGGAGGCTCCAGCGGCCTCGGCTGGCGGGCGCCTTCGCCCGGCGGCCCTTCGCCCTGCTGTAACTGAATGTGAAACAGATAGCGGATCGTTTCGTTGTCGATGCGCGCCATCATGTCTTCGAAAAGCACGAACGCTTCCTTCTTGAATTCGACGATCGGATCTTTCTGCGCATACCCGCGCAGTCCGATACCTTCCTTCAAATGGTCCAGCGACAGCAGGTGGTCCTTCCATTGCGAATCGACGACGTCGAGAATAATTCGCCGCTCGAGCCAGCGCATCAGGTCGGCGCTGAACTGTTTTTCTTTTTCCTCGTAACGCTTGGTGACGGCTTGCACGGCTGCATCCACCAAAGCATCATGCCCGAGCGCGCCCGGATCCGCGCCCGCCGCTTTCATCTCCACGCCAAACTGTGCATTCGATTCCGCCAGGAATTGCGCCGCATTCCATTGATCGGGATGCTGCTCGCGCGGGCAGTACGTTTCCACCAGCTCCCGCGACACGTCCTCTGCGATGCCCAGCACGTAGTCGCGCTGATCTTTTCCTTCCAGCGCCGATCTGCGAATCGCGTAGATCGTCTCCCTTTGTTTATTCATTACATCATCATATTCCAGTAAATGTTTGCGGGCGTCGAAGTTTTGCGCTTCCACGGACTTTTGCGCGTTCTCAATGCGGCCAGACATGAATTTCGATTCGATGGGCACGCCTTCGGTCATTCCCAGGCGGTACATCATTTGTTTCACGCGTTCGCCGCCGAAAATGCGCATCAAATCGTCTTCCAGAGAAAGGAAGAAGCGCGACGAGCCCGGGTCGCCCTGGCGTCCCGCGCGCCCGCGCAACTGATTGTCGATGCGCCGCGCTTCGTGGCGTTCCGTGCCCAGAATGTGCAGCCCGCCGAGGGCAACCACTTCGTCGTGTTCCGCCTTGCACTGTTCGACAAACTGGTCGTACACCGGCTTCCACTGATCGGAGGGAACTTGGAAAATCTTGCCTTCGTTCTGGAACAAAACCATTTGCACGCCAGGCTGCGCGCCGTTGCCATCGGCAGGATCGGCGCTAATCACCGAGGGCGCTGCGGCGTACGGCATGGCCAGCTTGTTCTTCAAAAAATGATCGCGCGTCATCTGTTCGGGATTGCCGCCGAGAAGAATGTCCGTTCCGCGCCCGGCCATGTTCGTCGCTACGGTGACTGCGCCCTTGCGTCCCGCCTGCGCGACGATGCGCGATTCGCGCTCGTGCTGCTTGGCGTTCAGCACTTGATGTGCGATTCCAGCTTTTTTTAGCTGCTCGGCAATTTTCTCGGATTTTTCAATCGAGATACTGCCCACCAGCACCGGCTGGCCACGCTCGTGATAGTGGCGAATTCCATGGGCCAGCGAATTGTCTTCCTGGAGAACGCCGTTGACCACGGCATCGAATTTCTCTTTTTCCGTGCGGTAAATGACGTCAGCGGCCTCGATTCGAATGAGAGTACGGTTCGTCGGGATGACCGTCACTTCGAGGTTGTAAATCTTTGCAAATTCCGCTGCCTCGGTTTCCGCCGTGCCGGTCATGCCGGAGAGTTTTTTGTACATGCGGAAATAATTCTGAAAGGTGATGGTGGCGAGCGTCTGATTCTCGCGCTCGATCTTCACGGCTTCTTTGGCTTCCACGGCCTGGTGCAAACCGTCCGACCAGCGACGGCCGGGCATCTGGCGTCCGGTAAATTCATCGACGATGATGACTTCGCCGTCTTTCACCACGTAATCGACGTCTTTTTTGTATAGCGTGTGCGCACGCAGCGCCTGATAGACGTGGTGAATCGTTTCCATGTGCGCGGGATCGTACAAATTGCCCAGGCTCAGCATCCGCTCGCACTTGCTCACGCCTTCTTCCGTGAGCGTGGCCGTACGGTGCTTTTCGTCGAGCGTGTAGTCGATTTCCTGAATCAGCCTGGGAATGATTTTGTCGATTTTGGCGTATTTGTCGGTCGATTCTTCCGACGGCCCGGAAATAATCAGCGGAGTGCGCGCTTCGTCGATCAAGATGGAATCGACTTC
>CAZGBQ010000353.1:0-2832 GCA_964524045.1 uncultured Acidobacteriaceae bacterium
AAATTCTTCGCGTCGCCAAAGAGCATCAGCGTCTTGTCCAGGTAATAGAGGGGATTGTCGATGCCCGCGAAGCCCGCCGCCATGCTGCGCTTGATGACCATCACCGTGCGGGCCTTGTCCACATCCAGAATCGGCATGCCAAAAATGGGACTGGAGTGATCCGTGCGCGCCGCGGGATTCGTCACATCATTCGCGCCGATGACGAGAGCGACATCGGTCTGCGCGAAGTCGCCATTAATCTCATCCATATCGAGCAGCTTGTCATACGGAATGTCCGCTTCGGCGAGCAAGACATTCATGTGCCCAGGCATGCGTCCGGCCACGGGATGAATGCCGAATTTTACGTCGATGCCGCGCTTCGTGAGCCCGTCGAAGAGTTCACGCACTTTATGTTGCGCCTGGGCTACGGCCATGCCGTAGCCCGGAACGATCACCACCTTATTTGCGGCGGCTAGAATCCCGGCGGCTTCTTCGGGCGTAGCGCTTCGAACGCTGCGCGCTTCCTTTGCACCGGCCCCAGCGCTAGCCTGTTCCTGCCCAAACGCCCCGAAAAGAACATTCGAGAATGAACGATTCATGGCCTTGGACATGTTGACGGAAAGAATGAAGCCCGAAGCGCCATCCAGCGCGCCTGCAATGATGAGCAGCTTGCTTTGCAGGACGAAGCCCATGGCCGCGGCGGAAAGCCCCGCATAGGAATTTAGTAGCGAAATCACCGTGGGCATATCCGCGCCGCCGATGGGAATAATCATCATCACACCGAAAACGAGCGGTATGCCGACAATCAGCGGAAAAAGCTGCATTTTTTCGGGATGGGCGACGAGCACACCGGCAACAGCGATCGCCACACCGAGCAACCCGAGGTTGACGACATTCTGGCCTTTGTAAGTGATGGGCCGCTGCGGCAAGACTTCCTGCAACTTCCCTGCGGCCATCAGGCTGCCGGTGAACGTCAACGAGCCTAGAATCACTTCCATCGAAAGAACCGCCATCATGAAGGGCGGCACACCGGGCGAGCGCAGATAGAATTCAGCGGTTCCGACCAGCGTCACGCAAAGCGCGCCAAACGCGTGGCTTAAGGCGGTCCGCTGCGGCACGGCAGTCATGGCCACTTCGCCGAGCGGCACTCCAATAATCGAGCCAAGCACGAGCGCGATGAGGATCCATTTGTACTCGACGATCCCGTTATGCAGCAGCGTGCCCACCACCGCAAGAAGCATCCCGATTTCGCCGGCGAACACGCCGCGGCGCGCGGTTGTGGGCGAGCTGAGCCACTTCAACGAAAGAATGAAAAGCGCAGTAGCAACGAGATAGGTGATTTCAATGATTTGATCGGCCGCCGGCACGATGTTCACGGTTTCCTGGGTCCGCTGGCCTTGAACATACGCAGCATGCGATCGGTGATGAGAAAGCCGCCGACGATGTTGCTCGTCGCAGCGACAATCGCGATCGTGCCAAGAATTTTTGCGAGCAAGGCTCCGTGCTCGTGAAATTCGCCGGCCAGGATGATGGCGCCGACCACGGCGATGGCGTCGAGCGCATTGGTCAAGGACATCAGCGGAGTGTGCAGCAATGGCGAAACACGCCGGATCACTTCAAATCCGATGAACGCTGCCAGCATGAAAACGTAAAGACTGGTGAGCAGATCCAGCTTCATGATTTCACCACCTCCTTGATCGCCGCCGGCAAGGGCGGGAGGGAGAAGAATTCCCTTACGCGCGCGTTGCAAACTTCCCCATCTTTAGTAAGCAAGGTCTCGCGAATGATTTCATCCTCCAAGTTGATCTGCAGTTTGCCGTCTTTCACAAGGTGCAGCAGAAACGCGCTGATATTTCGCGCATACATCTGGCTGGCGTGATAGGGAACGCTGCTTGCAAAATTAAGGGAACCGATAATCGTGACGCCGTGCTCGACCGCGATTTCGCCGGGCTTCGTCAGTTCGCAATTGCCACCGCGCTCGCTCGCCAGATCGACGATCACCGAACCGGGCGCCATGTTACCCACCATTTCCTTAGTGACCAGCACCGGCGGCTTCTTTCCCGGAATAACCGCCGCGGTAATGACCACGTCGCTGTCCGCCACAGCCTTGCCGAGAAGCTCGCGCTGGCGTTTGTAAAAAGTTTCGTCCTGCGCGCGCGCGTAGCCTCGCGAATCTTCCGCACCCTTCGCATCGATGGGCAGCTCCACAAAGCGGCCCCCAAGACTTTGGACTTGTTCCTTGGCCGCAGGCCTCAGGTCGTACGCCGAAGCAACCGCGCCGAGCCGTCGCGCGGTAGAGATGGCCTGCAACCCTGCCACTCCCGCCCCAATAATGAACACGCGCGCCGGTGTGATCGTTCCTGCGGCTGTTGTCAGCATGGGAAAAATGCGCGGCAACCGGTCGGCGGCTAGGAGAACGGCTTTGTAGCCGCAAATAGTGGCCATCGAAGAAAGCGCGTCCATGCTTTGCGCGCGCGTGGTTCGCGGCATCAATTCCACCGAGAAAGAAGTTACGCCGCGGGAAGCAATCTCCTGAATCGTTTCGATCGAACCGAGCGGCCGAAGAAATCCCACAAGCAGTTGGCCGCTGCGGTACAGCGGAACGTCGGCCTTGCCGGTGACATCGTTCGAACCGTAGCAAAGTACTTGCGCAATGATATCAGCGGAGCGAAAAACCTCTTCGCGCGTGGGCGACACCTTCGCGCCCTTGGCAATGTAGTCCGCGTCCGGATAGCCCGCTTCGGCGCCGGCCCCCGCTTCCACGACAACTTCCAAACCTGCCTTGGTGAGATTCGCTAATGCTCCAGGGACCAGCGCAACACGCCGCTCTCCCGGGAAGCTTTCTCGCGGAAC
>CAZGBQ010000354.1:0-2827 GCA_964524045.1 uncultured Acidobacteriaceae bacterium
CTCATTGCTTCATATGTCGTTTATTTTCTAATGCTTACGAGACAGGTGCATTGCCCCAAACTCTCCTTCTTCCCGGATGCAAAATTGCTCCCAAAATTCATTGCTATGAAACAATCCTGTACCACTTTTGCGCCCGCCCGTCCCTCGCGCGCTCGTCGCACAGTCTTCTTGCTGGGCATAGCGGTCCCAGTCTGCCTGATTCTCGCCGGCTGTTTCCGCGACCCCAACGCCCGGAAGCAACGGTTTGTCGCCGATGGCGACCGCTATGCAACCCAGCAGAAATACTCAGAAGCTCTGATTACTTACGGCCGTGCGCTCCAGATTGATCCCAAATCGCCTGAGGTCCACTACAAAGTCGCAAAGTGTCACTTGAAGCTCTCCAATTGGGCCCTTGCCTTCCGGGAGTTGCAGCGCACCATCGAACTTGACCCACAGAACTGGAGCGCGCAGCTCGATTTGGGCGAACTATATCTAATCGGTGGCAAGCCCGCCGACGCCAAGGATCAGGCGCTCACCATTCTGAAAAGCAGCCCCAACGATTTAGGGGCTCAATTGCTCCTGGCCAACGCGGACGCGCAGTTGAATAACTTGCAAGACGCCTTGCGGGAAGCGGCAAACGCCGTACGGATGGCGCCCAATAACGCCGATCCCTACGTTGCCTTGGCTGGCATTCAGCAGAAAGCTTCCTCGTACTCGGAAGCAGAAGCGAATCTGCTGAAGGCCAAGGCGCTGGCGCCCACTTCAACTACGCCTGCCATGGCGCTTGGCAATCTGTACGCTGCGCAAAGGCGTTGGGCCAATGCAGAGGCCGTCTTTCGCAGCGCCATCGAAATCGCCCCAAAGGATCCTGCGCCCCGGGCTGCCCTGGCGGGAGTGTTCATTGCCCAGGGCCAGGGCGAGCAGGCCGAGGCAGCTCTTCGCGAAACGAAGTCACAATTGAGCTCCGACCCGGCGGGTTACCGCATGCTGGGCGATTACTACATCAATCAAGGCGACAACGCGAAAGCTCTCGCAGAATTTTCTTCTTTGGTGAAGGAGCATCCTACCGACTTCAACGTTCGCAAGTCTTACGCGCAGTTGCTGATTCTTGCCCATCAATGGGATGAGGCCGCCAAAGTCACCGACGAAATCCTCAAGAAATCCCTGCAGGACGATGGCGGACTCGTTCTGAAGGGTCAGATCCAACTACAGAATGGGAAGACTGATGAAGCAGTCCAGCTATTGCAGCAAGGCGTGAAGGGTAACCCCGCGAACGCTTATGGGCATTACCAGCTCGGAATGGCTTACTTGGCAAAAGGAAACGCGAGCCAAGCCGAAGGAGAGTGGCGGGCAGCGGTTCAGATTCGACCGGACTTGGCGGAGGCATGGATTTCCCTGGGAAGGGTTTCCTCCGACCGCCGCGACTGGAGCGGCCTGGAACCGATTGGCACGCACCTGATGAAGATCGCGCCAAGTAGCCCGGCGGGCTATCTTTTTCATGCTACGGCGCGCTTGAATCAGAATGATGCAGCCACCGCGGAAACAGACTTGAAGCAATTGATTCAAGTCCTTCCGCAGAACGCTCTGGGCTACGCCAAACTCGGCCAACTTCGCGCGTTCTCAAAACGCTGGAACGAAGCGGACACGCTTTTCCGGGAAGCCCTCGATCGCTCGCCGAATTTCCTCGACGCCATCCAGGGAGTGGTCGAGCTGGACTTTCAGCGCGGCAAGTCCAGCGATGCCGTTCAATTCATCAAAACCAAAGTCGAGGCCAACCCGAACGATGCCGCGCTCTACCTGCTGCAAGGCCAGGTTTATTTCCGAATGAAGCAGCTTGCCGAGGCCAAGCAATCGTTCTCGCGGTGCGTGGGGCTCGACAACCAGAACCTTACTGGCCTGGTCATGCTGGCTCAGGTAAATCAGGATCTCAATGAATTGCCTGAAGCCATTGCCAATTACCGAAGAGCGATCGCGGTGTCGCCCCGTAGCGCCGGTCTTTACACCACGCTGGGATCGCTCTACGAAGCGCAAGGAAACTGGCAGGAGGCGCAATCGCTCTATCAGCACGCTTTGGGCATCCAGCCGGAGGAAGCGCTGGCAGCCAACAATCTGGCGTATCTTCTGCTCGAGCATGGCGGCAACGTGACGGTGGCGCTGACGCTGGCGCAAACCGCGCGCCGCGGCTTCCCGACGATTCCTGCATCCGCCGACACGCTTGGCTGGGCTTACTTCCAGAACGCGGCGTACTCTTTGGCGGAACCGTTGCTCGAAGAAGCGGTGAAGGGGTCGCCGACGAATGCCACGTATCACTACCATTTAGGCGTAACGTACCAAAAGTTGAACGACGCCAAACGCGCGCGCACGGAACTCGAGAAGTCGATTCGCATGGACCCGAAGGCGCCTTCCGCCGAAAAAGCCAACCACGCCCTGAGCGAGCTTGCCGGCAGCTGAGAAAACAACAGTTAACAGTCGACAGTTCACGGTTGACCGTTGAGAAAGAACCAGAGAATCCCCGCACGGCGCTGCGCCCGATACGGGGCACCAAGGTAGACAGGTCGCCAGCCGCAGACTCAGAGTTAAAACCGGAGGCCAAGTCAATGACTTCAAGTATTACTTTCACTTCAGACCTTGATAGCACCCTCCACCCCCCATGTGTTGTGAAAGAGTGCGGAGGTGATTGATTGCAAAGCGCTTGAAAGTCTCCGTGGTGCAAAAGAGTGCGCAAGTTGTTGAAAGGAAAGGGAGAAAGCCGAGTTGGCAGTCGCCAGTTTACAGTTGACAGTGGAGAGCAATAGAATCCCCGCACGTGGCCGCCAAGGAACCAGAGAGGTCCTTCGACTCGCTGCGC
>CAZGBQ010000355.1:0-2825 GCA_964524045.1 uncultured Acidobacteriaceae bacterium
ACCCGTTCCTTTGGTCAGGAGCACTGCCCGTCCGATTGCCAGCTTGACCCGTGGGGCACAAAAGGACAGCCGTACCATTGCGGGCGGCTGCGGCTGCACATACGTTAGGGATTAGGCGAATCGCACTCGAGAAACACGCGGCGGCGGATGAAAGCAGACCCCAAAATAGCCTCCGGACGCGCCTTCGTAAGAAGCCTGAACATCCTGCTGAAGTACGCGCGCTTGTATGGTTACGAGCACGCCCGTACGGTCGAACAGCTTCGCATAGCCTTTGATGAATTGCGTACTGCCATTCCGATGGGATCGGACGCGGGATTACTGCTGGGAGCTACCGGCTCGCAGCTCTTGCTCGATGGCGTGCCACTGGAAGGCGCTCCGGCGGAAAAGCAATTTGCCCAGTTGCTCTCGGCAGCCGGGCTGGCCAGCATCCAATTTTTCCCAATCGTCACTCAAGAAGAACTTTCCAGGCTCGCGCTGGCGTTTCCCACGGGAAAAGCCAAGCCTTCCGAGCTTGCGCAACAGTTGAAAGCCGCGCTGGCTGGATCGCAAGGCATCCGCGTCAACGAGATTTGCTTCGTGGCCACGGATTCGCGTCTGAAGGAATCCACCATTGCAGCGCAACTTGCTTCGGCGTCGCTTGGAAGCGATCAGGCGCAGATGAAGGAGTGGCTGAACGATCCCAAGAAGCTCTTGGAATTGATTGCCGCGGCGCAAGGCTCGAAGGGCAGTGGCGCGGACGCGGCTTCGGGCGACGCTTCGCAAGATGCCGCTGAAGCTGGGCCGCGGAATTTGAACACGACCGGATGCGGCGTAGGCGGAGAAACCGACGGCGTCTTTCTTGGATTGAAAGGTGGTGGTGGAGGCGGTCCGCAGCCGCAAGGAAGCGGGCAGCCCGGCGCACCGACCGAAGACGACATCTTGAAGATTCTCGGTGCGTTGACGAATTTCGGAAAGATTGGTGCGGGCGAAGGCGGCCCCGGCTTCGGCCCTGGTGCTGCGCAAGACCAGGCGGCACAAATGCCCACGCAGTCGCAAGATTTATTGCGGCAAGCGCTCGCTGCTCTGGCGGCGCGAGGGCCCAACGCCAAGACGGACGAATCCGTCATTGTGCAGCTCGCGGAGCATCTGGCCATCCGTTTTGCGCTGGAGCGATTCGAACGCGGCGAAGTAAAAGTTAACGCCGTCCGCCAGATGCTCGACCGCATGAACCAGGAAATCGACGGTTTACGGAAGATTCTCGGCGCGCACGAAGACAAGATGAGCGAGAAGGGAGTGCTCGTCGAATCGCACCGGGAAATTTTGGATCGCCAGTTCTGGGCGGCGGTTCCGGACCGCGGGAAACAGCAGGTGTTGCTTTCCGAAGAGGCGTGGTGCATCCCGCCGCACAATGTTCAGTCGTATGTAAACGACTTGATCAAGAAGGGCAACATCGCCGAAGCGATCAGCGTGCTGCAGAATTACGCGGGTTGCGTGGAGAACGAGGACCCCGAGGCTCGCAAGAAGACGGCCTTAGGACTAGCGGAATTGGCCGATTTGTATGCAAAAGCCGATCCGAAATTGCTTAGCCTGGCCTTGCGCCATGTGGGATTGCGGCTCAGCGTCGAGCAGGACGCCGCAATTCAGACGCTGGTTTGCGCGGCATTCGTCCGGTTAAGTCAGGAAGCCGCGGCCGTGCGGTTTTTCCCGGCGATGGAGCAGGCGCTGGACATTATCTCGGGCGTCGAATCGCAAAGGCCCGGCACCGCAAACAGCGTACGCAACAAAATGGGAATCGAAGAGCGCATTCCCGAATTTGTGGAAGAAGCGCTGCGCGCGCGGCACGTGGCTGCGGGTCTGACGAATGTTCTGAAACGCTTGCCGCAGACCACCATGGAGCATCTGGCGATACGGCTCAATCGCTGCAGTTTGCGCGACGAGTGCGAACACGTCGCGAACCTCGCCTCCGATCTTGGCGAAGAGGCGGTGCAGTATTTACGCAGCACGGTGCGCGGTGGGCCAGTCAAAGAAGCGGTGGAGATGGTCGGCCTGCTGAGCCGGCTCGATCCGCAGTCGGTGATGGTTTTTTTGCCCGCGCGCATAAAAGAATTTAGTTCCGCGGCGCAGGATCGTGTGGTGCGGCAGCTTTCCGCAAGCGGCGCGCCAAGACGGTGCCACATCCTGCTGGAATTGCTCGACCACGTGGATCCTCTTGTCATGCCGCTGGTGATCGACGAGATCGGGGTGACGGGAGACCGCGAGGCATTAAGCAAGCTGCTGACCGTCGCCGACGGCGATTTGCCAAACGGCGGCGCGGAATTCCTGCGCGCGAAAGCCATCGAAGCACTGGGTCGCATTCGCGCGCCAGAAACATTGACCACGCTGAAGCGCATCGTGCACGCCAAGAAAATGTTTGCCTGGATTTACCCGCAGGAACTGCGTATCGCCGCGATGCAGGCTCTCGAGAAACTGGACGCCGAGTGGGTCCGCGAATTCTTGCCCAAGAGCGGCATTGAGCAAGAAGATCTGGTGCTCGCTCCGCTGGACGTGCCCGCGCGGTCCCGATTTGTCCGCCAGCGGCGGCACCTCCGCGTGCGGCTGCAAAAGCCGGTCCGCGCGATCAGCATGAACCTCAAGGAGAGCTGTTGGCTCGAAATCAAGACCGCCAGCTTGAGCGGCGGCATCGCGACCATCAGCCGCCACATCGCGCCCGGAACGGCGGTGCAACTGCGCCTGCAGATCGGCTTGCGTCAAATGCAAGCCACCGCGCTCATGAGAGACTACCGCGCCCAGGACATGGCCTTCGAAATCGTGGACATGAACCTCGAAGAACGCAGCAAGTACCGCCG
>CAZGBQ010000356.1:0-2794 GCA_964524045.1 uncultured Acidobacteriaceae bacterium
TCGATGCGGAAATTCGTTCGCACGTGGAGTTCGCCACGGAGGAAAATGTGCAGCGCGGCCTCCCTCCCTCCGAAGCCCATCGCCAAGCGCTGATTCGCTTCGGTGGCCCGTTGCAGGCAAAAGAACAGCACCGCGAAGCGCGGGGCCTTCGCTTTCTCGAGTCGCTTTTTCAGGATCTCCGCTTTGGCCTCCGGATGCTCCGGCGCAGTCCGGGCTTTTCACTCCTCGCTATCCTTTGTCTGACTCTGGGCATCGGCGCCAATGCCGCTGTTTTCAGTTGGGTCGAGGGCATCCTGTTCCGTCCTTACCCGCTTGTTGCCCATCAGGAACGCTTGCTCGCACTGGGCGGAACTGATCGCAGCGAACCTGGCGGAACACCAATTTCCTGGCCGGATTTCCTCGACCTGCAGAGAAACTGCACGCTGTTCGAATCATTTTTCGTGACCAAAATCACCGGAAGTGCGCTCAACATCGGCGAGCGCGCTGAGGTTACGACGGGAAGCATCGTATCAGCGAACTATTTTGACGCCATCGGTGTGCGCCCAATTTTGGGGCGTGGATTTGAGCCAGGGGAAGACACCGGGTGGGGCGGCCATCCGGTTGCCGTGATCAGCTATCAACTCTGGAAACGACGATTCAACGGTGATCCGCAAATCATTGGGAAGACACAGCGGTTCAGCAGCGTCCTGCACACCATTGTGGGTGTCGCACCGGAAGGATTTTACGGGACCTTCGTAGGCTGGGCCATGCAATTCTGGGTACCCGCTTCGATGGAGGACACGTTTGAATCGGGCGGATACAAACTCGAAGACCGCGGTGCCCGCTGGATTGAAGCCTATGCAAAGCTCAAGCCTGGCGTAACCCGGGAACAGGCGCAGCAGGAAATTTCGGCAGTGGCAAGCCGATTAGAGGCCGCCTACCCAGCGACGAACCGCGGGCGCGGCATTCAGCTTTGGGCGTTGTGGCAGACTCCGTTCAATAATGCCAACACGCTGCTTCCCACACTCGAGATTATGCTTGTCGTGGTCGCGTTTGTTCTTCTCATCGTGTGTGCCAATGTCAGCAACTTGCTGCTTGTCCGGTCATTTGCCCGACGTCACGAGATGACAATTCGCCTGGCCATCGGGGCGGGCCGTGGCCGCCTGTTGAAGCAACTCCTGACGGAAGGGCTGATCTTGTCAGCCGTTGGCACCGCCGGCGGAATGTTGGTTGCGCGGTGGTGCCGTCAGGCGCTCGTCCTGCTATTGCCCGCGCGCAACGGGAATACCATGCACTTGCCGGGGCAAATCGACGCACGCGTGCTGGGGCTCAGCGCAGGCATCTGCCTGATCACGACTCTTATTGTCGGGCTGGTTCCCGCTTTCCAGACGCGGGGCATAGAACTCGCAAACGCCCTCAAATCTGATTCCTTGGGTGTTGTTGGCGCGCGCGGACGAGCCTGGCTTCGGTCGAGCCTGGTTGTGATTCAAGTCTCTCTGAGTTTTATTTTGCTCGTGGGGGCGGCTCTGCTGATGCAAAGCCTGCACAAGATTCGTAACACCAGCCCGGGTTTTTCAACTACCAGAGTGCTGGACACTGCTATGTCCCTGGTTGCTGCCGGATACGACGTGCCGCGGGCCAAAATATTTCAGGACGAGCTCATCGATCGTGTCCGGGCCCTACCTGGTGTGGAATCAGCGGCCTTTGCCCGAATCACTCCACTGGGATATGGCACGTACAGTGAGACACCCATTGCAGCGGACGGTTATGTACCCCCGCCCGGGGAGCAACCCACGGTCAGGTACAACCAAGCGAGTCCTGGCTATTTCCCGACCATGGGTATCTCTCTGATTTCCGGCCGCGAATTCACGCGCGCCGACGACGAGAACGCTCCTCTCGTCGCCGTCGTGAATCAAACCATGGCTACTCGCTACTGGCGCGGTCAGGATCCTGTCGGCCAGCGTTTACAAGTAAAAGGCCGTTGGGCACAAATCGTCGGCCTCGCAGCAGATTCAAAGTACGAAAGTATGCGCGAGAAGCCTCTACCATTTTTTTACGTGCCTCTGCGCCAAGATTTTGTAAGAGGACCGGCCCTTTACATCCGCACGACGCAGCCTTTGCAGAGCATGCAATCGGCCCTAGCCCGCGAAGTGCGCGCTCTGGACGCGAACCTTGCCCTCTACGAAATGATCACTCTTCAGGAACAGGTCGACCGCTCTACGTCACCGCAACTTGTGGCCGTAACTCTGGTTGCGATCTTGGGAGGGCTGGCTCTTCTGCTGGCTAGCATCGGGCTTTACGGGGTGATGTCCTACGCGGTTTCCCAGAGCACGCGTGAGTTTGGGCTCCGTATGGCGCTGGGCGCGGATACGTCCGACCTGTTCCGCCTTGTAGTCACTCGCGGCCTTGCGCTGACAGCAAGCGGCATTGCCATAGGCGCATTAGCCGCCTTGGGATTGACCCGCTTGTTCGGCTATCTGCTTTATGGCATCAGCCCTCGCGACCCGCTGGCGTTTGCTTCGGCATTCGTTGTCTTGACGATCGTTTCACTGGTGGCGTGTTTCTTGCCTGCCTGGCGGGCCACGCATGTCGATCCTAACGTCGCCTTGCGCTATGAGTGACCAAGCCATGCCAACATTGAACATTGGAGTTGCGCAAATTCAGGGAGGAGGGGCCAAGAAATGAACGGCTGGTTGCAGCAATCGCTCTATCGTTTGCGCTCCTTCTTCCACGGCGCCCATGAAGACCGCGAACTCGAGATGGAAATGACCGCTCATCTCGCATTTGCGACGGAAGAAAATCTGCAGCGCGGCCT
>CAZGBQ010000357.1:0-2779 GCA_964524045.1 uncultured Acidobacteriaceae bacterium
GCTTCGAGAACGTCGCGCTTCCACTTTTTCGCTTCGTTGGGATCGAAATGATCGGCCGTAGAAACCGCGTTGCCGCCCTGATGTTTCGATAGGTACATCGACGCGTCGGCAACCTGGATGAGCTCTTGCGGCGAGGAGCCGTGCAGCGGATAACTCGCGATGCCGAAGCTCGCGCTGATGTTTTTCTCGCGCAACAGAGGATCCGCGGAAACCCAGCCGCGCAGCTTGCTGGCAAGCTGCCGCGCGTGCTCCATGGTCGTTTCCGGCATCAGAATGACGAATTCGTCGCCGCCGTAGCGCGCCACGACGTCCGACCGGCGGCAATTCGTCTCGAGAATCTGCCCGACGCGCTGCAGAACGAGGTCGCCTTCCAAGTGGCCGTAAAAGTCGTTGACGAATTTGAAGCGGTCCAGGTCCATGAGCACTAGAGCAAAGGAGCGGCCCGCGCGCGTCGAGCGTTTCCATTCAGAGGAAAGCGCTTCCATGAAGAAGCGATGCGTTTTGACGCCGGTCAGGCCGTCAGTGATGGCTTGCTCCTGGGCCTTCTGGAAAGACAGCGCGTTGTGCAGAGCGCCCGCGATCAGGTCAGCGAGCGTGCGCAGCAGCAAAACTTCTTCATCGGAGAAGTCCACGGGCGTCGCGGATTCCACGTATAGAATTCCGTGAAGCTGCTCCGCGTAAAAAACCGGCAACGCCATAGCCGCGACAGAGTCTGAAAGAAGTGGTTTTAAGGCGCCGTCGGTGGCCGACCCATCGCGGAAAGACGCCATTTGGCCGTTGCGCGCGACGTGCCCAATCAGGCCGCTGCCGAGCGGTATGCGCTTCCCGAGCGTGCCGCGGCGCGTGCCCGCTTCGGCCTGAATCACAATTTCACGCGTGGAATAATCCAGCGAGCCGATACCCAGATGGTCGTAAGTGAGGCCCGTTTCCAGTTGCTCGGTAATCTTCGCGAGCATTTCGTCCGGATTGAGCGTAGCGATCGCGTTGCGCGAAATCGTGTTGAGTAGCGAAAGGTGCCGCGCTTTGGTGCGTTCCTCGTTGAAAAGTCGCGCGTTTTCGATGGCGATGCTCGCCTCGCTCGCCAGCACCCTCAAAAGTTCGAGGTGGCCTTCGTCGAAAGCGCGCTCGTTGTCGGAGAAGACAGCCATGGCACCGATGGCGTGGTCGTAGGCGACCAGGGGAACACCGCAGAAGCAGCCCTTGGCCATCAGCGGTTCGACGCCGAGCTTTTTGACTTCTTCGATGAAGTTTTCGCGGATGAGGACGGGCTGGCGGGTTCGAATCAAATATTCGGTGAGGTGGTTTCCCGCGGGCCGCGTTCGCTTGGGAACTCGCCCACCGCTGAGGACTTCGAGGTCAAAGTGAATTTCGTCGCGCAGGGGATCGAGCTCTGCGATGTAGAAATTTTCCACGTCAAACAGGCGGCGCAGCTCTTCCCAAACTCTTTTTGTGAGATCTTCTTTGTTCAACGTAGAGCTGAGGGCGCGGCCGATTTCGTTGAGCACGTGCAGCTCTTCGGAGCGGCGCGAGGTTTGCTGGATCAAGTAGCTGTTCTCGACGGCCATGCCGATCTGGTGGCCAAGGGCAACCAGCAGGCGCATCTCGGCGCCAGTAAACCGCCGGTTGTCTGGTGTGCCGAGAAGCAAGACGCCGAAGGCGCGTTCTTTGGCCTGGAGGCTGATAGCTACGACGCTGCGGAGTCCTTGCTTCACGGCTAGCTCACGGAAGCGGCGGAAAAGCTTGTCCTTATCGAGAGCGGACAGCGAATCGTCGCGAAGATCGCGGAACCCGAGCAAACCGCCGAGACGGGCGACCAGGCTGACGAGATAGTCGTCCAATTCCTCGTTCTGCGCGGCGCGGCAAAACTCATCGCTCAAGCCCACGGCGACGACTGAAGTGGGGCCTTGCGGATCGCCGTGGTGCAGGAACAGCGCGCCCGCGGGAAGGCGCACGACCCCGAGGACGCGATCCAATGCTTGCGAGAGCATGCGTTGAATCTCGCCGCCGACGAAGCTGGAAGTCGCTAGGTTGAGGTTGGAAAGAGCCAGCATGTTGCGCTCGATGCGCCGCTTCTCTTCTTCGTAAAGAGCCATGACCATGAGCATGGCGACGAAGGCGCACGGAGCGGCGGCAACCACGTTCATGTTCGGGCCCTGAAGCTCGGGAGTGGCGTTCAGAAAATGAAGCGCGAGCCACAGAACTCCCCAGGAGGCGAACGAAAGACCGAGAAGGCGGTCAGCCAAGGTTTCCTGGCGGCGGCTTTCCTGAAAAAAGACAACAGCAACCGCGATGTAGAGGAGAGAGGCGGGAATGACTGCGGAGACAGGAAACAAATTGAGGGCGTTAGCCGCGGCCCATAACGCCATCACAACGGCGGCGATTAGAGCGCGAATCTTCCAGGGCTTTCGCTGGGCATAGATTTGCGCGCCGAGAAAAAAGAGCAATCCGGAAACTGCATCGAGCCAGTGAGTGATCGCGGCGTCACGCGGAATGAGAAGAGCGGTGTCCCTACTGACGGGAGCGAGGTAATGGAGGCCAAAGGCAAACCAAGCTGCGGTCCAGTAGAGCAAATAAGCCTGGCGCTTGAGACTGTAGATGTAAGCGAAGAAGCCGGCCGCGAGAATCGTAGCGGTGAGAAGCGCTAAAGAGATGAAGCCCTGATGCATCCAGACCAAAGTCAAATCTCCACCCAAAAAACGGACGCAATTGTGCGGAATACGAAGGCGCCGATTGCATTCGTGTTGTGATGTGCAGGCATATCCTCATCCTGCGCACGGAG
>CAZGBQ010000358.1:0-2768 GCA_964524045.1 uncultured Acidobacteriaceae bacterium
CGAATCCGGGCTTCCCCGAAAATCTCCTCAATGCTCTGTTCTCCCTCAATCTTCTTCTAGGCACATTCAACCTGCTTCCAGTGGCGCCGCTGGATGGCAGCACGGCCATCATGCTTTTCATGCCGGAGACCCGTGCGCTGCGGTATCTGGACTGGCTTCGCGGCAATAGTTACGGCATCCTCGGGCTGGTCCTGGCGCTGATCGGCTTTCGGTATGTTTACGGCCCCATCAGGGCGTTTGCTACCGAGCTCTTGCTGCAAGGGCGGTTCTAAGCACCCATCGAGCGGCTCGCGCAGACTGCTCCAGAATCGAACATGCGCAAACCGGCGTGCCGCCGGCGAACACTTCAATGGACTTTGCCTCCGACTTAAGTCTTTAGTTTCAAATATTTAGCTCTGGGCTAGGTGGTCCCGCTCCTGCAATTCCTACTGGCAGAGGTCCGCCATGCAGCTGACGGAACGCGAATCGCTGACCGGCATGTACAGTGTAGAGGTCTCCGGATGGGACACTTCCCATTCGTTCTTTGTAGAGAAGTCCGAGCTCTGCTGGTATGAGGAAAGCGGCAAACAGCTCTCTCTCGGCCGGCAGCTTTCTCCTGGGGCCATGGTCTTTGTGCGCCTGCTGCGCCCCACCGAGCCGGAGCCCTCTTTCCCGGTGGCCTACCAGGCGGAGCCGCTCTTTACGATGTCGGGAAGGCCGCAGAAATTCCGAATCACCCGCATCGTGCCCCGTAACGTTTGGAAACAAGACCTGTAGTCGCAAACTGGACTGTTCTGGCCGCAATTCGCAGGATTCTTGAAGGATTGTGGAGGCGGCTCTCGTTACCTCCCGAAATCCCCTGCAATGCGCAGTGGCAGGTCCCTCCTCCGTCCAAAAGCGCGCCCCCCAGGGAAACGAGCTCTTGTCAAATTGGGAACCGAAAAAACACTGTGCACCAAAATGGTGCAGGATCTATAAATTCTCGCGGAAGAATTACTTCAAGATTTCCGGCACAGCGACGAGCCAAACTGAGACAGCTTGGACTAGCGCGTTTCTTCCTCTCACCGCGGTGGGATAAAGACTGACTTATCTAGCGAATGGCGGGACCTGGTAGGCCCGCGCGAGCCAGGAGCGCATGCAGGAACGTCACGGGAAGACCGCGCGCGATTTGGCACACCGAGTGCCATAGGACCGCGCATCATGTCTGTCGCATTGACCAAGCCAACTGTTCTGGCCCCTGCAAGAACTTCGTTGGTTCCTTGCATCCTGGACGATGATCCGGCGCAACTGGAGATGCTGTCCGCCCTCGTGGCGAATCTGGGGTATGAGGCCATACCTACGGCGGATGCGCAAGAAGCCCTCAAGTTAGTCAAGCAGGGCCGCTGTCGGCTGGCGCTCGTGGATGTGCATATGCCGGAGATCGATGGCTACGAGTTCCTGAATCAGGTGCTGCGCAGCGACCCCGGCGCGCACATTGTGCTCATGACCGGCGACTACACGCTGGAGTCGGCGGTGGAGGCGATCCGCCGCGGCGCTTCGGATTTTCTGCCGAAGCCCATTGACCGGGCGCACCTGAAGAAGACGCTGGACGACGTCGCGAAGCTCTACGATCAGCGCCGCCGTGTGCGCGTGCTTGAGGAGCAGTTGCTGAAAGACCTGGAATTTCACGGCATCGTGGGCAGGAGCCCGGCCATGCTGGAAGTCTTTGATTTTGCGCGCAAGGTGGCGCGGCACTACTCCAATGTTCTGCTTGTCGGCCAGACCGGTTCGGGGAAAGAGCTGGTTGCGCGCGCCATTCACCAGCTCAGTCCTGTGAGCCAGCAAAAGCTGGCAGTCTGCAATTGCTCCGCGCTCGTGGATACGCTGTTGGAAAGCCAGCTTTTCGGCCACATGCGTGGAGCTTTCACCGGCGCTACCGACACGCGTCAGGGCCTGTTCGAATATGCCAACGGCGGAACCGTTTTCCTGGACGAAGTTGGCGAAATGTCGCTCGCGATGCAGGCCAAGCTCCTGCGGGTAATACAGAACCGCGAAATCCAGCGTGTCGGCTCACCGGAGGTGCGCCAAGTCAACGTGCGGCTGATCGCCGCGACCAATCGCGATCTTCGCGCGGAAGTCCTTGCCGGACGTTTCCGCGAAGATCTCTTTTACCGCTTGAGTTCCATCCAGATTCGCATCCCTTCGCTTGGGGAACGGCTCGAAGACATTCCTTTGCTGGTGCAGTTCTTCCTTCACAAATACAACTCCGCCTATGGAAAAGACATCGCCGGACTGACGCGACGCGCGCAAACGGTGCTGCTGCAGCATCCCTGGCCGGGAAACGTGCGGGAGCTGGAGAATGTCATCTCCAGCGCGTGCATTACGGCGACCGGCGACTTTGTGGACTTGAGCGACCTGCCGGAGCATCTCCAGCATCGCGGGCCCGGATCCTTTCAGGGCGGTGATTGGAAGCCGCTTTCACTCGAGGACGTGCGCAAAGCGCACATCCAGCGGGTATTGGAGATGTGCCAGGGGAACCGCTTGCGGGCCTCGCAAATTTTGGGAATCGGGCGCACCAGCTTGTATCGCTACCTGAAGCGCGATGGCTACGGCACGAGCAAAGCGAAGTCCGGAGGCGCCGCGGCTTGAGACGAGGGTCCGTCAAGAAGTTTGGACCCTACCGGGCGCAATCTCGCAAAGAACTGAACGGACCTGCGGACTAGCTGCTTAAGCCCCTGCCCGCAGCGAGCGCACCCGTGTTCCAAGGAAACACAGATTACCGGCATGAAGCAGGTCAGAAGGCTACTCCA
>CAZGBQ010000359.1:0-2767 GCA_964524045.1 uncultured Acidobacteriaceae bacterium
AATCGTGGTATCAAGGCACCGCCGACGCGGTCTACCAGAACATCTATTCCATCGGCAGCGAGCGCTCCAAATTCGTCTTTATTCTTTCCGGCGACCATATCTACAAGATGAATTACGCCAAAATGCTGCAGCAACATGCGGACAGCGGAGCGGATGTAACCGTCGCGACCATCCAGATTCCCGTGGCGCAAGCGGCGCGCCAATTCGGCGTCATCGAGGTGGACAAAAACTGGCGCATCGTTGGCTTCGAAGAAAAACCAGCCGCCCCCAAAGAGTCTCCGCATCGCGCCGGGCACTGCAACGCCTCAATGGGCATCTACATCTTCAATACGCAACTTTTGATTCCTATTCTTCTGGCCGATTCCGAAGACCCCAAATCCAGCCACGATTTCGGTAGAGACATTCTTCCGCGCATCATTTCCAAGCACCGCGTCTTCGCTTACAACTTCGTGGATGAAAACGCCAAGGACGCGCTTTACTGGCGCGACGTCGGCACGCTGGATGCCTACTATGAAGCCAACATGGACCTGGTGAGCGTTTCGCCGGTTTTCAACTTGTACGATAAAGAATGGCCGTTGCGCACTTGGCAGCATCAGTATCCGCCAGCAAAATTTGTTTTTGCCGATCCCGACCGCATGGGCGTGGCGCTGGATTCCATCGTTGCCGGCGGCTCGGTTATCTCTGGCGGCCGCGTGCAAAAATCAGTCATCGGCAACGACGTGCGCGTCAACAGTTATTGCGAAGTCTCCGACTCCATCATCTACAATCACGTGAACATCGGCCGCCATTCGCGCATTCGCCGCGCCATCATCGACCGCCACGTCAGCCTTCCGGAGCACACCGAGATTGGTTACGACACCGAAGCGGACAAGCGCCGCTTCCACGTCACCGATTCCGGCATCGTCATCGTTGTTCGCCAGGAATCTCTTATCGAAGAGCCCGAATCGGCATAAATGTCAGCTTTTGCAGCGGCGACTTTACGTCGCCACTCTGGCTTGTTCACGTGCAACCTTGGATGGCGGCATAAAGCCGCCTCTACAAACGCTATCCCCCGATCCATAATGGCAAGGCTGCGCGGGCGCATTCCTCGAATACCTGCTGGTCCCGGGGCGAGAAGGCGTTCGGCTTTTCGCTCTCCACGTCAATGGTTCCGACAACCGTTCCATTTTTCGGATCGAGAATGGGCACGATGATTTCTGAGAGCGTGCTCCCAAACGCGGTCAAGTATCGCGGATCGGTTCGCACGTCGCCCACAACGACGGTGGCCTTTTCCCGGATGGCCGATCCTGTAAGTCCCCTCGTGATGGGAAATGTTGGGTAGGCCGGCGCTCCCGGCCCGCTGTCTGTTCCGCTGTGAGTCCCGGGACCGCTGTAAGCAATGATGGTCACCATTTCGCTGCCCACGTCGTAGACTCCGCACCAGCGATGATTGCCCAGGCTTCGAACCGCCTCGGCAAGTGCTTGCGCCCGCCCTGCGCGGTCCGCGTTTCCAGCAACAATTTGGCGAATTCGTCGCAAAGTCTCTTCTGCGCTCATTTACTTCGCCCGCGCAACATGCTCAACACCATGGCGATCTGCCCGGAATGGTAAACGGTGTGTTGCACGATGCCGGGGAAGAGCGTTTCGTAGGGATAGTTGCGGCCGGGAACCTGTTTCCCCAAATCCGCGACGGGAAAATTCCGGATGCGCTCTTCGAGCAAGTCGCGGCTCTTGTTCCACCGCGCTACAAGTTCATTCCAGGGAATCGGAGGCTCGGCCCATTCCTTTTCCGGCTCCCACTTCTGTAGCGGAGTGCTGTCCGAAGTGTTGCGAATTCGTTCATTCCAAAGAAGCAGATGCTGCAGCAGCTCCGAAATGGAATGCGCGCCTGGCGTCGGTGGCGTAGTGGCATCCTCCCGAGAAGTTTTTGCGATCAGCTCCGCCAGTGCGGGTCCGTACCACGCGCCTTTGACGGTCACGGCGCGGTAAGCATCGGCAATTCGTTCTGTCTCGTTCATATCCACCATCCTGTTCGGCAGTGTAGAACTTGCATCGCTGTTGGATGCGCGGTTCCGTTTTGGGAGTAGACAGGGTACACCCCGGCAGTTTTCGTAAGAAACGGCATGCGTGAGATGGAGAGGACGGGCGTGTGCTTAGAGGCCCGGGGGGATCGTAAGTGTGGCAAACAAACGACTTGCTGGAGCGGCTGTCCGGATCTGTGGCAAGCAAAGGAGTTACAGGGGAAAACTCGGAAGTGTGGCAAGGAAAGGACTTAAGCAAGTATTGGCGGGAGGCAGGAAGCAGGCCGCAAGAAAGTAAGTGAACCGAGCGGCGGCCGAGCATAGTGTGAAGGGCCGAAAAAAACTGGGCCCGATACTCCAAGCGATTATACCATAAAGTTAAGATTTGTCAAGGCGTAATTAAGTGACTGAGAGGAAAGGGGATAACGGAGCGTTCGGCACTCCGAAGGTCTGAATCCAGGAGAAACAAAGCAGAAGCAGATCCCTCACCGCCGTTCGCGGCTGCTCTTTGAGCTCGCTTACCGCGGGCGAGCGCGCGACCGAGTTCGGGATGACACGAAGAGTGGTTTCGCGCGCCTACCTTCGCTCAGACTACCGCGTGATGCGCTCTGGGTCGACAGTTTGATCGAGGTAAATCCAGAGGACGCGGGAGAAAAGCGTGATCGCCGGCG
Source organism: uncultured Acidobacteriaceae bacterium (assembly GCA_964524045.1). Lineage (GTDB taxonomy): Bacteria > Acidobacteriota > Terriglobia > Acidiferrales > UBA7541 > Acidiferrum. The sequence goes on from CAZGBQ010000359.1 coordinate 2,672, forward strand.
CCAGGGGCAGGAACAATACGAGCGCCACGACGACATCTTTGGTAAAGCCCCAAGCCGTGACCGCCCACACAGCGACAGCAAACGCGGCAACCATTC
>CAZGBQ010000360.1:0-2764 GCA_964524045.1 uncultured Acidobacteriaceae bacterium
ACGGTTCTCACCACGATGATTGGCATCGTTCACGCTTCCATCACCGACTTTCACGCCATTCTGCGCCATGCTCCCAGCGAGCAGGCGCAGGTAGCTGCGGGTCTTCGCGCGATGGGCGTTGCGGAGGGTCAGTCCCTTGCGACCATTGGAATTCCCCGGGACAGCTTCTACTGGGCCAGGCTCGCGCGCGTGCGCGTCATCACCGAGATTCCTACCCCGTACATAAACGAATATTGGTTCGCTTCGCCGGAAAAGCAGGAGCAAGTGCGTTCGGTATTCGCGAAAGCGGGCGCCGTGGCGATCGTCACGGATGCAATGCCGGCGGAGGTTACTTATCCGCAATCTGGAGTAACGCTTGCCGTTCCCGGATGGCAGCACATTGGTGACACTTCCTACTATCTCTATCCTTTACGTGGCGGCGCGTCCGCCCCGAGCGCTTCGGGCATTTCAGGCGGCCCCACAGTTTCGCCCGGCAAGTAGTTCTCAGACAACACCCCGCCTCCCGTCCTGCCAAGTTCGCCTCTTGAAGCTGATTCCTCGAAGCCCCCGCCCCTCGTGACTTTCCCTTCCTTCTGTTGTAGAGTGATTTCAGCTGTATCGAAAATGGCTTCCCTTGCGCGCTGGGCCCCCTCTCACCCCGGCCTGATCGCAAAGGGAACGAGCTCGCAGTGAGCGACCACTCTCTGTAGCGTCCCCAACGGTGGCTGAGCAATTCTGAAATTGGAAAGTCTGCAAATGAAAACAGAACATCGGGCCCATCCACGGCGCTATTTGGCGCCTTTGCTTCTTTTTCCCGCGCTTGTGCTGGCGACAGCCGGTTGCAACGGCTCCTATGGCGGCGGGGGAGGAGGCGGCGGAGGGAATGCCCCCTACATTTCCGGGTTGAGCGTGGCGTCTGGACTGGTTGGCACCTCGGTCACCATCACGGGGAGCAAGTTTGGCGCAACGCAAGGCTCGAGCACCGTCACATTCAATGGCAAAGCCGCAACGCCCACGAGTTGGAGCGATACCAGCATCGTTGCGCCGGTCCCCACGGGAGCGACCACCGGTCCGGTAGTTGTGACCGTTGGCGGGGTCGCCAGCAATGGCGCAACTTTCACCGTTACTACCACTTCTTCCGCGCCGACAATCACGAGCCTGAATCCGACGTCCGGCGCGGTAGGAACGCCGGTGACAATCGCCGGAACGAATTTTGGGGCGACGCCAGGAACGAGCACGGTCACTTTTTACAACGGCAAGACCGCGACGCCCACGAGCTGGAGCGCCACAAGCATTGCTGTGACCGTTCCCACGGGCGCGATGACCGGCAATGTCACCGTGACGGTGGGCGGCGTGACCAGTAACGGCGTCTCGTTCACCGTTTCCGGTTCGACAACCGCGAAATGGCCGATCAAGGTCAGCTCGAACGGCAGATACTTTACTGACGCCAGTACGCCGCCTAACCCATGGCTCATGGTCGGGGACTCCGCCCACCACATCGTGAATGTCTTGCCCGCCTCGAACTGGCCAACATACTTTGCCAGCCGTCAGTCATTGGGCTTCAACACCGTTAACATATTCTCGTGCTCGCACGGCAATTGTCCTCCGACGGGTGCTACCGCCGATGGCCAGGTAGCCTTCACGGGAATGATTACGAGCACATGCAGTGGTGCGCAGCGCATGGACTACGACCTTGCAACTCCCAACCCTAACTATTGGGCGGAGCTCGACAACTTCATTAACATGGCGGCCACATATAACCTGGTGGTGCTCTTCGATCCTCTAACCACCGCTGATTATATGAATGACATGCGGGCAAGCGGCTCAACCAAGGCCTATAATTTCGGTGTTTTCCTCGGCAACCGCTACAAGGGTTTTCCGAACATCATCTGGGAACTTGGCAACGATTTCCAAACCTGGACGAGCACGGCAGTAACCTGTCCTGCGACGGGAAGTGATACAGACAATACCCTAGTGAAGCAAATGATGGCGGGCATCGCCAGCGTGGACACGAACCACTTGATCACTATCCAGTTAGACTTCCAACGTTCCTACTCCAACCAAGACACCGCGCTGGATCCGTATCTCAAGGCCGACGGGCTCTACACCTATTACGAAACCTATGATTACGCGCTGAAGGCCTACGGCAGTAGTCCGGTCAATCCCGTTTTTCTGACCGAAGCAAACATGGAAGGAGCGAACAACACAAGCAACCTTTGCACTGCTGCGGATGCCCGTATCTTGCGGCGGCAAATGTATTGGACGATGACCAGCGGTGCATCCGGCCATGTTTGGGGAAACACCCACGTGAATCATTCCGATAGGTATCCTCAGGATGTTTCGAGCTCCTCGCTAACATGGCAGAATCAGTTGAACACGCCAGCCACTACGGAAGTGTCCATGCTCACCAGTGTCCTCAATCAGCTTCAATGGTGGAAGTTGGTTCCAGATACGGGCCATCAGATCGTGACTGCGGGCTATGGAACCGCAGCCCCAAATAACCTGAACTTGTGCAATTCCAATTACGCAACGGCCGCCTGGGTTCCCGATAACACAACGCCTTCACAAGCTTCACAGGCCATCGTGTACACGCCAGTGGCGACGACACTTTCCGTCAATATCGGGATGTTCGCAAAACCCGTGGCGGCCACTTGGTTCGACCCCACGACGGGCACTTCAATGGCCGCCTCCGGATCGTCGAGTTTCACGACGCCGGCCACCGCGCACGCTGACGGCACACACGACTGGGTGCTGGTCCTGCAGTAGCACAAGTCACGAACACTAG
>CAZGBQ010000361.1:0-2760 GCA_964524045.1 uncultured Acidobacteriaceae bacterium
TCACCGCGATTTCGTTTTGGTCCGGGTGGCCGGTCCACGCGCCGTCCATCAGGGAATTCGCTTCGTTCTTTTTGTCTTCGGCCAGCACTTTCAGCGCGCGCGCGTTCAGTTCCGCATCTTCCCGGCTTGGATAAAGCGCCGTCATTCCGCCGATCGCCAACATTCCGTGCTTGTGGCAGATTTCTGGAATGAGGTTCCGCAGATTCTGGAAAAATGCCACGTTGTGGGGGATCGTGTTGCGGTCCGGCAAAACCCAGTCCGAGTCTTCCAGATTGAAGTGAATCAGGCTGGCCATGTAGTCCCAGCGACCCAGATTCAGGCCCACAATGTGATCCCGCAGATTCCACGCGAACTCTTCCATCTGAAACGCAATGGGATGAGATTCCACGAGCGCCATGCACTTGATGGCGTCTTTCGGCAGGCCCTTCAGCCGCGCAATCATCTGGAAAAGATCGCGCCACCACAGCGCTTCATCCGCGGATTCCGACTTCGGAATGTAGATGCATAGCGGGTGCTTCAGCGCGCTGAAATCCACTTGATAAGCGACCATCGCCACATCGAAGAGCGACGCGGGCAACAGTTCGTCGGGCAAGACTCCTGCCTGATGCAGATGCAGTCCGCGGGGCCTTGTGAAAACAACCGTTGTGCTGGGATTGATTCCAACTGTTTTGTTCCGCTTGCGATCGAAGTAGGTCAGCCGCCCCGCAAGGGCTTCCAAGATATTTTTGATGCCGCGCTCGTTGTGCTCCCAGATGTTCGCGGTCGAGTCTTCCAGATCGAGCATCACCCCGGGCGCGCCGGAATTCAACATTTTCACCACGAGCTCGGCGTCATCGGCAGGGCCGGTCATTTGGTTGCGCTGGTCCGCGCACCACGCCGGCAGCTCAATGCGCCAGGAATTCGTAGTAGCGACGGATGGCGGCAAATAAGACGGGACCTTCCCTGCGAGCGCTTCTGCCAGGGCAGCTTCGCGCCGCGCCACGAGCGCCCGCTGCCGCATCGTCAACGCCCCGTGCAACGGCGCAAGGAAATCCAGGAATCCTGCGGGCAGGTCACGATCGGGGGCAAAATTCGCTGGGGCTGAGTTAAGCGGCACGCTGCGATTTGCGAAAGGCCGCGCCACAAGCGCGGGATTCGGTTTGGTGGTAGCGGTTGCCATGGTGCTGCTCAGCCCCTGCTACAAACGCGTAGCGAGGGCGGTTAGTGAATTGGGGAGGCAATTCGGCTTCCACCTGTCCACCAGAAGGTTCCCCTAAACCATTTTGTTTCTACGAGATGGAAAGCGGCCGTCTGGGGGTGAGAGCCCTGCGGAGATAGGCTGACAGAGGTGACCCAAGAACTTCCACTATACTCGCGAGTTTTACCCTTCTCTGGCCCCCTTTTGGGAGCCTCTTGTCTTGCCGCCCCTCCAAATCTGCCCAGTGAACTCTTGGCTTAAGATTTCACCACCGCCAGATTGTTTTTTACCGAAAACACGTTCGGAACCTGGTTGGCGCGGATGTTGGCGAGATTTTTATCCATGTCGTTATCGACTACGCCTTCCAAAGTGACGTGGCCGTTGCTCACGATGATGTGAATGGACGGCACGGCCTGATTCGCGTATCGCTGCAAACCCGACTCGCCGTAGATCGCACGGTAAAAGGAGCGCCGTAATTGGTCGTCCATCGGCGACAACGGAAGAACTTCGATCTTGTTCTCCACCGAGGCCACTCCTTCGATCCGCTTTACAACGCCCTCTGCGTCGGATTTCAGTGTTGGGCGCGTGACTTGCCCGAGTAGTGTGACTTTGTCACCGCTCACGCGAAACGCCAAGTTATCGAACACCGAATACCAGGGGAGCATGACCAGTTCGTGGCGCACTTCTTTTGCTAATTGCGCCCGGTACTTCTCCTCGTTGCGTTGCTTCTTGTTTTCTTGCGGCAATCCAGCCACCGGATAACCTGTGGCGGCGCTTATCGCCGTTAGCGCCACTGCTGCGAACAGGATCCGGAGTTCTTTTCTCATTTTTTCCTCCTCGACGAACTTCTTGTCGTGTCCCTAAACAGTTAGATTCAAGGTTCAGGCTAAATAGCTGTACGGGAGGCGTCAGGAATTGAATGCTAACATGATGTTATCGCAGCTGCCCTTTGGGCAGTTTTCCGAGGGCGAAACTCTTTCCTGGGAAGCCGTGTTTCTCGAAGAGGGCCGGATTGAGGGAGAATCCTGAATGCTTGTTATTGCGCATCGCGGAGCCTCGGGGCACGCGCCGGAAAACACGTTAGCCGCGTTCCGCAAGGCGGTCGCTTTGGGCGCGACGTTCATCGAGACGGACCTGCAGCTCTCGCGCGACGCGCATTTCGTGGCTATTCACGACACCACCGTGAATCGCACTACCAACGGAAAAGGCGCCGTGCATGACCTGACTCTCGCGGAATTGCAGAGCCTGGACGCAGGTTCCTGGTTCGGCAGTGGATTCTCCAGCGAGCGCATTCCCACGCTGGAAGAAATCCTTCAGTTCTCGAAGAAGAACGACGTGGTTTTTTATTTGGAACTGAAACCCAGCGGCTCGTGGGGCGGGGAACACGCCTTGATCGGCGCACTGCGCGACTCGGGAGAAATCGCCCGCGCGGTGGTCATCTCTTTTGACGCCGCACTGGTGCTGAACGTGCGCAAAATCGAGCCCACGGTAATGACCGGATTGCTCTACGACGGCCAGATCGAAAAACCGATCGAAAAAGCCCTCGAGATTGGCGCGCGCCAATTGGCCGTGCGTGGGGATTT
>CAZGBQ010000362.1:0-2760 GCA_964524045.1 uncultured Acidobacteriaceae bacterium
TCTTGAGTGCTTCCCGAAGCCTGCGCTTACAGCGATTACGAACGACAGCGTTGCCGATTTTCCGTGTCACAGTAATGCCGATGCGCCGCTCGTCACGCTCTGTCTTCAGGAAAAATGCGGAGAAAAGGGAAGTGTGAAATTGCTGCCCCTGGTCGTAAACTTGGCGGAACTGCCGGCTGTTACGCAACATTTGGAGCTTCTTCACAACGTTCACCGCAAAGGGTTATGACGTGCGACAAAGCGGCCTTTGCAGCAACGCCTAGTTAATAATGGCTTGGCGACAGCCGTTTGCGGCCTTTGGCGCGGCGACGTTTTAGAACCAAGCGGCCTGCCTTGGTGCTCATGCGAACACGGAAACCGTGCGTTTTCGCACGACGACGGTTGTTCGGTTGGAAGGTGCGTTTCATGGTCTATCTCCTTGAATAAAGTGCTGATTTTGAAAGCGGTGAGACTAACAACCACTCGTAGGGATGTCAAGGAATGCTGATTTTGACCAGCTCTGAAGAATCAGGTCTCCAATAGCAGTTGATCGGGATGGTTGCCAGAAAAAGCTATCGCGCTGAGGGGCAACTGGTCACACTTGGCTGCGGGCTGCCAAGCGGCGCAGCAAAGATATTCTTTGGTCTGGGGAGCAAAAGCAGAATTCGACGGCTTCTCCGCGGCGCCACACGATTCTATGAGGTGTCGAGTCGGATTTGAAAGCCCAGTTGGCCAAGCCAGAGGAGAACTTGCTCAGCAAGCAAGCCGTTGCGCCAAGCTTCGCGCAGACGCTCGGCGAAATTCTTGAGCGAGCCGAAGCCGCGCGGGAAATATCTCTTAAACAGATTGCAGGCGATCATCAGTTGAAAGAAGAGATGGGCCATCTGCAAGAGGAAATAGAAAACTTTGGCGGCTGTATAGTCGTGGCTGTAGAGGTGCTCGAGAGCGAAGCCTCCTTGCTTTTGCGAGTTAAATCCCTGGTTCTCGATTTTCCAGCGGTCCCTCCCGGCGTTCTGCGCGAGGATGCGCACATTGCCGTTGTTGATTGAAAGATCGGTCAGCCACAGAAAGCGTGTGGTCTTTAGCTGACCATCTTCGGATTTGGTTTCGTGAAGTTCGATTGCATTGAGAAGGTGTTCCCGGCCTTTCGAATCGCAATACTGAATCCCGTTCACCCAACGGAAACGGCGATTGATCTCGACCGGTTTAACAATCCGCTCCTTGAGCTTTTCCTCCGGTTGAAGTTTAGCCAGGCCGACGAATTCGTTGTAAACGCTCGGCAGGCCATCTTCCTTCAGGACAATCACGAAACGCCAGTGGTAATCCTGGCAGCGTTGGAAGACGGGGCCGCAAGCGAACAGGCCGTCCAGTGAGAGGCAAATCGGCAATCGCGGGAAGCGCTGTTTGAGTCGTGCCGCGAGACGATGAAAAGCATTCAATTCGCAGTCCTGCTTGGACGGATTGGCTTGCGGGTTCTCGATGAATTCGCTCATCAGCGAGAATGAGAAGCCGTCCCAGGTGACAAGCTTGGCTTCGAGCACGTAGTGATAATAAGTCGTCTTCCCCTGGTGGGTGCGTGTCAGACAATGCTCGCAGTGGCGATCAGAGAAGCTGTAGAGGCCGGTGCCGTCAATGGCGATGACATAGTATTGATCGAGCAGCCGGTTGCGTGCGAGGACTTTTTTGCGAATCAAAATCTCGACCAGCCGAGTGACGCACTCCTGCACCTGCTGCGGTTTGAGGCTTGAGAAGGTGTAATTGAGCGTATCGCCGTGCGGTGCGCTGGCGACGCCGAACAGTCGCTCGAAGTTAAAAGCCGAGGGCGGATTGCCGCGAAATTCGAGGGCGATCTGACGCCGCGCCGCCAAATGACAGAGAAACATCAAAATCCCTGTGAAGAGCAGACAAGGCAGCGGGTAGATGATCTTGGCCGGATCGCGCGGATCCTCCACTCCGGCCAAGTACCGATCGGGCGGGCCAAAGAAGTGCGTGATGGTGGCCAGCGCGATGTGCAGCAAGGTTTGCATCTGCTGCTGTGAAAGTTCAAGCGGAGCAGTCGCGGCGCTGTCAGACGAAGGCGGAAAAAGCGCGGCGAAAAATTTGGCGTTTGCAGCCGGATGAGTATGATTGGTGACGGGCATAGTTGGGGTGGTATCCATTGAGTTTGTCTTTGAACAACAACAACTCAACTTCTATCACGGCTATGCCCGGAATGCGCGAGCGCAACTCAGCCCGAAAGTGGGGGATTGGCTCTTCAAGACGCCGAAAAACCGTCAGCGCGAAAAAAGAATTCACGATGTTTTTGCAAGTGGCTACTCTTGCAGTATTTCTTGTGCGAAGAATTGTGATTCTTCAGAGCTGGCGGCGCTTTGAAGTTTTTCCGATCAAGGGTAAAGTGGCGGCTTTTTCCCACATCACAATTCAAATCGGTAACACACAATGAAAGTTTTTGTCATTGGGGCAGGCGGGCGTGAGCATGCGCTGGCGTGGGCTTTGCGGGCAGGTGGGCAGGTCAAACAACTCTTTTCGGCAACCACGAACGCAGGCATTGTGCGGTTGACGGATGGCGCAAACGTAAATGCCGGCGATGTCAATTCGCTTGCTGATTATGCCGCCAGCGAGAAGATGGATTTGGTTGTTGTCGGGCCGGGACAGGCGCGGGGGGACGGAGCCGACCGCCGCGGCGGGCGCGGCGGGCGGGGGCTCGACGGGGACGGCCTCCGCGGGCTTCCCGTTCTGCGGCAGGCGCACCGTGACGAGGAGCGACGTCCGGATGTCGAG
>CAZGBQ010000363.1:0-2735 GCA_964524045.1 uncultured Acidobacteriaceae bacterium
CCGAGGCTGTAGATGGTCACGATATTCGGATGGCTGATTTGCGCCAGCGCTCTTGCCTCCTGCATGAAGCGCGTGCGAATCAACGCCTGCTGACGCAAGCGGGCGCTCAGGATCTTGATGGCTATTTTCCGGTTTAGCCCCTCATCTTGCGCCAGGAGAACGCGCCCCATTCCTCCTGCGCCGATTTCACCTAGAATCTTGTGCCCCGAAAGCCGCTCGGGAAGCGGGTCTTGCGGTTCCGTTGCGGCGGCGTTCTGTGGGAGATCAAGAGTGTCCATTTCTTGGAGCGCCAGAAGTAGCGGCCTCAGTTCCTGTTCCAGGCTGGGACGTTCCCTGCAAAACGCGCCCACATCGACAAACTCTTCGCGCGAAGTCCGATCGAGGTATTCGGCAAGCGCCGCGGCAATGGCCTCTTCCCGGGCCGACGGGCTTTCTTCAGACGTTGCATCGCTCCCCGGCCTTCGTGGAGTTTCTTCGCTCATTGCGGATCGACTTTCAGCTCGGTTTCGCGGAATCGTCTGAGCGCCCGGTGCAAAGTCAACGCCACGGTTTCTCGTGATTTTCCCAAACGCCCGGAAATTTCACCCGTGGTCAACCCCTCGAATTTTGCCAGCAGGATCACTTCGCGGTACTCGGCTGACAGCGTGTCCAATTTTCGCAGCAAGATTTGCAGGCTCTCCTGTTGGGCGAACACGCGGCTGGGCGTCGAAAAGTCGACGGGCTCGGGCCCGTTCGGGTTGCTTTGCGAACGGAAACGCAGCAACTCCTCTGCATGGCGCTTCTTGCGGTTCTCGTAGCGGGCGGCGTCCACAATCGAGTCGTTCGCGATGCGCGAGAGCCAGGCCATGAAGCTCCCCGGAGTTTGGTAGGTGAAGCGGTCCAGTCCCTGAGCCGCGGCCAGAAACACATCCTGGAGAATGTCATCCACTTCCAGCCGGCCGCGCAGTTCCTGGCCCATTTTGTAATGCACCAGCACGGCGAGCCGCCGGTGATACTTTCCGAACAGCAGGCTGAAGGCACTTTGGTCGCCCTTCTTGAAGCGCTCCACCAAATCACACGTCGAGGTTTGGAGATTCATGGATGCACATGTGCATAATTCTCCGGAAAATGCTTGTACTCTAGCGGTAGGGACTTATAGAAGCAAGAATCGAGTGGGGCAGTCAGCGTTTCGCGGCACCTAAGGGCGCTGAGGCACTGGCCAACCTCTCACCTCTGCGGGAGCTTAGCGGGCATTACCCTGGGTTGGGGTTTTCATGTTTCAGCGCAGCCGTGTGTCTGCCATCCACGACATCTGGGGCTGCCAAGGATCCAGACAATGCACGATCCTCTTGGAAGGTAAGAAACCGCTGGGGACATTTTCAATTGTCCATACGGCTTGGGTGGATACGCGCAAACAAGCCGCAGAGCCCCTCGGGGAATCTCTTGGTTCCCTTGAGGGGCTCTATCGCAGAACCGCTGAGGCTTGTGGTTAAGAGACGCGGACGCTGATGGCGATATTGTTTCCACCTTCTTGCCGGTAGGTAACGTCAGCGTTTGCACCGACTTTCAGTTTCCCGTCAATCGTGGTGTTTTGGTCGACCTGGAAAGTCATGGACTTCGGGCCACCTGACGACTCGGAAACACTCGGCTTTTCTGATGCCACCGTGAGAGTAAATGAACTCTTCTCAACGGAAGCGATCTTGCCTGACACAGACTGCGGAGCCGCGGGCGTTTGCGCATCCTGGGCACTCATTGTAGTGACGGCTGCCTGAACGTTGCCGGTACCCGGTGCTAACGTCCACATTACAACCGCGAGAGCTAAACCGACCAAAACAGACACACCAACTCTGGTTTCCTTTTTCATTGGAAAAAAGCCTCCTCAGTTTATGGGAGCTGGTGCATTCAGTTTTTGCAAAAAGGCGGCCAACGTACAAACGACCATCAAGTTTCGCCTATCTTTGCAAAAACAATGAAGTTGAGATGTGTTTCTAGCACTCGAGAGAAAATACGCAGGGTAGTACTGGTCCGTGAAATCAATTCCGGTGAGAGTACTATTCTTCTCACCTGTAAGCAAAGCTCGCTGAGGCTTTGATCGGCTTGACTATCGGTCTTGCAAGTCTCGTTGGAGCTAATTCTGGCGTTCAGCAGTCTTTGCGACAGCGCCTTGTCGCTCCTTGCGGCCTTCTCCGGTCACAGGGTTTGCATTTGCACTTGCCGCGGGCGCTGCACTGCTATCTATTAGGGAAGAGTTTAGCGAGGCGGTTACGTCGTAGATCCTCTCATTTTCGGTAATATGCGTTAACAAAAGCTCGTAGCGGAAACCTTCCGGATGATTCCGGCTTCGCAGGAGCACAAGCAGGCCACGAACCTCCGCGTCCGCGCGAACAATCACTTCGTTCCCCAACATCAGTGGGCTGGTCAAGGACCCACGAAATTCAAATCCGTCTCGATCCACACCGGAGTCGATTGACTCGAGTAGCCTCACTTTCAATTCCGTTCCCTTCGGCAGACTATCAAGGACGTTTCGCGCTGCGGGATTGAGGCGAGTTTGCAAATGGAACGTCAACACGGTACCCGCTGTCGCGCGCACGGGCTGAATCCTGGCGCCCTGCCCAAACGCTGAAGAGGCCACGCACACACCAAGCACACACAAACCTGCTGGGAGAGAAAAGCGCATGGGCTGGGACCTTTCTTTCTTCTAAGACTCTTTCTTTAAATCCAATTTGAGTTTAGAGACGTGCAGTGGTGGCGTCAAC
>CAZGBQ010000364.1:0-2694 GCA_964524045.1 uncultured Acidobacteriaceae bacterium
TAGGCGCTTGCCGCGGAGACGTGGCCATTTCCGCAGTCCCCTTGTGCCGCGGCGGCATCGCCAGCTGATTGCGGCCTCGCAAAGGAAAGCGTTGCAACGTTTACACACAGATGGTCTTCCGCAGCGGCGCGAATCCACGATTCCGCATATACGGCACCGCTCAGGTGATTGTGCAGGTCCGTGCCCTTGGGCATTTTCTTGAGAAAATTGCGCAACTGAAGAGGATTCGCGCGCGCGGCGTCCAGGTTGAGGGAGGCGCGCCGTTCGCCAGCGGTTTGGCCGGTAGCGGCAGGTTGCGGTTTTGTTTGCGCCCAGGTGCAAGCCGGGCAAAGAAAGAGAAGGCCAGCCACGAAATTCGCTCTGCGACGGTTCCGCGAAATCCTTTGTAAGCGGTTCATGTCATCGTCCCTATTTTTCATGAGCATCCCGTGAACCCGCGCCGTTGTCTCGCGGGAGCCGGATTGTACATCAGGCCGGGAGGTTCGCGTGTTTCCAACCTCGCAAGATCAAATCACTCATTCCGCTTTGGTCGGTGCTCGTGGGCGCGATTGTGGCCTCGGCTACAACGCTTTTTGCTTTGTGGCTTGATGGCTGGTGTAAACCCTAAAACTGGTAAAACTGGGAACGACGTTGCCGGATAGGGCTGGCCGCGCAATCGCTGCAAAATATTGGAAAACCTCCCGTCCGTCCCTAGTTTTCCCTAGTTTTCAATTTTCAGTCCGGGCCACCCGTCCTAACCCTGAGCGAACGTGTGATTTTGATACCCCGGGCACTTAGTTGGATTTCCAACTGCTGCTCCACATCGTAGGCAGTATTCGTTGCCCGTACCCTGAGCGAACGTGTGATTTTGATACCCCGGGCACTCAGTTGGATTTCCGGCTACTGCTCCACATCGTAGGCAATATTCGTTGCCCGTACCCTGAGCGAACGTGTGATTTTGATACCCCGGGCACTCAGTTGGATTTCCGGCTACTGCTCCACATCGTATGCAATATTCGTTGCCCGTTCCCTGAGCGAACTGGTGATTTTGATACCCCGGGCATTGAGTCGGATTCCCAGTCTTTGCTCCACAACGGAGGCAGTACTTTACACTAATCTTCGAAACCTGCTTCCGTTGCAATTGTGCCGGTGTCTTAACGATGTCCGGCTTTTTGAGCCTTTGTTGCATCGCTTCGACAACACGGGTTGGGTAACCGTCCCAAATGAGGTGGAGTTTGTCAACCAAAAGCGGCAATTCCACCAAAGCCGCCCGTCTTTCCTGCTCACCTCCAGCCAGAAGTGGCAGTACACGGACACCCCCAGTTGAGGCTTCCACGGACAGCGCCGCTGCCAATTCCCGACGTGGCCAAGGCTTGGCGAGAAATGCCTTGCTCAGAACCACGATCACAAACTGGGATTCTCGAAGGCCCTCTTGCACCTTCTCCACAATACTATCGCCCCAGCTGATTTCCGCTTCATCAAGCCAACAAGTAATACCCGCCTTGGTCAAACCTTCGTATAGCGAACGCACAATCGATTTTTTGTCCTCGCTGGCATGACATAGAAAAACATCTCGAATCATACGAAATATCTTTCGCGTACAAATTGAAGAGGCGGGTGGCCCGGAGATGGGGAATTGGAAGTTGTTGACATGGCATCGCAGAGAGAATATCACTGCGATAAGACTTGAGAAAGTATATTTACGTGGGGAGGCGGGTGCCCCAGGTTTGGTGTTGAAACCTAGGTCTTAGGTTGCTGATTTTCCTGTCCGCCCTAATTCCAACGCCGAAGGGATTGCGACGCTACTACAGCAACGGCGATCTGCACGAGTGACTGTGAAGAAAAGGAAGGAAACACCTGAAGACCCAGGTTTACAAACCAAAACCTGGGGCACCCAACCCCTTCTAATTTTCAGCCCGGACCACGCGGCTGGTTTTCAAAACGTTCGGTGATACACTTCGTTCGCGAAAACGACGCATCCATGAAACCACCATCGAACGTCAAGACGCCAGCGCAATACATCGCCTCACTCCCCGCCGATCGTGCGAAGACGATCGCGACGGTGCGCGCACTCGTGAACAAGCACATTCCGCGCGGCTACGATGAGTGCCTCGTCTGGGGCACGATCGGCTGGACGATCCCCCTGTCTCGATATCCAGACACTTACAACAAGCAGCCGATCTGCTACGTCGCGCTCTCGTCGCAGAAGAACTACTGCTCGCTCTACCTGATGGGCGCGTTTTGGAGTGCGAGTCAGCTCGAGCAGCTGAAGGCGGCGTTCAAGGCGGCGGGGAAGAAGCTCGACATGGGGAAGTGTTGCGTTCATTTCGAGTCGCCGGACGATTTGCCGCTCGAAGCGATTGGCAAGCTGATCTCGGCGATTTCGAGCGAGAAGTGGATCGAAATGTACGAACAATCGCGCTTGATGACCAAGGCAGGGCAGGCGCAGATGACGAAGCAAGGCGCCCCTTCGACGGGCAAGGTGGCCGCCAAGCGCGTCGACACAAAGCGCCGGCGTAACTTTCCCAGCATGACTCGCCGATATCGGGCCACCCGCCTTTAACAGCAGGGTCAGCCGTCGCACGAGCTAAAGGTGTGCCACCCGCCCTCCACGCGCGGAATGCAACGGCTCCGCGGCTGGTTGAGAGCTGATTACCGCGCGCAGTCGCGCGACGGCTTTCGGGATTTCGCCTGGCGCGGTGCTGCCAAATCCCA
>CAZGBQ010000365.1:0-2660 GCA_964524045.1 uncultured Acidobacteriaceae bacterium
CAGTCTCTCTCTTCCGCCGTTGTCGAACGTCTCCGAGAGAAGATCCTGAACGGGGAGTTGCGCGAAGGCGAACAGCTCCGGCAGGACGCCATTGCGGCCGAATTTCAGATTAGTCGAATACCTGTCCGGGAGGCCCTGAGCCACTTGGCAGCCGAGGGACTAATCACCATCGTTGCGAATCGGGGAGCCGTGGTGTCGGCGCTGTCTCCGGACGAGATTATGCAGCTATTTGAAGCGCGAGCCGTAATGGAGTGCTACATGCTCCGCTGCGCGCTTCCGAACATGAAAAAGGAGGACTTGCGGCGGGCGGAGGATATCCTTCGACAATACGAACAGTCGCTCGAGAAGGATTCGGAAGTGAAGTCCTGGGGAAAGTGGAACTGGAGTTTTCACTCCGCCCTCTACGCGCCGGCCAACCGTCCTGTGATGATGTCCTTTTTGAAGACATTAAACATTAACTGTGACCGCTACACACGCCTTCATCTGGTATTCACCCGCGACTTGCATCGCGCCGGCCAGGCACATCGTGAGCTTCTTGACGCCTGCATGACAAAAGATCCCGAAATTGCCGGCGACGCCTTATGGAAGCACATCACCGAAGCGGGCGAGTATCTGCGGGAGTTTATCAAGCGGCACCGCGAACAGCGCCCCGGCACTTAAGAACCAGCACAACGTAAGATCGGGCGTGGTCTCGACACCGGTGGAAGTCTAGAATGGCTAGGAAGATAGTCCTGCAAGCGTTTGCACTTGGCGCGCATTGGGCAGCGTGCTATTGTCTCGCTCGGGAGCGGGAATCCCTGAAGTTTGGCCGCCACTATGAACCTTGAGCAAATCGCTCGGAACTTGCAATACGGGGCCTGCGTGGTTCTTCACTGTGAATTTCGATGCCAGTTCCTTTGTGCTTCGTTTGAAAGATTAGCAACCTGGCAGCGCTTAGCTCCTACCGATGCTGCTGCCTGACCTGCGCCGCGCCGTTCTAGAGGCAAACCTCGAGCTCGTCCGATGCGGCCTGGTTCTTTTCACTTTTGGGAATGCTAGCGGGATCTCCCGCAAACATTCGCTCGTGGTCATCAAGCCCAGCGGCGTTCCTTATGAGCGCATGAAGCCGGGCGACTTGGTCGTGACGGACCTTGACGGCAAAGTTGTCGAAGGCAAACTGCGGCCTTCTTCCGATTTGCCAACGCATCTGGTCCTGTACAAATCATTTCCCGGGATCGGCGGCGTTAGCCATACCCACTCGGAATATGCAACGGCTTGGGCGCAAGCGCGTCGCCCGATTCCTTGCTTCGGCACAACGCACGCGGATTCCTTCTACGGCCCCGTTCCCGTCACAGATGAGCTTAAAGACGCCGAGATTGCTTCCGGCTACGAAGAGAACACGGGCCACGCCATCGTTCGCACCTTTCGTGATATAGACTATGCGTCGATTCCGGCCGTTTTGGTCGCGAACCATGGGCCTTTTGCTTGGGGACGCGACCCGCAGGAATCCGCGCACAACGCGGCGATTCTCGAAACTGTAGCTCGCATGGCTTACTTTGCCCTGGGCATCAACCCGCAGGCGCGAGCCATCGGGCGCACGCTTCACGACAAGCATTTTCTGCGCAAGCACGGCAAGGATGCCTATTACGGGCAGCCGAAGGAGAAGAGATGATCGCGATGATGGCGGCGAGCGTACCGGCAACTCTCGTGCATCTTTCAGCCGTGGATCTGGTCATCATCGCGTTCTACTTCCTTCTCGTCCTGGCCATTGGTTTCTACCTGAAGAGGTTTGCGAACACGGGCGAAGATTTCTTTCTTGCGGGCCGCGAGATGACTGCGTGGGTCGCGGGCTTGGCATTTGTTTCTGCCAACCTCGGTTCGTTGGAGTTGCTGGGCTGGGCGGGATCCGCCTACCAGTACGGCATCCTTGCAGCGCACTGGTACTGGATCGGCGCCATTCCCGCCATGGTTTTTCTCGGCATCGTCATGATGCCCTTCTATTACATCTCAAAGACTCACTCTGTTCCTGGGTATCTGCAGTTGCGCTATGGTTCGGCGGCCAGCGGATTAAGCGCGGTAACGTTCGCCATCATGACCATCCTGATGTCCGGCGTGAACATGTACGCGATGGCGGTGGTGATGAAGGTCGTCCTTGGTTGGAACATCACCTTCAGCATAGTCGTGTCTTCTGTAACGGTGGGTGTCTACGTAGCCGCAGGCGGATTGTTTTCCGCCATCTTCAATGAAGTGCTGCAGTTTTTTCTAATCTGGTTTGGTGCGCTCCTGATTCCGATTCTCGGACTGATCGAAACGGGCGGATGGCGCGGCATGGTCGCGCGCATCCAGCAAAATTTCCCCGGTCAGGACTTCACACACATGTGGGCTCCCACGAATTCGTTTTCCAGCAATCCCATGGGAATTCACTGGACCGCTATCGTTTTCGGACTTGCCGCCGTTCAGTCCATGGGCTACTGGACCACGGACTTTCTCGTCGTGCAGCGCGTCCTTTCCGCGAAGGATATTCGTTCCGCAAAAATGGCGCCCATCATCGGCTCCTTTTTCAAGATGGCGGTGCCGCTGATCGTCATTCTACCGGGTCTGCTTGGCCTTGCTGTTCTGCCAATGCACTTGGTCCCGGCAAGCCAGGTACAGCCTGGACAGTATAGCTACAACGAGGTGCT
>CAZGBQ010000366.1:0-2654 GCA_964524045.1 uncultured Acidobacteriaceae bacterium
CGCCTCTCTCTCCGCGTGGACGGAGGCCTGAAATTTGCTCGGGACATCGTGTTGGCTGCGATTCTTGGAGCCGACGAATTCGGCTTCGGCACGGCGTCGCTGCTAGCGATTGGGTGCGTGATGGCCAGGCAATGCCATCTGAATACTTGTCCGGTGGGCGTTGCCACGCAGGACGAAACGCTTCGCTCGCGTTTTCAGGGCAAGCCCGAAATGGTGATTGCGTACTTCCGCGCGCTTGCGGAGGAAGTACGGAGCCGGCTCGCGCAACTGGGCGTCCGCTCGCTGCGAGAACTCACAGGCTGGTATGACCGGCTCGCGGCGCGGTCAGGAATGGATCCATTCTTGGTTGTGCCCATTTCGCCGTCGAATCGCGTCGACCCGCAGCAGGAACCTGGGCTGCACGTGACAGCGCTGGAAGATTCGATTCACTTCGACGCGTCGGTGGCCATGCAAAATGAGCCGCAGGCGATCCAAAACTCGGACCGCAGCGTCGGGGCAGGGCTCAGCGGAGAATTGATGCGTCGGAAGAAGAAAGGCCGTACGGACTCCGTGATCAGCCAGGAATTTCACGGGACGGCCGGACAGAGTTTCGGAGCGTTCCTGGCTTCGGGCGTGACGCTCAAACTCAAGGGTGAGGCCAACGATTACGTTGGAAAGGGGTTGTCCGGAGGGACGATCGCCATCGAGGCGGGTCTTGCGGCTTCGCGCCGCGGGGACGTCCTTGCCGGAAACACGGTTCTGTATGGAGCGACGTCGGGGCAGCTCTTCATTGCAGGCAGGGCAGGCGAACGATTTGCGGTTCGCAACAGCGGCGCGCTCGCGGTTGTGGAAGGCGTAGGCCAGCACGGCTGCGAGTACATGACCGGCGGAGTGGTGATTATCTTGGGGCCGCTTGGGCTGAACTTTGGATCGGGCATGACCGGCGGATTGGCGTACATTTTGCGCGCGGAAGCCGACGACGTGATTCATCGCGATTTCGTGACTCTGGAAGAGATCGGACCGCTCGAAGAGGAGTGGTTGCGGCGGGCGCTCGAAGAACACGTTCGGCTAACGGGCAGTCCCCGGGGAGCGCGAACCCTCTCGCGCCGCGGAGCCCTTCCGCTGGTGCGAGTACAACCGATGCATTTTCAAGGGACGGTCGAGGCGACGTGGGATCCCTTGCTAGGGCAAGTGCAGTCGCATGGACAGATTTTCGCCGCGCTTTTTGCGGCGCAGATAGCAAGAACGGCGATTCCCGCCTGAAAGAGAGGATAATAGTTACGCGCCGGACGAAAGGAGTGGATTATACTTCTAGCCGGGCATTTCGCTTATGGACTTCGACCAACTGACAACTTTCGTTTATGTTGCAAAACTGAAGAGTTTTTCGCGCGCGGGCCAGAAAGTGTTCCGTTCGCAATCGGCAGTGAGTGCGCAAATCCGCCAACTAGAGCAGGCTTACCGCGCCAAGCTGCTGGATCGTTCAGCCAAGTCGGTGGAGCTGACGCCGGCCGGGGAAGTGCTTTTCGAGTACGCGGAAAAGTTGCTGCGGCTGCGGGATGAATCGGTGCAGGTGGTTGCCGACCGCGGGAACGTGGTGCAGGGTCCCGTCGTTTTTGGGGCGAATGAGGCGACGTGCCTCTATTTGCTGCCTGATATTTTTGCGGAATTTCAACAGAAATATCCGCTGGTGCACATCAGCATTTACCGCAATTTCAGCCACAAAATTCTGCAGCGCGTGGAAGACGGGTCCGTGGATTTGGGCATCGTCACACTGCCGGTAAAGTCTCCGAACCTGAAGGTGCACAGTATTCACCGGGATCGCCTGCGGTTCATGGTGAGCAGCCGAAGCCCGCTGGCGCATCGCACGAAGATTACGCTGGAAGAAGTGGCAAGCCAGCCGCTGATTTTTCCGCGGACAGGGTATACGCGGCAAGTGCTGGACAAACTTTTCCGGCCCTATCGCTCGCGGATTCATGTGGCGATGGAATTGCCGAGCGTCGGAATGATCAAGCGCTTTGTGGTCGCCGACGCAGGCGTCTCGTTCATTAGCGAAAGCTTCGCGCGCGACTACGTGAAAGCCGGCGAGGTCAAGCTCTTGAATGTTGAAGGCGTCGACTTGTGGCGTGAACTGGGATTGATCTACCGCCGAGACCGCAGCCTGCCGCGCGCCGCGCAAGCGTTGATCGGTATGATTCGCGAGATGCGCAAAACTTCTGAGCCAAGCATGGCGGCGGCAAGTTAGTTCGGCTTGACGAAGTCTCCAACTCAGGGAACATTTGAAGCGTCTAGTGGACGTTGAAGTCCAAGCTGGCGATGGACCGCGCGATCACGTTTTCCTGGATTTGAATCAGGTCGCTGTCGGCATAGGTCATGGCTAGCACGGTCAGGATGTCCTTGCCGCGCGCGACCACTACGAGCCGCCCCGACCATTCATGATCGTCGGCTTTTCCGCGATATTGATACTCGACGGCGGGCAGGCCACCGACAGCCTCTTTGCGTTGCGAAGTGCGTTGGTAGTTGACGTAGACATCGTGCAGGCGCTTTTCGACCGCCGCGGCGGCTGCGTCGAGGGAGTCCTTCGTTTTTTCCTCACCGACCACCAGCAGAGTTGACTCATTGTTTGTGCCCATGGCGACGATGGCGTTAGGCAAAGCGCTGCGCGCTTCTTCGATGAG
>CAZGBQ010000367.1:0-2649 GCA_964524045.1 uncultured Acidobacteriaceae bacterium
ACTCTTGGGAATGACAAATATCAGAGCCACTTCACCAATGGTCAGTTTGCGAAGCCATTCGCCCCAGCCAGCAGGGCCACTCTTTCGCGTACGCGCGGCGAAAGAAAATTCTCGCGCGAAACGAATTCCGGATAGATCGCCAGCCTCTCGCGCAATGTGAAGCCCTTCGCCTCGGTCTCTCTTTGCAGCCGCGCAATTTGCGGCCAAGCCGCCTCGGGGTTGATGAAATCCTTTGTCACTGGAGAAATTCCGCCCCAATCGTTAATCCCCGCATCGAGCAGCCGAGGAAAATCGTCGTAGCTTAGATTCGGCGGAGCTTGCAAATTCATATTTGCGCCTAGACTCAGCCGCGCCACCGCAAGAGTCCTCAACATTTCTTCCAGCGTAGGTTCGGAATGATTAGCCATGGGAATGTCTGCCTTGGCGCGGAAATTCTGCACAATCACTTCCTGGATGTGCCCGTACTTGTCGTGCATCTCGCGAATTGCGAACAGCGAATCAATTCGCTCCTCGATCGTTTCGCCAATCCCGATCAGAATGCCTGTCGTAAATGCAATCGAGCGCTTCCCTGCCTCTTCCATAGTCCGCAGGCGCAGAGACGGAACCTTGTCGGGCGCGTTCGCGTGCGGCAATCCGTCGCGCATTAGCCGCGCGCTGCTGTTTTCCAGCATCAGCCCGACGCTGGCATTGGAATCTTTGAGTTTGTCCAGCGCCGGTCCATCCATCAGTCCCGGATTCGCGTGAGGCAGGAGCCCCGTGCGCCCCAACACCAGCTGGCACATGTCCGCCAGATAGTCCAGCGTGCGCCCATGACCCTGGCGGCGCAGGAATTCACGCGCCTCCGGGAAAATCCGTTCTGGTTGATCTCCCAAACTAAAGAGGGCCTCTTTGCAACCAGCGCGGCGTCCTTGCTCCGCAAGCGCAAGAACCTCCTCGGGAGTCATAAAATGCGCGCCAGGCTGCCCGGGATCTTTTCGAAAGGTGCAGTAAGAACAATAGTCGCGGCAGAGCGTGGTCAGAGGGATGAAAACCTTTTTGGAGAAGCTGACCGTTTTCCCTTTTCCCTTCCCACGCACTTCAGACGCCGCTTCGAGCAGCGCAGGTAATGGCGCGTTCTGCGCCAGAAACAACGCATCTTCGCGCGTCATTCCGCTTCCAGCGCCAGCCTTTTGCAGCAGCGAACCAACATTAGAAGTTGCTATTCCTACAGTCATCCGCCCTCGCACGGCTTCCTAGAAATCGTAGCACGCCTAGTCTTCCCCAAACCGCCGCAAGGGACTAAGCTCTGTAGGGTCCGCCTTCTGAGGCGGGCCGTCTGCTGCGAAACCAAGGGCGCTCTCATCGCGTCCTTTGAACAACGGCCCCTGCCCACGCCGCCAACGCTGACACTGGAGGTGAGTCCTCATGAATCCAAATGGTTGGAAAGTCGGACCGGCGTGCGTCCTTCTCGTGCTGGGAGCGGGATTGGCAATTTCACTCACTTCCAGCGGCGCGGCGCCGCAGACCGCGGTGGCCGACCTCAAGATCACCATCAAAGAGTGGGATGTTCCCACCAAAGGCGCCCATCCCCACGATCCCGCCGTGGGCGCCGATGGCGCGCTCTGGTTCACCGAGCAAATGAAAAACAAATTGGGCCGGCTTGATCCCGCAAGCGGCGCCTTCAAAGAGTACCCTCTGAACGTGGAAGACTCTGGTCCGCACGGGCTGGTAGCCGACCGCGAAGGCAACATCTGGTTTACCGGAAATTTTGCCCACTACATCGGCAAGCTCGATCCGAAAACCGGAGCAGTCACGGAATACAAGATGCCCGACGCGAAAGCCGAGGATCCGCACACGGCCGCCTTCGATTCAAATGGCATCCTCTGGTTCACCGTGCAAGTCGGCAATTTTGTTGGCCGCTTGGACCCCAAGATCGGCAAGGTCGAGCTGCAAACTGTCCCGACGGCAAACGCACACCCCTACGGAATTCAAATCGACAGCCACGGCGTGCCCTTTTTCTGCGAATTCTTCACCAACAAGCTGGCCAGCATCGATCCCAAGACCCTGGCCATCCGCGAATATTCTCTGCCCGAAGGCGTGCGCCCGCGAAGAATGGCCATCGACCGCGACGACCGCGTGTACTTCACCGACTACGAGCGCGGTCACCTCGGCCGTCTCGATCCCAAGACCGGCGAAGTCAAAATGTGGGATTCGCCGAGCGGCCCAGCGTCGCATCCCTACGGCATCGCTATTACGCCGGACGGCATGGTTTGGTACAGCGAATCCGGAGTGAAACCGAACACGCTGATCCGTTTCGAACCCAAGACGGAATCCTTCTCGCGCGCCAACATTCCTTCCGGCGGCGGAACAGTTCGCAATATGGCGGCGACCCTTGACGGACGGGTGTATATTGCTTGCAGTGGTGTGGACAAAGTGGGCGTCGTCACCCCCGCTCGCTGACGGCCCTTCCCCGCAGCGGCCCGCTTTGTGCCAGGAGGAAGCCATGTCTGGAACCGCCGTAAAGTCCAAAGAGCAGCTCTGCCAGGGCATTTCCCGCGTCGATGAACCCTGCGACAACCAAGGCCAGCAGTTCTGCGAGCGCTGCGGCCAGTGGTTCTGCCGCGCGCATTACCCGGACCCCGATTGGCATCCTTGCGCCCCCGAGCAAGG
>CAZGBQ010000368.1:0-2640 GCA_964524045.1 uncultured Acidobacteriaceae bacterium
TGCGGCGTTTGCGGCACCGACATCAAGAAAATCTTTCACCGTTACGTCGAGCCGCCCCAGATTCTGGGCCACGAACTCGCTGGCACGGTCGTTGCCGTGGGTCACAAAGTCACCAAATGGAAGCCCGGCGACCGCGTCATGAGCTTTCATCACATCCCCTGCAGCCACTGCTTCTATTGCGAACGCCGTCTTTTCTCTCAGTGCATGCAATACAAGACGACCGGCCTCACCGCCGGTTTCACTCCGAATGGCGGCGGCTTCGCCGAATACGTCAAAGCCATGCCCTGGGTCGCCCAGCGCGGCCTCATCGGTCTTCCCGACGACGTCTCTTTCGAGGAAGCCACGTTCCTCGAGCCTATCAACACCATCCTGAAGGCCGTCCAAAAAGCGCGTGTCGTCGCAGGCGAAACGGTGCTTGTCACCGGCTGCGGCCCCATTGGTCTGCAGCTCCTTATGGTTGCGAAGCTCGCAGGCGCGCGGCTCTATACAAGCGACCCCATAGCTCCCCGCCGCGCCAAGAGCATTTCTTTAGGTGCCCTGGAGTCCTTTGACCCCAGTGATGGTAAGCTGGTAGAGCACATCCGGGCCCGCACGGAGGCGCGTGGGGCTGATGCCGTTCTCGTGGCGGTGGCGCATCCCGCGGTGGTCGTGGAAGCGTTGGCCGCAGCCAGGCCGGGTGGGCGAGTGCTCCTGTTTGCCGCGAATGACCCCGTTACCAAGATCGAGTTCCCGGCCGCGGCAGTGGGAATTGACGAAAAGGAAATTCTAGGCAGCTACAGCGCCGCCGTGGACATCCAAGAAGAAGCGGCCGCGCTGGTGCTCCAGAAGAAACTTCCAGTGATGGAAATCGTCACGCACCGGTTTCCGCTGGATAGAATTCAGGAAGCCTTGGAGCTGGCCGCGAAGCCCACGGCTGAATCGCTGAAAGTTTTGATTACACACGCATGAGTTATGAGGACGACCGCTAGGAAACCGGAAATAGGCGAAGACGTGAAAGCCGCAGCTACACGCATCGCGCTACCCTCGAAAATGACGGCTGCTGTCTTGTATGGCAGCGAGGATCTCCGCATCGAAGAAATCGATGTCCCCGCCCTCGCCGCCGACGAAGTGCTCCTTCGTGTCCGCCTCGCTCTTACCGATGGCACCGACCTGAAAGTCTGGAAGCGCGGCTATCATGCCCGCATGATCCAGCCGCCTGCCGTTTTTGGCCACGAATTGGTCGGCGATATCGTGGCTGTCGGAAAGCGTGTCGATCCGCGCTGGCGCATCGACATGCGCGTCGTGGCTGCGAACTCCGCCCCATGCCTGCGTTGTTACCACTGCCGCCGCGGACAAGAAAATCTTTGCGGCGATCTTTTGTTCAACAACGGCGCTTACGCCGAATACATGCGCATCCCCGGACGCATTGTTGTCGAAAATATGCTCGAAGTGCCACACTCCGTGGACGACCAGGGCGCCGCACTGGCCGAGCCTTTGGCCTGCGTCCTACGCGGCATTCATGAAATGGAACTGCGCACCGGGGACACAGCAGTGGTCATTGGCTGCGGTCCCATCGGTCTGACCTTCGTGCGCATGCTTTCCCGCCGCGGTGTCCGCGTCATCGCTCTCGCTCGCCGGCAAGGGCCTCTCGACCTGGCGACCCGTCTCGGCGCTAGCGCCACGATCAACGTTACCGAAATCACTGACGTCGTCGCCGCCGTGCGCGCCTTCACCGAGGATCAGCGTGGGCCTGACGCGGTAGTCGAAGCGGCGGGCAACCCCGCAACGTGGAACATGGCCCTCGCCATGGTGCGCCGAGGCGGGATCGTGAATTTCTTCAGCGGCCTGCCTTCCGGCACTCATGTGGAAATCGAGCCCGCTGCCATCCACTACTCCGAAATCAAGCTCATCTCCACGTTTCACCACACACCGCGCTTTTTCCGGGAAGCCCTTGAAGCCATTCGCCGCGGCGACATTTCCGCGCACGACTTTGTTACCGAGGAGATTCGCCTTGCGGACTTGCCACAAGCCTTCGAGCGCATGAAGTCCCGCAGCGGCGAGATCAAGCTTGCCGTCCGGCCGTAGCTTGCAGTTGCATACCAAGCGCGCGAGCCATTCCGTGCGACGCCGACGAGTGAAGTTAGCGAATCCCGAGTCCTGTCGGAAGGAATCTCTCGTCTAATGCTTTTTCCCGGCGAGCTCGACATCATGTGCAACGCGCCGCCCGCTGGCTGCTCGCCCGCGGCCGCGCAAGTGTACACGCGCTGGCTCGCCACGCACCACTACGAGAACTTTAACGTCGTCTCCTGGCTCCTGCCCAAGGAGCTCCATCAACATTTCTACAACGTCTACGCCTACTGCCGCTGGGCCGACGATCTGGGCGACGAAGTTCCCAACGCCATGCGCGCTCTCCAGCTTCTCGACTGGTGGGAGCGCGAGCTCGATGCTTGCTACGCAGGCAAGCCCTCTCATCCTGTCTTTGTCGCGCTGCGCGAAACCATCGTCGCCAAAGACATTCCTATGCAGCCCTTCACCGATTTGCTCAAAGCGTTCCGCCATGATCAAACCACCAAGCGCTATGCAGACTGGAAGGCCGTTCTCGGCTACTGCGTTTACTCAGCCAATCCCGTCGGCCGCCTTGTCCTTTATCTCTGCGGCTAT
>CAZGBQ010000369.1:0-2622 GCA_964524045.1 uncultured Acidobacteriaceae bacterium
TCCTCTTCGAGATAGGCGCCGTGATCGAGGGCCTCAGCATAGATTTCCGGAACAGGCAAGCCATGGCGCCGAAAATGTTTCGAGAATTCGAGGAAGGCGACGTTTTCTTCGCGCCCGCTATAGAGAATGCCGATGGCGCTGGCATTTTCGTTCGAAATGCGGATGATCTTCCGGCCTGAGCCGCCAAGATCGCCCTGCAGCGGCTGCACGCGCGTGGCGGGCGCGTGAAAGCGTTGCTCAAACAGTTTCTTGAGAACTTCCATGGACATGGGTTCCCGTTGATCCATCCTGACTGAATTGATCCGGCCAGCTGGTTTCCAGAATAGCTGAATCCGGCGGTGGAAGATTGGACGACGCGGAGTGATTGTGCTTAGAAGTGCCTGCCGGGCTGACCAAGCACCTGATTGACGGTTTGGCCGCGAGCCAGCGAAATGTGCAAGCTATAATGGAGCGATGCCCAAGCCCCGCGAATTCTCCAAGCGCAAAGACCGTCGAATTACCGAACAAAGAAATTCCGCGTCCAGGAATCTCGACCGCATGACGGCGCATGAGATCGTCGCGTTAATCAACCGCGAAGACCGCAAAGTGGCGGTGGCGGTAAGACGCGAGATTCCTGCGATTGCGCGCGCAGTGGACGCGATCGTCGCAGGAATTCAAAGCGGCGGGCGCCTGATTTATGTGGGCGCAGGATCGAGCGGGCGCATGGCAGTGCTGGATGCAGCGGAATGCCAGCCGACGTTTGGGACTCCGCCACAACTAGTGCAAGCGCTGATCGCTGGAGGCAGACGCGCGATCACGCAAGCGGTGGAAGGAGCGGAGGACGGCGTTCGAAACGCCAAGCGCGAATTGCGCTACAGAAAGCTAACGCGCAACGACGTGGTCGTAGGAGTGACCGCGAGCGGAACCACGCCGTATGTGCTCGCCGCCTTGCAATACGCACGCGGGCGACGAGCAGTGACCGTGGCGATCACGTGCAATCGGAAAACGCCGGCGTCGCGCCTAGCGCAGATCGTGATTGCTGCTGAGGTAGGGCCGGAGGTCTTGACAGGCTCGACGCGCATGAAAGCGGGAACGGCACAAAAGATGGTGCTGAACATGCTGAGTACGGCCACGATGGCGCGGCTCGGGCACGTGTATGAAAACTTGATGATCGATGTAGTGCAGACAAATGAGAAGGTTGCGAAGCGCGCCTTGCGGATTCTGGCCGAAGCAAGCGGCAAGAGTGTGTCTGCGGCGGAACACGCTCTGCGGACCACGGGACACGATATGCGTGTCGCGTTGGTGATGCTCAAGCGGAGCGTGGAGGCGCGGGAGGCGAAAAGGCGCCTCGCGGAGTCGGGAGGAAACCTGCGCGCGGCGCTTAGTGAAATGGGCGAAGTGGCGAGTGGCGAGAAAAAAGCCCGGAAGAAACATGGATAAGTTCTTAATAAAGGGAGGGAAGGCGCTGCGAGGGACCGTAGCGGTCAGTGGGGCGAAGAACTCCGCTCTGCCGGCAATGGCCGCGGCACTGCTGACGAGTGAAAAAGTTACAGTGCGCAACGTGCCGAAGGTGCGCGACTTGGTCACCATGGGCAGGTTGCTGGCGTTCATGGACGCAAAAGTTTCTGCGGCGGAAGTGCCCGCAGGCGAGTACGAGATTGAAGCGCCAAGGCTGAATCACGCGGAAGCCCCGTATGAATTGGTGAAAACGATGCGTGCGTCAATTCTGACCCTTGGGCCGTTGATGGCGCGCGTCGGTATTGCGCGCGTATCGCTGCCGGGTGGATGCGCAATCGGGGCGCGGCCCGTGGATTTGCATTTGAAGGCGCTAGCACAAATGGGCGCGGAAATTACCACGTCGCACGGCTACATCGAGGCGAAGGTCCATGGGAACGGATCCCAAGGGCGACGGCTAAGAGGCGCGCAGATCAAGTTCGAAAAAATCACC
This sequence comes from uncultured Acidobacteriaceae bacterium, assembly GCA_964524045.1. Classification (GTDB taxonomy): domain Bacteria; phylum Acidobacteriota; class Terriglobia; order Acidiferrales; family UBA7541; genus Acidiferrum. The sequence goes on from CAZGBQ010000369.1 coordinate 1,928, forward strand.
GTAACGGGCACGGAAAATATTTTGATGGCGGCGTCGTTGGCGGAAGGCGAGACGGTGCTTGAGAACGCCGCGCGCGAGCCGGAAGTTACGGACTTGGTGGTGATGCTGCGGAAAATGGGCGCGGAGATTTGTGGCGAAGGCACATCGACTCTGCGGATTCGCGGCGTGGAAGAGCTGCATGGCACGGAGCATCGCGTGATTCCCGACCGCATCGAAGCGGGCACGTTTCTCGTGGCGGGAGCAATTACGGCTGGTGACTTAACGATCAAGAATTGTGCGCCTGAACATCTGGGCGCCGTGATTGCGAAGCTGCAACAGGCGGGCGTTCGGATCGACGTGCTCGACGCGACAACGATTCGCGTAAGAGGCGGCGGGAAATTAGTGGGTGCCGATGTAACAACGGAGGAGTATCCGGGATTCGCCACGGACATGCAGGCGCAATACATGGCATTGGCTACGCAGGCCGAAGGCACGTCGGTGATCGCGGAAAGAATTTTTGAGAACCGGTTTTTGCATGCCAGCGAAATGGTGCGCATGGGCGCGCAGATTTCCATCGAAGGGCACACGGCCACAGTGCGCGGCCCGGCTGCGCTCTCGGGAACTGTCGTGCAGGCGTCGGATTTGCGGGCGAGTGCTGGCTTGGTGCTGGCGGGCCTGGTGGCGAACGGCGAGACGCTCATCGACCGCGTGTACCA
>CAZGBQ010000370.1:0-2621 GCA_964524045.1 uncultured Acidobacteriaceae bacterium
TGGCTCTGTATCACATGGGAGTCCTCGAGTTGCGGATGCGAAAATTCGGCGATGCTAAAGAAACGCTGGATCAGCTCGCGAAACTTGGAGTTAAAACAAAGGAACTGACTACTTCACTTGGCCTCGCCGTGCTCCTGATCAGGCCTCAAGATGCGCCCCCCGAAGGAACTCCGGGCGCCGTGGCGATCGATCAGGCCGGAGAGGCTGAAGCTCTCTTGGCGGCGAAGGATTACGAGAGGGCGAAGCAGACCTATGTTGACCTGACGCGTGAATTCGCTTCTTATCCGAATTTACATTTTGCCTTTGGAAGATTGCTGCTGGAAATGAATGAAACGGACCCAGCCGTTGAGCAGTTTCAACTCGAATTGAAGCGTGATCCGGAAAATGTAAATTCTCTATTGGAGATTGCTGCCGTGCGTTATCTCGTGGACTCGGAGGAAGGGCTACACTATGCGGAGAAAGCGCTGAAGCTCTCGCCACGTCTGCCGTTTGTTCACTACCTAGTTGGATTGTTGCGCCTGGACACTGGAGATGCAGCAGGCGCCATTCCGGAGCTGCAAACTGCCCGGAAAGCATTTCCGGATGAAGGAAGAATCTATTTCTCCTTGGGAAACGCGTATGCGCGGACCGGCCAAAAGGAAGCAGCAGCAAGGGCTCGCGCGGAATTCGCACGGTTGAACGCCCTGGAAGAGAAAAAACGGGGCCCCAGCCTGTATAGCGACAGGCCTCCTGGTCTTGCCGAAGGGAAATTGGAGACTCTTGGCACGGGGAAGCCGCGCTCGTGAGACCACCGTTCGTTTTGTTTCCTCCCGCCTGCGCTGCGAAAGACAAATGTGGTTTAACGCGGCGACTCTTCTTGCGGGCCCTAGGTTCGGGCCTCTGTTTATCTCGCGGCTGGCCGGAGTGTTTATATTCGTTTCCGAGACTGTCGGCCGCAAAGAATACCTACCCGGAACAGCCCAAACAGACGCTTTTCGAGGAAGTTCCTGCGACCAAGAGCGGCATCACCTGGCGGCATGACAACGGCCGCTCAGCAGACTACTACCTCCCGGAAACAACAGGAGCGGGCTGCGCGTTTCTCGATTATGACAATGACGGCTGGATGGACATTTACCTGGTCAACAGCGGAAAGTGTGACTTCTACGATCCGAAGCCTCCGCTGCGCAATGCTCTGTATAAGAACAATCGCGATGGCACATTTACCGATGTAACCGAGAGAGCAGGCGTTCCTGGCGGCGGCTACGGAATGGGCGCCGCCGTTGGCGATTACAATGGCGACGGCTATCCTGATTTGTATGTGACGCAATACGAGCGCTGCATTTTGTACCGCAACAACGGCGACGGAACTTTCACGGATGTCACGGAAAAGGCCGGTGTGGCAGCGCCCGGCTGGGCTTCGAGTGCCTTGTGGTTCGATTACGACAATGACGGCAAACTGGACCTTTTTGTGTGCCGCTTTGGCAATTCTGGCAAGTCCGAGAATAAGTATTGCGAAAACAAGAAAACGGGCGAGCGTTTCTACTGCATACCGACCGTCTACCCGCGGGTGCGTAGCTGGCTGTTTCACAACAACGGTGACGGAACATTCAGAGACGTTTCCGGGGAATCCGGAATCGCCAAGTCCTTGGGCAAAGCCTGGGGCGTGGTGGCAACGGACATTAACAATGATGGGTGGATGGATCTCTTCGTGGCTAATGATACGGTGGAGAATTTCCTATTTCTGAATAAGAAGAACGGAAAATTCGCGGATATTGGCTTGGGGTCGGGCGTGGGATTCAGCCAGGAAGGCAGGCCGCGCTCCGGCATGGGAGTGGACTCGGCGGATTTCGATCAAGACGGCTGGCAGGATCTCTTCGTGACGAACGTGGACCACGAGATGTATTCCTTATACAAAAACAACCACGACCAGACGTTCGATGACTTGACCGGACCGATGGGCATTGGAAGGATTACTCGCTTGATGAGCGGATGGGGCTTGAAATTCTTCGATTATGATAATGACGGTAACGTCGACCTGCTCGTTGTGAACGGTCATCCAGACGATAAAATCGAACAGCATTTGAGCCACGTGATGTACAAAGAGCCGTTATTGCTGTTTCATAACACGGGGCGTGGATTCGAGAATGTCAGCGCTTCGGCGGGCCCGGCGTTTGCACAAAACCTTGCGGGGCGCGGTTTGGGGATCGGCGACTTTGATAACGATGGCGCTGTCGACGCACTTGTTACCGCGAACGGCGGCGCGCCTTTGCTGCTGAAAAACACGGCCGCGCAGGGAAATCATTGGTTGGGCGTCCGGCTCGTCGGCAAGAAGGCGAATCCCGACGGCATCGGGGCGAGAATCACCTGGCAAGCCGGAGATTTGAAGCGCAGCAAGCTGAAGGTTGGCGGAGGAAGCTATCTCTCTTCGCACGATCCCCGCGAGGTTCTGGGCATTGGTACGAGAACCAAGATGGATCGGCTGGAGATTCACTGGCCGATGCCGAGCGGCCGCGTCGAAACCTTCACAGATTTGCCGATCGACCGCTACATTACGATCGTCGAAGGGACCGGTATCAAGTAGCCGAATTTCAGCAGTCGAGCAATCTCTTCAACAGGGGGCCTGATACATGACGAAGATGACC
>CAZGBQ010000371.1:0-2616 GCA_964524045.1 uncultured Acidobacteriaceae bacterium
GCATCGAATCGCCAGCCGTGGTAACAACACTCCACAACGCTTCCATCCACGCGCCCGTAGGACAGGGGGATCCCCCGGTGGGGGCACGAGTCCCGCATGGCGAAGACTTTCCCTTCTGCGGTGCGCCCAAGCACAAGCGGGACTTCCAACAGCAGCGCCCTGACCAGCTTTTGCGCGCGAACCTCCGCGCTGCGCGCCGCTGGATACCAAAAGTCCCACAGAAATCCGGGATCCGCAGCGTTCGCCGCTTCTGCTCCAGGCGCCTGCAAAGCTTCCTGGCCCGCCCCTCCATTCGCTTGCAACATCGCTCGCGTCGTTTCGCTCATAGCACTCGCAGAATCGTAGTACACAAAGGCGGGGTGAGCAACGCGCGGGAAATTCGCGCAGTGATGTCAAATGACATTCCCCGAAACTCGGAAAAGGCCTTTCGCGTTCCAGCAAGGGCGAGCGCGTAAGCCGCGGATGAAACGTGTTGCGCACAGTGAGTCTTGCAGGTGACTTCTGCTGACTAGGTTTTCCTTTTCTTTCGTCTCCAAATGGTGACATTCGGCGCCTGTAGAGGAAATCTCGGAGGTCTAGCCAAGCACATAATTAACAGATTCCATGGACTTTAGCCTAGAGCAGATCCGTCTTCTCCGTGCGCTCCGAACCCTGGATACCGAATTGCATTTCTGTGACTTCTACGAGTTTGAGCCTCCGCGAAACTCCAAGTAAGGGGACATGGGAAGAAGGCTCCACGGGTACCTGAGATTCGCCAAAAGGGCTCTTGGCAATCGGCGTGGGACGGCACTGGCCGTCCTGCTAACGGGGCTTCTACTGTCTTTTTTTGCGAGCTTTTCCCCTTTCAGCCTGTCGGAGTCGACGCAAGATCTTGGGCCAGGCTTTTCTGATCTCGTGCAAAACCCGCCTATGGACGCCTTTGCTTTTAGCACTGCGTGGAGATCGGCGCAATCGGATCGGCCCATCTTTCCTTATTCCGTTGTTCCCGGTGGCGTGCACAATCTGCGAGAAGTCAGAGAAGCAATTAACAGCGACCCGGCAGTCGCAAAACACTATTCCGTCTTGAAATTGGAGAAGCTGCATCTCATTCGGCTCAATAAGCCGCTGTCTTTGCACGTTTCCTATCGAGTGGGCGGCAATATTTACTGGACCAGGCGAGAGCTGCATCTCGCAGAAGGTGAACCTCTGCTCAGCGATGGAGAGAATGCGGTGCGGACGCGGTGCGGTAATCTGGTCTCCAAATCGCCTCGGCCACCGAACTCCCCGATGGAGCCAACCCCAGTGACATTCGACACGCCTCTTATTCCGCCGCCTCCGCCTGATGGCGTGCCGCCCCTAATTTTCACTCCCGGCGGCGGCTCAGGTATTTTCCCGCCGGTGGTGCCGATATTCCCCGGCGGAGGACCGTCGAAACATCCGCATCATCCCCCAGTGCATGTCCCGGAGCCGGGAACGCTTGTCCTGCTCGTCGCCGGATTAGCGGTTTTCAGGGCAATGTCTAAGGTTCGGAATCGGCAGAGGTTTGGCGCCGATCCCGGCCCTCCCAGATAGGGCGGAGAGATTCACAGCCAATCCGACGCTGCTTTTGCCAGCGAATTCTCTTGGGCTCCCAAGCATCTAACAACTCAGAGCGACAGGATCTGCTCGACGCTTTGCGTGTTGAGGTATAATAAGCGCAATGAATAAGGCTTTTTATTAGCTGACTCGCCTTTCGCTCCCGCAGCGGAGCGCCGTACCTCTTTCCCTGCTCGATTATCTAATTTCGGTTTTCCAAAAAGGATTTGCTATGGCCGTTCTGACATTGACTGAAAAATTGGACCAACTCGATTCGCGCTACGAAGAGATGACGCAACAGCTCTCTTCCCCGGAAGTGGTCAGCGATTCCACGCGTTTCCAGAAAATCGCCAAGCAGCACGCGGAGCTCGAGGGAATCGTCGCCAAGCACCGCGAGTACAAACAGATTGAGAAAGATCTCGGAGGGGCGCACCAGCTTTTTCTCGAAGCGGAAGACCCCGAGATGAAGCAGATGGCGCACGAAGAGGAAAAGGCGCTCGCGGCTCGCAAGGAGACGGTCGAGCGCGAATTGAAAGTGCTGCTCCTCCCGAAAGATCCCAACGATGAAAAGAGCGTGCTCATCGAAATCCGCGCCGGCACCGGCGGCGACGAAGCCGCGCTCTTCGCCGCGGAGCTTTTTCGCATGTATTCGCGCTATGCGGAAACACAGGGCTGGAAAGTGGAAATTCTCGAAAGCTCGCCGTCTTCTCTTGGCGGCATGAAGGAAGTGGTCGCGGCCATTCAGGGCAACAAGGTTTATTCCAAGCTGAAATACGAAAGCGGAGTGCATCGCGTGCAGCGCGTTCCCGCGACCGAACAGCAAGGGCGCATCCATACTTCCGCGGCTACGGTCGCTGTGCTGCCTGAGGCCGATGAAATCGACATCAAAATCGAAGCGAAGGACCTGCGCATCGATACATTCTGCTCGTCCGGTCCAGGCGGGCAGTCGGTCAACACGACGTATTCTGCGGTGCGCATCACGCATATCCCCACGGGCCTTGTGGTTTCGCAGCAGGACGAAAAGTCGCAAATCAAGAATCGCGCCAAGGCCATGCGCGTACT
>CAZGBQ010000372.1:0-2613 GCA_964524045.1 uncultured Acidobacteriaceae bacterium
TTTGGTTGAGCCCAACGCTTTTCAGCAAGGCCTCAAACCGCGGTTCCGTCAGAAGGCCTGCCAGACGCGGATCAACTCCGAGAAGCGGGAGATGAGAGTCGCGCTTCGCGCAAGCCCGCTCCAGCCAGGAGATCGCCTGAGCTCGCTCGCCCAGCCCTGCGTGAACCAAGGCGAAGTCGAACGACTCGACATGTCTTTGCTCGGACGAAGCTGTGAGCTCGGCGAGGATATCGCGGGCCAAATCCATCTTGCCAATGCATCCCAAGGCATATCCAAGAGACGCGAGATATCGCCCGCTTCGATTGGAGAACGAAACGGCTTTCTCTAACGCGATGATCGCCTCGGAGTGAGCGCCTTGGGCTAGCAGAATCCGACCCAAGTCGTCGTAGGCGATTGGCAGGTCCGGCGCCATTTCGATGACCTTCCGGTTTGACGCTAATGCTTCATCCAAGTGACCGGCGATGTACAGGAGCCTTGCGAGTCTTGCTTCGGCTGCGGTGGAAACAGGGTCGAGTTTCACGGCCTCGCGCGCCGCGGCGATTCCCGCTTCGAAGCGGCCGCGTCCTGTCAGAAGGCTCCCGTAGTAAAAATAGGCCGGAGCGTACCCCGGATTCAACTGGATCGCCCTCTGAAACTCCCGTTCGGCTGCGTCCCACGCGAGTTCGTGCAGCTTCGCATGCCCCAGCGAAGTATGAGCATCGGCCAGCCGCTCATCCAGCCGGAGAGCGTTCGTGGCCGCCGAAATCGCCAGCGCCAGCGCCTCGTGGGGCGCGATCTGGCGATGATCCAGCATCACAAGGTAGGTATCCGCCAGCCCGGCGAACGCGGGCGCGTAATTCGGCGCCTTCTCGATCGACTTCGAAAAAAACTCGAGCGCCCGGTAAAGATCGTCACCAGTTCTGCGTCCCCACAGGAATCGGGCTTTCAAGCAAGCCTCGTAGGCCTCCGGATGGACCCTCTGCTCCCATACGTCCGGCGGCTTCTGCTGCGGGACAAGTTTTACCTGAACTTCCGCGGCGATGGTCGTGGCCACCTCACTCTGAAGCAGGAGCACGTCCTGTAATTGCCGTTCGTAGCTATGCGCCCACACGTGCGTCTGATCGCTCACACGGATCAATTGGGCGGTGATTCGCACGCGGTCGCTGTTCCGCCGGACGGAGCCTTCGACGATATAGTCGACTCCCAGCTCGCGGCCGATCTGGTCGATCCGTTTCGTCGTGCGCTTGTATTGCGCGGAAGAGGTCCGCGCAATGACTCTCAACCGCTGCGGGCTGAGACAACTGACCTCGGTGATGAGTTCATCCGTCAGGCCGTCCGCAAAATACTCTTGTTCCTGATCCCCACTGAGATTCTCCAGCGGAAGCACGGCCAACATGATCCGATCTTCAGATTTGGATTCTGCCGGAGGCAGTTCCACTACCGGACTCAAAAAACGGTAGCCTCGGCGCGGATAGGTCTCGATGTACCGCGGTTTGGCCGCGTCCTCGCCAAGGGCGGCGCGGATCTGCCGGATGCAGTAGTTCAGTCCCTGCTCGTAATCGACAAACGTATCGCCGGCCCAAACGTGCCGGCAAATCTCATCACGAGTGACGGTGTGCCCGGCGCGGGCCACCAGGAAGGCGAGCACCTTGAAGGGTTGCAGTTGGAGCTTGACCGCCCTGCCGTTCTGGCGCAACTCGGCGTTTTCGATATCCAGTTCGAACGCGTCGAATCGAAATCCGGTCACAGGGAGCATTATACGTTCCTCAGCGAGAACTCACCTCCGCCTCATCCCGAATCCATTGTCTGCGCGTCCTCCGCATCGCAGAATCCTTGCAAGGAGAAATTGCTATCCATGGGAAAACTTTCGGCGGTTCTTTATGGCGCATTCGCTTACGTCGCGTTCTTCGTGAGCTTTCTTTACGCGATTGGATTTGTGGGCAACTTTGTGGTTCCTAAATCCATCGACTCCGGGGAGCCGGGCTCGCCCGGAGCCGCCATTTTGATCAATTCCGCGCTGCTGGGACTCTTCGCCATGCAACACAGCATCATGGCAAGGCAGGGCTTCAAGAACTGGTGGACCAGAATCGTTCCCAAGCCGGTGGAGCGGAGCACCTTTGTTCTGTTCGCCAGTCTCATCCTCTATCTCATGTTTTGGCTTTGGCGGCCGATGACCGCCGTCATCTGGAGCGTCCCGAACGGCGCCTTTGCGATATTCCTCGGAGCTCTTTCGCTGACGGGATGGCTCATCGTGCTGATTGCAACTTTCCTGATCAACCATTTCGAGCTATTCGGACTCCAACAGGTCTATGAGTATGCCGGCAGCAAATCGTTCCGGACCCCGAAATTCGTGACCCCAGGCCTCTATAAATGTGTGCGCCACCCCATCTACCTGGGCTTCATCGTCGCCTTCTGGGCCACGCCGCAAATGACGTCCGGACATCTGCTATTCGCAGCGATGACGACGGGTTACATCTTTGTGGGCATCTTCTTCGAGGAGCGCGACCTCGTTCGGTACCACGGGGATGCGTACCGGCACTACAAGCAGACCGTTTCGATGATTGTGCCCTTACCGGGCAACACAAAGGAAATCGAAAGAGCGCATGAAAAGGCAAGCGGAGCTGGCGTATAGCC
>CAZGBQ010000373.1:0-2611 GCA_964524045.1 uncultured Acidobacteriaceae bacterium
GCAATGCCGATCTCACGGCGTTGGCAGAAGGATTAACCGAGGAGATCGTGACCGGTCTGTCGCGCTTCTCTTATCTCAAGGTGATCGCGCGCGGTTCGACAGCGCGTTACGCCAGTGAGTCGGTTGACGTTCGTTCCGCTGGCAAAGAATTAGGCGCCCGTTATGTCATGGAAGGTAGTCTGCGCCAGGCCGGGACCAAGCTGCGCCTCGCGGTCCAACTGATTGATGCGAAGACCGGCGCTCATCTGTGGGCTGAGAACTATGAACGCATTTTTAGTCCGGAAGCGGTTTTCGAGCTGCAAGACGACTTGGTTCCGCGGATTGTTTCGACGGTTGCCGATATGAATGGGATTCTGCCCCGGAGCCTGAGTAAGGCTGTCCGCAGTCGCCCTCCCGAGCAGTTGAGTACGTACGAAGCAGTGCTGCGCAGCTTTGGCTACTTCGAGCGAGTAACCCACGAAGATCTTGCCCTTGCACGATCCGGCCTTGAGCAAGCGGTGCGAACGGCGCCCACTTATGCCGATGCCTGGGCGATGCTGGCGTTACTCTGCGTCCAGGACCACGCGCAAGGATTCAACCTTCAGCCTGATTCCCTGGCGAGTGGATTATCCGCCGCGCGACGGGCTGTTGAGGCCGAGCCATCGAATCATCTTGCCTATTTCAGTCTGGCTCAGGCGCTGTTTTTCAAAAAGGAATTTCAAAGTTTCCGCAATGCAGCAGAGCGGGCCGTTGCCCTGAACCCCATGGATGGTAACTCCATCGCTTTCGTGGGTGAGTTACTCACGTATGCAGGCGACTCGGAGCGTGGGCTTGAGCTCGCAGCGCGTGCCAAGCAACTGAATCCCAGCCATCCCGGCTGGTATTGGTATGCGGACTTCTACAGCGCATACCGGCAAAGCAATTACCGCGACGCACTAGATTTTCTACTCAAAAGCAATCTGCCGGGTCACTGGGGTATGCACGCAGGAATGGCCGCTTGCTACGGGCAACTCGGAGAACGTGATGCGGCCAGTAAAGCCCTGCTGGATCTGCTCAAACTGCGGCCGGACTTCGCCGATACCGTACGCAAGGATGTCGAGAAATGGTGGGAGCCCGATTACGGGAAGCATTTCATCGACGGCTTGCGCAAAGCGGGGCTGGAGATTGCTGACAAACCGGGAGCGCCTGCTGACGTGAAGGCGTCCGACTCGGGAGCCGTTCGGGCGGACGAAGGCTTCTGGGTCGCGGTGTTGCCATTTAAATATAGCGGAAGCAACGCCGATCTCACCGCCCTGACCGAGGGAATCACTGAGGAGATTGTTACCGGCTTGTCGCGCTTCTCTTATCTCAAGGTGATCGCGCGCAGTTCGACTCTGCGTTATGCCAATGAGTCGGTCGACGTTCGTTCCGCCGGCAAGGAACTGTGCGCGCGCTTTGTCATGGAGGGAAGCCTTCGCCAGGCGGGAACGAAGTTGCGTTTGGCGGTGCAGCTCGTTGATACGATGTCAGGCGCTCATCTTTGGGCCGAGAACTACGAACGCAATTTTAGTCCGGAATCCATTTTTGAGTTACAGGACGATCTGGTTCCGCGGATTGTTTCGACCGTTGCCGATCAGTACGGCGCACTGGTGCATAGCATGAGCGAGTCGCTGCGCGGCAGAATCGCCGGTCAATATTCCCCGCACGAGGCTATGCTCCGCACGTTCGGCTACTGGGAGCGCATGACTCCCGGAGAGCACGCGGAAGTTCGCGACATACTCGAAGCGGCCGTGGCCGTCGCGCCCGATCACAGTAACTGCCTCGCGGAACTGGCGTTCATCTACTGGCACGAGTACGCGTTCGGTTACAACCTGAAGCCCGATCCGGTAGGGCGCGCCCGGGCTGCCGCGCAACGAGCAGTCGCAGCCGCGCCGACCAGCCACTTCGCTCACTGCGCATTGGCGACCTCCTTGTTCTTCCAGAAAGACTATCTGGCCTTCCGCGCAGCAGCGGAGCGCGCCCTCGCTCTGAATCGCATGGATTCCTCCACCGCGGCAATACTCGGAAACATGATCGCTTATGCCGGTGATTGGGAATACGGCCTGCGCATCGTGGAACGAGCGATGCAGCTCAACCCGCATCATGCGGGCTGGTATCACTATGTCGCCTTTTGCGATGCCTACCGCAGGCATGACTATCGCGGCGCACTGGCAAGCGCGCTGAAGGTCAACATGCCCGCCTACCATTGGCCGCTCGTGTACCTGGCTGCTGTCTATGGGCAGCTCGGCGAACAGGAGTGCGCGAGCGCGACTTTGCGGGAACTTCACGCGCTGGTGCCGAACTTCGGAGCGACGGCGCGAGAGGAATTCGGCAAGTGGCTTGACGCTGAACTCACTGAGCATCTGCTCGACGGACTGCGCAAAGCGGGGCTGAAGATTCCCGCTGAATAGACATTTTGCGAACCCAAAGGAACCGAAGATGAAGGCGAACAGAATTGTCTGCTGCATCATTGGTGCGATGTTGGCGGTAAAAGCGGCGTCCGCCGATGAAACTACCATTGTGAACGGCGTTCTCGGGCCGGAGGGTCCGTTGTACATCGACGGCAATCTTTATTATGTGGGTTGGGTTTCGAACACGTTGTCGAAGTGGGATG
>CAZGBQ010000374.1:0-2602 GCA_964524045.1 uncultured Acidobacteriaceae bacterium
TAGAGCGAATCGATGACGCTGCGATATTTTTCCTCGACGACGCGGCGTTTGAGCTTGAGCGTAAAGGTAAGGCTGCCATTGTCGAACGTGAAATCCTCGGGGAGCAGTGCGAAGCGTTTGATGGTTTCATACTGCGCGAGATGCGCGGTGAGGCGCTTGATTTCCTCCTCAATGATTGCGTGCGTCCGCGGATGAGCGACCAGTTCGGAATTGGAAGAAAATTTCAGGCCTTCGTCCGCCAGTCGCGCTGATACCGTGGCCGGATTGGGGACGATCAGCGCGGCGACAAATTTTCGTTTATCCCCAACGACCATGGCGTTCAGGATGTATGGGCTGGTCTTCAAGGCATTTTCGATGGGTTGCGGCGCGACAAATTTCCCGGCGGCAGTCTTGAGCAGATCCTTCTTTCGATCCGTGACGAAGAGATAGCCGTCGGCATCCAGATAGCCGATGTCGCCGGTGCGGAACCAGCCGTCTTCTGTAAGCACTTCGCGAGTAGCCTCCGGATTCTTGTAGTAGCCCTGCATCACGCAAGGGCCCTTGACCAGGATTTCTCCATCCTCAGCGATGCGCACGTGAACGTTGGGAATCGTTTTGCCGGAACTGCCCACGCGATTCTCCGGAAAATTGTTGGAGACGACGGGAGAAGTTTCCGTCAGGCCGTAGCCCTGATAGATCGGCACGCCAACGGCCCAGAAAAATTCTGCCAGCTCTTTGGAGAGCGGCGCCCCCCCGGAGCCGACTTGGCGCAGGCGTCCACCCAATCCCGCGCGCAGTTTTTTGTAGACCAACTGGTCCGCCAGCAGCCATTGCAGCTTCACCGCCAGGCTGGCATGGCCGCCGCTGGCTTTCCAATGCACGGACTGACTGGCGATCTTCATTGCCCAGTCGAAAATCTTGCGCTTCAGGCCCGTAGTTTTGGCGCCCTGCTCGACGAGGCGCACGTAGATCTTCTCAAAGAAGCGCGGCACCGCCGCGGTGATGGTTGGGCGAACCTCCACGAGCGCCTGAGCGACTTCGTCGACGGCCGGAACGTAAGCGAGCGGGCAACCCTGAAAAATGTAAATGTAATCCACGACGCGCCCATAGACGTGCGAAAGAGGAAGAAATGAAAGCGCAATGTCTCCGGCGGGATTGAGGTGGAAATCCTCACCCACGTCGGTGACGTTGGAGGTAAGGTTTGTATGGGTGAGCATCACGCCTTTGGGCTCGCCGGTGGTCCCGGAAGTGTAAATGATGGAGGCGAGCTGCCCGGGCAGAACCTGCGAAGCGCGCTGGCGGTAATTGGAAATGTCAGCGGGCCCGGCCGACGCGATTAACGTTTCGTACCGGAGGCATTCGGTTGGCACTTGTTCGCCGCCGTCGGCGACGATGACGTTTTCAAGTTCAGAAAGATTGTTGCGGATGGACAAGAGTTTCTCGAGCTGCGGTTTGCCGACGACGAAAATCACTTTGGCGCCGCAATGCCTGAGGATGTAGGTCATGCGGTCGAGCGATTCGTTGAAGTAGACGGGAACCGTGATCGCTCCAGCGCCAGATATGGCGAAATCGGCGGTGTGCCATTCGGGGCGATTGGTAGAAAAAAGGCCGACGCGATCACCGGGCTTCACGCCTAATTCGACTAATGCGGAGGAGAGACCGGCGACGCGGCGGAGGAGTTCCTGCGAGGAGACGGTTTCCCATCGGCCGTCGCGGCGGACCATTTGGGCGCGCGGATTCGGCAGATTGTCGACGGCATTCAGAAACCGGGAGGGGAGCGTGCCGTAGCTCATAGTCCGAGGCTCACTGTAGCGCACGGAGTTGGCGGGCGCAATGTGACGAGCATTCTCCGGTGCGAAATCAGAGAACAGAGACCGGAGATCGGCGCCGCGTGACCGGTATCCAGCGGCTGCGACTGAAGCGTGGCCCGGCGTCACGAGGGATCTCCTGCGCTTTCCTGGCCGGGGCCGACCGCGGCTGCGCCTTCCTCGGTGACGGCGGGCGCCTGGTCACCGCGCAAAGCGGAAGAAACGGCCGTGGATTGCTGGCCGGGAGGGCTAAGGGAAGGAGGACTCGAGAGGGACCTGGAGGCGCGCTCCATTTCGATCCATTGTTCAAATTCGTATTTGAATTTGAATTCGTCCTTAAGGCTGTGGAGCGAGAGGAGCAGGAGTTTGCCGACGAAGGCCAGGTTGGAGGCAATACGCGGCGGGACGCGGTTTTGCGCGATGGCCTGATAGAGCTTGCCGAGCGCGAAGTTGATATCCGTGGCGGTCATGAACTTGCCGGTGAGAGTGGCAGCGAGCTCGGAACCCAAGCGGTCGGATTCGACAATTTGGCGCTCGGCGCGGGCATGGAAGATACAAAGAGAAGGATGATCGGGCTGGCGGAACATGCGGCAGGTGCGGCCATCGGCGAAAGAGAATTGACAAAGTGCGGATTCGTCGGAGGCGACGCGGGAACGCGAGCGTTTTGGCTTATTCATAGCGTTTTTCCTTGAGAGAGGTATGAGAACGATGAAAGGAAGAGGCAGAGCCTGCATTGGGGGCAGGGGGCACGAAGTGTGGCAAGCAAAGGGCTTGCAAGAGCGGGTTTTGGGAACTGTGGCAAATAAAGGGGATGC
>CAZGBQ010000375.1:0-2568 GCA_964524045.1 uncultured Acidobacteriaceae bacterium
TGCGGCAGCGCGACCTGACGACAAAAAATGGGCAGGTCGGCACCCTGGCGCAGAGTGAATCGATTGGCATCGGCATCCGCGTGCTGGCGAACGGCGCGTGGGGATTCGCATCCACGGACCGGCTGACGCGAGAAGGCGTTGCCGCATGCGCTGTGCAAGCGGTTTCCATTGCAAAGGCTTCGGCGCTGGCAAAACGCACCGAGGTGGTGCTTGCGCTTGAGAAAGCTTACGTCGATAGCTGGCAGAGTCCTTTCCGCAAAGATCCCTTCGAAATTCCTCTCGAAACACAGCTTGCATTATTGCTTGTCGCCGACGGCGAAATGCGCAAAGTAAAGGGCGTTACTCTGACGGAAACGAACATGCAGTTTCGCAAGATCGATTCGTGGTTTGCGTCGAGCATCGGTTCGCGGATTCATCAGCGCAAGGTGATTTCCGGATGCGGAATCGGCGCGACTTCGTTTCAAGGTGGAGAAATACAAAAACGCTCGTATCCCAACAGTTTTGGTGGGCAGCATGCGCTGGAAGGGTACGAATTGATCGAGTCGCTCGACCTCGTGAAGCATGCGTCGCGGGTTGGGGAAGAAGCAGCCGCACTGCATGCGGCGGCGCAGTGTCCGGAGAAGATTGGTACGTTGATCCTTGCGGGGAATCAGCTCGGATTGCAGATTCACGAGTCCGTCGGGCATCCCATCGAACTGGATCGCGTTTTGGGGCAGGAAGCGAATTTTGCGGGGACGAGTTTTCTGACGCTCGATCAGGTGAACAAGCTGAAATATGCCTCGAGCATTGTGAATGTGGTTGCAGATGCGCGGCTGGATCATGGGCCAGGACTTGGGACGTTTGCATACGATGACGAGGGCGTTCCCGCGCAGTGCACGGACATTATCGAAGGCGGAAAATTCCGCGGCTATTTGTCGAACCGCGAGACGGCGCACCTCATCGGCCTGGAGCGCTCCTCCGGCACGATGCGCACGGAAAGCTGGAACCGCCTGCCGATCATTCGCATGACTAACGTGAGCCTGCTGCCCGGCACATGGGACTACGACGATCTAATTGCAGACACACAAGAAGGGGTTTTGATGGACACAAACCGGTCGTGGTCCATCGACGACCGGCGCTACCAATTTCAGTTTTCCACGGAAATCGGCTGGGAAATTAAGGGCGGAAAAAAAGTGAGGATGCTGAAAAATCCAAGCTACAGCGGCATTACGACGGAATTCTGGAATTCGTGCGACGCGATCTGCAAGTTCGAGCATTGGACGCTGTGGGGCACGCCGAACTGTGGGAAGGGACAGCCGATGCAGACTATGGGAACAGGGCATGGTGCCGCACCGGCGCGATTCCGGAACGTGCGAATCGGAACGGCGTTCTCCAAACAATGAAGATGGCTGCGAGCGCGAAAAAACAGATGGCGGGAAAGATCGCGGAACGCGCGGGGCTTTTGCCGGAACGCGAATTGTGCGGCATCGTCGAAACGGTGTTGCGGTTGGCGAAATCGACCGGCGCAGAAGAGACGGAAGTCCACGCGGATGAAGCTGCGGACGCGCTGACGCGGTTCGCGAACAACGGCATTCACCAGAATGTTTTTGAACATGGCGTGACCGTTTCGGTGCGCACGGTTATCGATGGGCGCACCGCGCGCGCGAACACCAACCGGCTGGATGAAGATTCGCTTCGCGCGACGATTGAGGCTTCACTTTCCCTGGCGCATAGCCAGCCCAAAGATCCACGACTTCTACCGATGACGGGAAAGCAGCGCTATCGCGCCGTAAACCGATTTGTTAACGCCACCGCAAAGCTGACGCCGGAAGACCGCGCGCGGGCGGTGCGGCGGGCTTGCGATCTCGCGGTGAAAAAGGGCCAAGTGGCGGCCGGAATTTTCTCGAGCGGACAGCACCAAACCGCGGTGGGCAACTCGCGAGGGCTGTTAGCTGCCTACCGCGACACTCACGCGCAATTCTCCATTACGATGCAGGAAGAACCGGCGGCAAGCTGGGCTAAGGCGGATTGTGCGGACGTGCGCGTGATAGATCCTCAGAAGCTCGCCGAAAGGGCAAGCGAAAAGACGCATTTGGCCGCGAATGCCAAGGAGTTGCAGCCTGGGCGCTACACAGTGATCCTCGAGCCGGCGGCCGTCTTAGACCTTCTGGGATTTCTTTTTTACGATTTTGCGGCGACGGCGCTGGAAGACAAGCGATCGTGCCTGAATGACCGAATGGGAAAGCAGGTTTTCGGGAAGAATATCAATCTCAGCGACGACGTTTTTCATCCGCTGCAGCAGGGCGCGCCGTTTGACGGCGAGGGCATGGCGCGACAAAAGGTGTTGCTGGTGGAGCGCGGCGTGCCGAAGAACCTGGTGTATTCGCGTGCATCAGCGAAAGCTGCGCGCAAGAAGCCGACGGGACATGGGTTTGCGCTGCCCAACGAATATGGTGAAGCGCCGATGAATTTGGTGTTCGATGGCGGCAATTCGTCGGTGGAAAAGATGGTGGCTTGCACGGACCGGGGGCTGCTGGTGACCAGGCTTTGGTACATTCGCGAAGTCGACCCGTACGAAAAAGTGATGAC
>CAZGBQ010000376.1:0-2552 GCA_964524045.1 uncultured Acidobacteriaceae bacterium
CCGTCATGGGCGGCATCATTGGCGCGGGAATTTTCATCAATCCGTACCTCGTCGCAGAACGCGTCCATACTCCTTTTCTGATTCTTGCCGCGTGGATTGTCGGCGGCGTGGTTGCGCTCCTTGGCGGGTTCATCTACGCCGAACTGGCCGCGCGTTTGCCCGTGGTTGGCGGCCAGTACGCTTATTTGCGCGAAGCGCTTCATCCGAGTGTTGCCTTTCTTTATGGCTGGGTGTTGCTTCTAGTGATTCAGACCGGCGGCATGGCGGCCGTCGCCGTCACCTTTGCGCGCTATTTTCTCGAACTCACGCGCTGGCCAATCAACGCTTCGCTGATCGCCGTCGCTGCGCTCGCCTTGCTCACGGCCATCAACTGCCTCGGCGTCCGCGCCGGAAGCCGCGTGCAATCCGTGCTGACGCTAACCGCAATCGCCGCCATAGGTGTTCTCGAGCTGTGCAGCTTTCTTCGCGGCGGACCTTCGCAAATTTCCTTGCACCCGCTTCTCGATCAGCCGCCTTCCCTAAATCTTGTGCTCGCTTTCGGCTCCGCGATGACTCCTGTGCTCTTTGCCTACGGCGGATGGCAGACCTCCAGTTTCCTGGGAGGCGAGGTTCGTGATCCGCGGAAAACACTTCCGCGCGGACTGGTCCTCGGCGTTCTCGGCGTCATCGCGGTCTATGCTTCGGTGAATTTTGTTTATGTGCGCGCGCTCGGTCCAGCGGGACTCGCCGCGACCACCACGCCCGCTTCGGCGGTCATGCGTGCCGCGCTCGGTCCTCGCGGCGCAACATTTATTGCCGCGGGCATTGCGCTTTCGGCTTTCGGATTTCTCGGCCAATCCATGCTGACTGCGCCCCGAGTTTATTTCGCCATGGCCGAAGACCGGGTCTTCTTTCGCAGCGTCGCGTGGGTGCATCCCAGCACGCGCGTTCCGGTCATCGCTATCGCCCTGCAAGGCGTTTGGGCCATCGTGATTGCCCTCACAGGAACCTACGCGCAAGTCGTCAACTATGTCATCGCCATGGACGCGATTTTCTGGGGGCTGACCGCTCTTTGTCTCCTTCGGCTACGGCGCCGCGAAGCCTCTTCGGCTTCATCAGGCATCGACTATCGCGTTCCCGGCCATCCCTGGACCACCCTGCTCTTCGTCGCCGTCATGTGGCTCGTCGTGATCATCACGTTTATACACGATCCGCGTCGCTCGTTCATCGGCCTGGGCATCGCTCTGGCCGGACTCCCCGTATACTTTTTCTGGCGGGCAAGACAACAGGGAGCCAACGCCACATGAGCGAGCCATCTCGCGCAAAGCGTTCCTTGTACATGGAGTGGGCGAAGACCCATTCGCACGCGAAGTACAATCTTGCCACCAGCGGCCTGATGGGCGTGCCCCATGAGGAATTTCCGTTTCGCCTCGACGAGTTGGAAATCACCGCTCCCGGCAACTACGGCTACCAGCCGTTGCAGGTGCGTCTCGCTTTGCACACGGGTGCCCCCGAAGAATGCATCGTCGCCGCGGCTGGCACCTCCATGGCGAATCACCTCGCGATGGCCGCCGTCCTCGAACCGGGGGACGAGGTCCTCCTCGAGCAGCCTGCCTATGGCCCGCTCGTTGACGTCGTCAACTATCTTGGTGCGCGCGTGAAGCGCCTCCCGCGCCGCTTCGAATCGCGATTTGCGATCGATCTCAATGAATTGCAGCGCGCCATCACTCCAGCCACGCGCCTCATCGTGCTCACCAATCTGCACAATCCCAGCGGCGCGCTCCTCTCCGCGGAAATGCTTCGCGCCATCGGAAAGTTGGCCCATCGCGCAGGAGTGCGCGTTCTAGTGGACGAAGTCTATCTCGAGATGCTCTTTGGCAAGGCGGCTCCGTTTTGTTTTCCGCTCGGCAGTGCCATCGCCTCGGTTAAAGATAATCCGTTCATTGTCACCAGCAGCCTAACGAAGGTTTATGGCCTTAGCGGTCTCCGCTGCGGCTGGATTCTCGCTGCGCCCGATCTTGCCCGCCGCATGTGGCTACTCAACGATCTCTTCGCCGCTACTGCCGCGCATCCGGCGGAGTGCCTCTCCGTGATGGCCCTCGATCACCTGCAACAGCTGCGCGCCCGAGCGCGTTCTCTCCTCGCCGCCAATCGGACTCTGCTGGATGCTTTCCTCGATTCACGGCGCGATCTCCAATGCTTTCGCCCGCCTGCTGGCACCGTAGTCTTCCCGCGCTTGCCTCATGGCCGCGATCCCGAAGCCTTCTTTACACTGCTCCGCGAGAAGTTCGAAACCACCGTCGTCCCCGGCAGTTTCTTCGACATGCCGCAGCACTTCCGCATCGGCATCGGTGGCGATACTCCAACGCTTCGTGCCGGCCTCGAACGCCTCAGCGCCGCTCTCGACGCCTTTACCAAACGTTGATTTACTCCAGAGCTGGATTTCAAAGTGTAGCCAAAGATTTAGCGGGCGTTGAACAACCTAAGGGGAATCGCGTTGCCCTGGGCGATGTTTCCCGCATCATTGACATGCAAGTGGTCGTCACTGTCGTATGCGGGCAGTATTTGTGTGG
>CAZGBQ010000377.1:0-2542 GCA_964524045.1 uncultured Acidobacteriaceae bacterium
CGGCAGCCTTTTGTCTCTCGATGATTTCGCTGGCGGGCGGCGCGCCGGCATGGGCACAGAGCGAGAAGCGAACCGTGTTCGCACCGGACGATTTTCATTGGCAGGGACACCTGAAGGCCGGGCAGACGCTGGAAGTGATCAACCGAAACGGGGAGATTGAGGCGAGCGCTGCTTCCGGGGATGAGGCGCACGCCACGGGCATGAGCAGAGGCTCTGGTGACGATCGCGAATTCTTCGTTGAGGTCGTGGAATACTCAGATGGTGTGACCATTTGCGCGGTGTACGCCAGGGACAAAGCGCCCGGGCGATGCCACCGCGGTGGAGTTTCGTCGGAGTCCTTTGGAGGATGGAACTGGCACCACGCGAAGATCAACTTTGACGTGCAAGTGCCCCGCGGCGTGCGCTTCCACGCGATGACGACGAATGGGAACGTCGTTGGCCGCAACCTGAACAGCGTGGTGGAAGCAACGACCACGAACGGCAACGTGGAGGTTTCGACGAGCGAGTGGACCTCGGCGAGAACAACGAATGGCGGAGTACGCGTGTCCATGGGCAGCGCGAAATGGGATGGCGAATTGGAAGTGAAGACTACGAACGGCAGCGTGGATGTGACCCTTCCGGCCTCGGCAGCATTCAAAGTGCATGCAGCTACGACGAACGGCAAGATTCACACGGATTTTCCGATTACTGTGCAAGGGAGTCTCAGCTCAAAGAATCTTTCCGGAGAGGTGGGCGGAGGCGGACGGGAATTGAGAGTCGTGACCACCAACGGCACGATTAAGCTGACGAAGAGCTGAAGAGAAAAGGGCGTTAAGAGCCTAATAATCAACCGCGAGAGGTACGCCCCCCTTAGTTGAGAAATTGGAAGTCTGTGTCGGCAGTTCGAGGAGTGGACGGTCCCCACCCGCCCCCATACCCTTTCATCGATTATCGAAGGACCTAGCGCAGCAACCTTCGTCTAATCAACATGCATCCTTGGGCTGCAGCAAGCTTTCGAGCATCCTTGCGCTATCGCCTCGCATCTTCGGCAGCTCGCCAAAACGCGGTGACCACAGCTTGCATACTTGGTGGCCTATTTTTTGTGGCCCATTTATCTGCCCAGCCGGCTCAGCAACATGCCCAGTCCTATCCAGCTTTTCGTATTGTTTATTATCGCCAGAGCCGAATCCCGTTCGCGATGGACGCTCCGACTTTCAGGAACATCTTTGCTGCGAAGACGGGTGGTAGTGGTGAATTGCAACTCACTCAGGACAATCATAGTTTTTCTCCGGTCTTGTCGCCCGACGGGTCCAAAATTGCGTATATCCACATCAGATCTGATACTTGTGAGGGTTGCCTGTTGCCCGCGGCTTACGAACTCTATGCAATGAACGTGGATGGGAGCATGCCCCATTTCATCGCTACCTTAGACGGTCCGCTTCCATGGATTCGCTGGTCTCCTGATGGAAAAAGAATTTCTTCCAGTGGATGGCCAAACAGTGCGTCGGGCTCGCCCCTGCTCGTGGCCAATGTCGGCGGGGATTCCTCACCGCAAGTATTAGCCCAGAACGCTGCAGGTTTCTCAAAATGGTCTCCTGACGGCAAGTGGATCGTTTACGACTGTCTCGCTCTTCAATCAACTTCTTCCTCGCGACTCAACGTCTGCATTATTGATTCCGAGGGCCGAGGAGAACCCAAACTGTTATCCGAAGAGTATGCTTTTTCGGGTTTTTCTTGGTCGCCAGACAGCTCTCACCTCATTTTCCTCTCTTGGAAAAAGAAATCACATGCGATCTACTCTGTGGGCATTGACAGTTCTTCGCCGAAATTATTACCTCTTGCTAGTTTTGCGCTCGCCACTCCTCAATGGTCTTCCGATGGAAAACAGATTCTCTTTTCCGATGTCGAACACGGCAAGGAAGGAATCTACATAATGAAGACTGACGGCTCGGAGAGGCGGCGGCTTACCGGGCCAAAATTGGAGTCGTCAGACCCGTTGTGGTCTCCCGACGGCAAGCAAATCGCATTCACGGCCGTCGTTCATGGCCGGTCTCAAGTACATCTGATGAATTCCGATGGATCTGGTCTTCTCCAGATCACTCATGACAAGAAGAAAGGTTGTTCTGTCCGAGCATGGCTGCCTAATAGCAGGTTTCTGCTGCTTTTCTGTGGTGACCTCAAACAGGACCACACCGGAATGGGGTCACTGGAACTCGGACATTACACCGTCCTTGATAGACAGGGCGCAGGCCTGCAACTCTGCGTTCTGGATCTCAACAACCCCGACAAAGCTCCACTGCTTCTCGTGAAGGGTTTCTATGGCCCTATCTCGTACGCTGCTGTCCCCTAGTCCTCGGCCGCTACTGCCCTCACTCAGATTTCGGGTTCTTAGGCGTGTGGCGGATCCTCAGTTACGGTTCGTGGCGATCGGCCCAGGGTCATCACGAGACACCGTCTCACTTTTTCCCGAAGTCGTGGCGAGAGGTGACTCCCTTGGCTTCGGTTACAGTGATGGTGGCGCCGGCGGGGACGGAAGAAAGGCGGTCGATTTGGCCGCTGGGCC
>CAZGBQ010000378.1:0-2535 GCA_964524045.1 uncultured Acidobacteriaceae bacterium
GAGATTGACAAGGAAGAGCGCGTGGTGCTGGTCGACCGCGTGGAATAGTTGAGTGACTTTTCGCTTTAGGATGCGAACTGATTTATGATTTGAGTGAGGACATTGACTTACCGCTTCCGCGATCTGCTCGCTCTCGAACCGCTCACGGCGGACGAACTCAGATTTCTTCTCGATCAAAGCAAACCTTTCCAGGAAATTCAGAAACATCCCTTGAAGAAACTCGCGACGCTGCGCGGGAAAACCGTGGCGCTAGCGTTTTTCGAGAATTCTACGCGCACGCGCATCAGCTTCGGGACAGCTGCATCGCGGCTCGGCGCGGACACCATGAACCTGCAGGCCGAAGCCTCGAGCATCAAAAAGGGAGAGACGCTGCTGGACACGGCGTTCAACTTGAACGCGATGAAGCCGGATTGCCTGGTGATGCGGCACTCCGCTTCGGGGGCATGCGACTACGTGGCGCGGCACTTGGATATTCCCGTTGTGAACGCGGGCGATGGCGCGCACGAGCATCCCTCCCAGGGGTTGCTGGATGCGCTGACGATTCGCGACCGCTTGGGGACCATCGAAAAGCTGAATGTGACAATACTCGGCGACATCCTGCACAGCCGCGTGGCGCGTTCGAACATTCACCTGCTGGGAAAATTCGGTTGCCGGTTCACGCTGTGCGGGCCGTCGGTGTGGGTGCCGCGGGAGCTGGAAAAAATCGCGCCGGGGACGCCGATTCGCTGCGTGTACAACATGGAAGAAGCACTGAAGGATGCACACGTCATTATTATGTTGCGCGTGCAGACGGAGCGGCTCGACGATCCACCGCTTTCCGCGAACGATTACATCTTGCTTTACCAGCTCAATGTGGAGCGCTTGCGGTGCGCCAATCGCGACGCGATTGTGCTGCATCCCGGTCCGATCAATCGTGGGATTGAGATAACGCCGGAGGTCGCGGATGGCCCGCAGTCTTGCGTGCTGGAGCAGGTGACGAACGGGGTCGCGGTGCGCATGGCGATTTTGTACTTACTAATCAGCGGCGCCACAGAAGGCCAGACGCATCCAGCGCTGGAAGCGAGCCCCAAGGAATCCGCTAATGCTTCTGATTAAGAACGGGCGCGTCATCGATCCGGCGACGAATACGGAGGCGCCGCGCGACATTCTCATTGACGGCGAGAAGATTGCCGAGATTGCGCAGCCGGGGAGCTTGCGCCCTGCTCCGGGAGCCGAGGTATTCGATGCGAACGGACTGATTGTCGCGCCGGGGTTCATCGATTTGCACGCGCACTTGCGGGAGCCGGGGCAGGAATCTTCAGAGACGATTGAGACGGGGACGAAGGCGGCGGCACGCGGCGGCTTCACGGCGGTTTGCTGCATGCCGAACACGAAGCCGGTGAATGACAACGCTTCGGTGACACGATTCATTCTGGATCGCGCGAAGACCACGGGTAGCGTGCGCGTGTGGCCGATTGGCGCGGCGTCGGCGGGCAGCAAGGGTGAAGCGATTTCCGAAATTGCAGGAATGAAAGAAGCGGGAATCGTCGCGGTTTCGGATGATGGAAAGCCGATCGCTACCGCAAAATTGGCGCGGCAGGTGATGGATTATTGCCGGTCGCTGGATTTGCCGGTAATCGAGCACGCGGAAGACGTTTCGCTGGCGGCGGGCGCGGTGATGCGCGAGGGAGTGAGTTCGACGCGGCTCGGATTGCGCGGAATGCCGGCGGCAGCGGAGTCGGTGTGCGTGGCGCGCGACGTGCAACTCGCAGAATTGACCGGCGCGCGGCTGCACATCGCGCACCTTTCGGCCAAGGCTTCGCTGGATCAGGTGCGCTGGGCGAAGTCGCGCGGCTTGCGCGTCACCTGCGAAGTGACGCCGCACCATTTCACGCTTATAGATGAAGATGTAACGTACGATTCGCTGTTCAAAATGAATCCGCCGCTGGCGGCGCGCGAAGACCGCGCAGCGCTGCTCGAAGGGCTGGCCGATGGCACCGTGGACGCCATTGCGACGGATCATGCGCCGCACGAGCCGGCACTCAAAGACGTGGAGTTCGACCGCGCGCCGTTCGGGATTCTGGGATTCGAAACTGCGCTGGCGTTGGCGCTCGAGCAACTGGTGCACGTGAGACGAATCTCGCTGATGCGGATGGTGGAGCTTTTTACGACTGGCCCCGCGCGCGTTCTGGGAATGGCGCGCAAGATTTCCCCGGGCGAGCCGGCTGACTTGACGATTTTCTCGACCGAACGCGCGTGGACATATAACGTGCAGGAGTCGCCCAGCAAGTCTCGCAATTCACCTTTCGACGGCCGGCACTTCAAAGGCGGGCCCGTCGCTACTATCGTGGCGGGCAAAGTCGCATGCAAGAAATACGACGCAGAGACAGAAGTCGCAGAGAACTGAAAGTAGGAACTGGTGTCAGTGGGCGGAAGGCTCGGCGGCGGGATGCATGCCGTGCTGCGGCACTTCGTGGATGCCGCGCGCGGGCGGCTCGATACGCTGGCGGTAGAAATGATCGAGCGGAATGCGGCCCTTGCCGACGGCATAGCCTT
>CAZGBQ010000379.1:0-2516 GCA_964524045.1 uncultured Acidobacteriaceae bacterium
GTGACTGATAAAGGTTTCATCAGTTTCGCGGCGAACTGAGCGTCGAGAGGAAGAGGATCTCGCACGCCGCGAAGGTGATGAAACCGTTCGGTGAACTAAACCGCTGACGCCTGATCTATGGGGATTGTATGGCGCGACTGAGTATCTGGTTGAGGATAACGAGGTGGATAGCTGACGATTTCGTGTTGGCAGGCCGGGTGGGCAGAGGTTGGAGCCGCATTCAGAGGTGAGACATGGCGCCGCATAAGCCAAGGGAAGCCGTTCTTCAGGGTTTGAAAGCTGGGCGAAGACAACGGTAGCGGCCGCTGCTGAAATGATAGCGGAGTTGGCATACGA
Source organism: uncultured Acidobacteriaceae bacterium (assembly GCA_964524045.1). Taxonomy (GTDB): domain Bacteria; phylum Acidobacteriota; class Terriglobia; order Acidiferrales; family UBA7541; genus Acidiferrum. The sequence goes on from CAZGBQ010000379.1 coordinate 337, forward strand.
ATTTCTAACAGACGGGTCATGAGGTGTCGGTGGGCCGTGCGGGCCAACGGTAGGCAGGCAGAATTTCGATGGGGATCATTGTACCGACGCCGCACTTGGGACAGTACAGCGATGGTGTTGGAGCCAGCGTAACCGACAAGGCCAGGCAATCTTCGCGTAAAGGCAATACCTCGCCGGCGGGCGTGGTGAGCAGCTTTCGGCAAAGCACCAGGTTCTGTTTTCGGTGGCGATTGGCCAGGAAGCCAAAATGGCGAATGCGCGGAAATCGTGGGGGCAGCACGTGCGTCAGGAAGCGGCGGATAAACTCGTCGACCTGGAGCGTCATCTGCTTGATCTTCTCCGGATGGCGATAGTCCTTCCAATGGAAGGCGACCTGATCCTGGTCCATAGCGATGAGCCGCTGATTGGAAATGGCCACGCGATGGGTGTAGCGGCCGAGATAGGCCAGCGCCTGTCGCGGGCCGCCGAAAGGCGGTTTGGCATAGACCACCCAATCGGCTTGGCGCAGCGGTTCCAGGTAGGCGGCGAAAGCTTCTGGTTGCCGCAGATGTGTCAACTCGCCAAACCATTGCAGCTGGCCTTTATCAAAAGCTTCCTTTAGAGCTTGGAGAAACAAGCGGCGGAACAGGCGCGAGAGCACCAGGACCGGGAGAAAGAATCCGGGTTGGCAAGCGATCCAGCGCTGCCGGTCAGGGGAAAGGCCGCCGCCGGGAACAACGCAGTGTAGATGCGGGTGATGGAGCAGGTTTTGCCCCCAAGTGTGTAGCACGGCGAAGAAGCCGATCTCGGCTCCGAGGTGTTTGGGATCGCGCGCGATGGTGGTGAGAGTTTCGGCGGTGGCGTCGAAGAGAATGCCGTAGACCGTCCGCGGGTTGTAAAAGGCCAGAGCAGCAATCTCTTCGGGCACCGTAAACACGACGTGGAAATACTCGACAGGCAACAGTTCGGCTTGTCGTTGCTCGAGCCACTGGGCACGGTCCGAGTTCTGACACTTGGGACAATGCCGGTTGCGGCAGGAGTTGTAGCTGATCTGCGTATGGTCGCAGTGGCTGCACTTTTCGACGTGGCCGCCCAGGGCCGCGGTGCGGCAGGTTTCAATGGCCCGCATGACGCGCAACTGTTGCAGCGGCAGCGCGTGCGCGGCGCGGTAGGCTTCCCCGTGCTGTCGAAAGATGTCAGCCAGCTCGAGGGCTGGCCGGGGCATGGCGAATTACTTCGCCGCTTGGCGCTTGGGCTTCGGCGCAGGCGCCAGCGCGTCCAGCGGGCTGGGCGTTCCGGCAACCACGTGCGCTCCCACGCGCATGTAGCGCGCGGTGGTTTCGATGCGGCTGTGGCCAAGCAAGGCTTGGATCACGCGGGAGTCGGTTCCGCCTTCCAGCAGGTGGGTGGCGAAGCTGTGGCGGAGCGTGTGGGCGGTGATGCGTTTGGGGATTTTTGCGTTTTCAGCGGCGTTGCGGCAGGCCAGGGCCAGCGTCCCGCAGGTGATGTGCCGGCCCTGGCGCCAGGTGGGGAACAGGTAGTCTTTGGGGCGCTCCGCTCGCCAATAGGCTCGCAGCACGGCCAACATCCGTGGAGATAACATGACGTAGCGATCCTTTTTCCCCTTGCCTTGCACGATACGGATCAGCCTCCGCTGGGAATCGATGTCGCTGATCTTGACACTCACGGCTTCGGAAATGCGCAGGCCGGCGCCGTAGCAGAGCATCAGCGCAGCCCGGTCCCGCAGATAATGGATATGTTCGAAGAACTGGCTGACTTCCTCCGGGCTGAGTACGACGGGAAGTTTGTCGGGGCGCCGTACGCGGGGAAAGCACTCCTTGCCCCAGGGCATTTCCAACGTCACCAGATACAGGAACTGGACAGCCGACACGAAGCAGTTAATGCTCTCCGGCGAAAGCTTCTTTTCATTGAGTAGATAGAGTTCGTACTGCCGCACTGCTTCCAGATCAAGATGTTCCGGGCTGGTATGGTAGAACTTGGCGAAATCAGCCACATAGTGGATGTAATTTCGCTGTGTCGTGGCGGCCAGGCCACGCAACTGCATGTCCTCGATGAATCGTTGTCGTAGTTGTGTCATGTGAGGCTCCTTCGGAAAATTGGATTGGTCTATTGGGGAATAAACCTGATCCAGTGTTCCTCAAGAGCCTCGCTCCACGCTAGCTAGACTAGCTAGTCTAGCT
>CAZGBQ010000380.1:0-2515 GCA_964524045.1 uncultured Acidobacteriaceae bacterium
GCGGCTTCGATCGTTCCACCGCCGCTTGACTCCGCCGCGTTGCTTGGCGCGCGCGCGAAGCCAAACGATTCTTTGTTGCCGGCGAAGCCGGTCGCGGTGAAGCCGCCTGTGGAAACGCCGCTGGTTGCGCCATGGTTGAAAAAGACCGAGCCAGCCCGCACGACGCCGGCAACGCCCCCCGCGACAGCGTCCCCCGAGAGCCATGCGCAACCGAGTGCGGCGGAGCCGAGCCTTCCGGTCGCTCCGACGTTTGGCTTATCCACTTCTTCGAACCAGCCAGCATCCATTCTTGCGCCGTCCGAGTCGCCTGCGAGTTTGCTAACGGTTGACCTCTCCAGCCTCGCTCCTTTCTTTGAAACAAGGCCTGCCGCGCCCACGGAAGAGCCTTCGTCACCGTCGCAGGCGCCGGCAGCCGGCGATGCGGGGACGGGAGAATTGAAACAGCAGACCGCCCGCCTGCAGGAGCAACTCTCGAAGATGAATTTCACGGAAGAAGCTGCGCATTCTGCTGGGGAGACTGCGGCGGACATTTCCCCTGTTCCAGCGGCGGAGCCGGTGATTTCGCACCCAGAAAATAGAACGAGTCATGAGAGCGCGGCGCAGATTCTGGAAAGCGCTATCGCATCTGATACGCCCTCGCTCTTGCCGGAGCCGCTCGAAACTTCGGAACCTGATGCACAAGGTTCCTATTCTTCTTCTTCCTTGGAGGCAATGGAGAAGGAAGAACTGAAAATTCCAGCGTGGCTCGAGCCGCTGGCACGCAACGCTTCGGCGCCGTCTTCTACGCAGGAATTGATCCTTCGGGAGAAGAGCAAGCGCAAGACGGAGCATCCGAACCTGGAGGAAGTGACGGCGGAGCTTGCGGTCTCAGGGCAGGTAGGGGAAGCGTTCGAATCGCGCGTTCCCGATTTTGGCAGCGTGCTTCCCATTGATGAACGGAAAAACCGAGGTGATGGCGCGTCGAGGAAGCCGGGCAAGGGCCTGCTGTTTGCAGGAATCGCGGCGGGGGTTGCGGTCTTGGCGGCGGCAAGTTGGTGGTACATAAATCATCAAGCTGCCGCCGCGCATGCAAACGTTGCTCCGCCGCAGACATCGTCTGCATCGGTTCCAGGACAAACTTCGCAGGCAAATTTGCTGAGAGAATCTGTTCCGGAATCGAATCCCAGCGCGCAGCCAAACTCGACCAACTTTGTTTCGAATCCAGCGGCCACCGACGGTTTTGCGACGGCGGAACGCAACTCGCAAGGAAAGTCAAACTCCATGAGTGGCAGCGTGGTCACCGCTTCCGTTTCCACACCGGTACCGCGCGAGGCCGCCCCAGTGCAGGGCAAGAAACCGTCACTTGGACAAATTCATCTGGCAACGCCGAAGGTTTCGCAGAATCGCAAGAGCTTGAGCGGCAGTGAAGCAGAACCTGGAGTCTCTTTGAGCGATGATCAGGCGGAAAACAGCGGGGCTGCCCTGGGCGCAGGGCTGGTCATCGGGAACAGCCAGCCGGCCGCGCCAACAGCGGCGCCGGTGGCCGTAGGCGGAGACGTAAAACAGGCAAAACTCCTTACTTCCGTCGCGCCGGTATATCCCACGCTGGCAAGGACGCAGCATATTGCTGGAAACGTTGTTGTTGACGCGCTGATCGATGCCAATGGCCGGGTGACCGAGACGAGAGTCCTCTCCGGACCCGCGCTGCTCCACGAAGCGGCGACGGGCGCGCTGAGACAGTGGAAATATCAGCCGGCAACACTCGACGGGAAGCCAGTGGCAATGCACCTTAACGTGACGATTCAGTTTCGTCTGCAGCAGTAAGACCACCTTTTCCAAAGAGAAGCGGGGAATCGGATCTTGCGCGATTGAAATGCGCTTGCTGCCTTGAATCGTCGTGTGCATCTTGCGGGACGCGGAACAGGTTCGTATACTGGCGGCCCGGCCAAATTGGCAAGTCTGGCGGTGGGGTAGACCGCTGAAACTTACCTCCGTTGGCCTCAGAAATCCACGCCTGTGAACAAGCACAGGTTGAGTTGTGCTAGGACTGGTGGTTCCAAGAAAAAGGAATTGGCGTAATTTTGCGGTGTCGTCTCCTGCTACAGCGTGCTGCGCGCTCTTGAGACGGACGGAGATTCAGGCAAGTCAGCGAAGGAGAGTTTTGCATGTCGCGAGCCGTAATGCCGGAAGAGATGAATGTTTACGAGAACGCAGAAGCGCGATTTGAGGTAGCGGCGAACAAACTGGGGCTTGAACAAGGCATCTACCGCTTTCTGAAGTGGCCGAGCAAAGAAATCACACTGTACATCCCGGTAGGAATGGACAACGGACAATTGGAAGTTTTCACGGGGTACCGGGTTTTGCATTCCAACGTGCGCGGGCCTGGCAAGGGGGGAATTCGATTTGCTCCGGACGTATCGATTGACGAAGTGCGCGCATTGGCAACATGGATGACCTGGAAATGCGCGGTGGCGAACATTCCGTTTGGGGGCGCGAAGGGCGGAGTGATTTGCGACCCGCGCAAATTGTCGCGCGG
>CAZGBQ010000381.1:0-2506 GCA_964524045.1 uncultured Acidobacteriaceae bacterium
GAACAATAGCCCGATGGGAACCCTTTCGCGGCGTCACTACTCTGCAGGACCAATTCAATCGCCTGTTCAACGATGTGTTTGAGCGCAAAGGCGAGGAAACCAGCCTCAGCGCGTGGGCGCCTGCCGTCGATATCTACGAGACCGAACACGAACTCGTGGTAAAGGCCGATCTCCCCGATGTCGATCCCAAAGACCTCGACATTCGTGTGGAGAACAACGTCCTTACGATTCGCGGGGATCGCAAGTTCGAGAAGAAAGTGAACGAAGAGAGCTACCTGCGCGTGGAGCGCTCTTACGGTTCCTTCGCTCGTAGTTTTACTCTGGCAAGTACCGTGAATGCTGACGCGATCAAGGCGGAGTATCAAAGCGGTGTTCTGACCCTTAGCATTCCCAAGCGCGAGGAAGCCAAGCCAAAGCAGATCAGAGTAAGTGTCAGCGCCCCTGCTATGGCCGCAGCGGGTGCCGGTAAGTAACGCAGGCGAAAGGAAGTCGTGAGTGTGAGAATGGGGGCTGGCGAGGGCGCCAGCCCCCTTTTGCAGCGGTCCAGCGAGTTGAGGAAACCATGTTGCGATTTGAAAAAATGACGGTGAAGGCGCAGGAAGCAGTACAAAGCGCCCAGGAAATTGCCGCGCAATACGAGAACCAGCAGATTGAGCCAATTCATCTGCTGGCCGCGCTCGTGGCCCAAACAGACGGCGTTGTGCCTCCGCTCCTGGCGCGGCTCGGGATTCCCGCAGAAGCTCTTACGCAGGAGATTGAACGGGAGATTGGTCGCTTGCCCAAAGTGCAAGGCTTTGCCCAGCAACACATGGGCCGCACGCTCAACGACGTTCTCGAACAAGCATTCAAAGAGGCGGACAACTTCAAGGATGAGTATGTCTCCACCGAGCATCTCTTTCTTGCGATTGCCGGACGCGATCGCGATCCGGCTGGGCGATTGTTAAAGCGGCAAGGAGCTTCGCATGAAGCGATCTTGCAGGCTCTGGCAGGAGTGCGCGGATCGCAGCGCGTGACCTCCCAGAATCCGGAAGCGACTTACGCAGCACTGGAGAAGTACGCCCGCGACCTGACCGAATTGGCCCGAAGGCAGAAGCTCGATCCGGTGATTGGCCGCGACGAAGAAATTCGGCGCGTAATGCAGATTCTCGCGCGGCGCACGAAAAACAATCCGGTCCTAATTGGCGAACCCGGGGTTGGCAAGACGGCTATCGTGGAAGGCCTGGCGCAGCGCATCGTTTCGGGCGACGTGCCAGACGTTCTGAAGACCAAGCGCATCGTTGCACTCGACCTTGCCGCGCTAGTCGCAGGAGCGAAGTTCCGTGGCGAGTTTGAAGACCGGCTCAAAGCGGTGCTCAAAGAGATTACCGAAGCCGAAGGACAAATTATTCTTTTCATCGACGAACTTCATACGCTCGTGGGCGCAGGCGCGGCGGAAGGCGCTATGGATGCCTCCAATATGCTGAAGCCGGCGCTGGCTCGCGGCGAGTTGCGCGCCATCGGCGCCACAACGCTTAACGAATATAAGAAGCACATCGAGAAAGACCCCGCCCTGGAGCGCCGGTTCCAACCTGTGCTGGTCGCCGAGCCTACCGTTGAAGATACGATCGCAATTCTGCGCGGCCTGAAGGAACGCTATGAAGTGCACCACGGTGTCCGCATCAAGGACGCCGCCATCCTGGCAGCCGCGACGCTTTCCAACCGCTACATCTCCGACCGCTTTCTGCCCGACAAGGCCATCGACTTGATCGACGAGTGCGCTGCCAGTCTGCGCATGCAGATCGATTCGCTGCCCGTGGAGATCGATGAAATTGAACGCCGCATCCTGCAGCTCGAAATCGAACGTCAGGCGCTGGTGAAGGAATCCGACGCCCATTCCAAAGAACGGCGCGGGCAGATTGAGAAAGAGCTTGCCAAATTGAAAGAAGAATCGAGCGGCAAGAAAGCCCGCTGGCAAGCGGAAAAAGAAGCCATCGGAAAAATCCGCAAACTGAAGGAGCAGATTGAGCAACTCAAGGCCGAAGAACAGCGTTACGAACGTGCCGGCGAGCTCGCCAAGGTCGCAGAAGTCCGCTACGGAAAAATCGCCGCTGCGGAACGCGAGCTTCAGCAAGCGCAGCAGCGTTTCGCTTCGGTGCAGAAAGACGCACCGATGTTGAAGGAAGAAGTGGACGAAGAGGACATCGCAAAACTCGTCAGCAAATGGACGGGCATTCCGGCGGGGCGCCTGCTGGAAGGCGAAGCACAAAAGCTCGTGCATATGGAAGAGCGCCTTCGGCAGCGCGTCGTTGGCCAGGATGATGCGCTGGCCCGCGTCGCAAACGCCGTGCGCCGCAGCCGAGCGGGTTTGTCGGACGCCAAGCGCCCCATTGGCTCGTTTATCTTTCTCGGCCCCACGGGCGTGGGGAAGACGGAGCTGGCACGAGCTCTCGCAGAGTTTCTTTTCGACGACGAGAAACTGATGATTCGCATCGACATGAGCGAGTACATGGAAAAGCACAGCGTGTCG
>CAZGBQ010000382.1:0-2491 GCA_964524045.1 uncultured Acidobacteriaceae bacterium
TTCACCTTTGTCCGGGACAGGAACGATCTGCTCCAATGCTACGAGATTTTGGAAAGCAATCGGACAAAATGGGCGGATGTTGTCACCAAATAATGACTAGACGGCATTTCACAATGCGCGAACATTTGAAATCGTCAATGCTGCAATAGGTTGTCATTCTGAGCGCATCCGATGAGGATGCGCGAAGAATCTCAACCGATCACTGTGCGTCCGTTGAGATCCTTCGTTTCGCTCAGGATAACCTGCTCACGGCGTTTTATTCCAATATCGTTCGTGTGGAACGTCATGCCGCGTCAGGTACAAGAGTTGCCGCACTTTTGATAGAAGCATCTGCGTGTTACGCTCGCATCGTTTCTTCGCTCTCGATCAATGGCGCGGAGCGATTTACCCGCGAGACTTCGGAGGAGGTCCTTTGGCGATGCATGACATTTGGAAAGACATGTTCGTGATGGGAGTTCCCTTGCTGGAGAAAATCCTGCGTCCCATTGTGGTCTATGCGTTTCTGGTCATCAGCCTGCGGCTGGCCGGAAAACGCGAGCTTGTGCAACTCAATCCCTTCGACCTGGTGGTTCTGCTGACGCTTTCGAACACCGTGCAGAATGCCATCATCGGCGAGGACAACACGGTGGTGGGCGGAATCATCGGCGCCACTTCCTTGCTGCTTACGAACTTCCTAGTGGTGCGCTATCTCTACGGCCATCGCAAACTGGATCAGTTGGTCGAAGGCAAGGCCGATGTGTTGATCGAGAACGGAAAAGTTCGGCCGCAACATCTCAAGACCGAATTGATCACCATGGCGCAACTCGAGGCGGCGGCGCGCAAGCAGGGTTTCGGCTCATTGTGCGAAGTCGAACAATGCATCCTCGAACCCGGCGGAACGATGACTTTCATTGGAAAGAAGCCCGGGGCGGAAGACGTGCGGCACCAGGAGTTAGTCGGCAAGCTGGAACGGCTCGCGCAGGAAATCTCGCTGCTGCGTGGCTCGCAACCTCCCGCCCGCGCCTAAACGCCCAACATTGCAGAATCTCTGGTTTGAGCATGCAAAATGAGGGCCTAATGAATCGCGACCAAGAACCGATCGACCGTCGAGGGCTTCGACGCCAAGATAGAGCCCGCGGGCTCGAACTCGCAAGAGAGTTGGGAATCGACGGCAGGAAAGCACTCCTGAGTTTCTGCGCGGACAAACAAAAGGAAGCGTCGGCGCGAGGTATTGCGTGTTTGGCCCTGGGCTTTTTTAGATACAAGCCAGCGGTGCCTCTCCTACTGGAACTCGCGAATGACCACGACCTCAGCCTAGTGGTAAACGCCACTCGGGCCTTAGAGATGATCGCGGACCAGAGGGCAATTAGTCGCATGCTAGCTCTTGCGAAGGAAGCGACAAGGGTAGAGGTGCGGAATAGGGCCATCGATGTCTTGGGCGCATTAGGAGATCAACGGGCAGAGGAAACGCTCGTGGGTATCCTCAACAATTCTGCGGAAGCCGAGTCTACGCGTTGTTGTGCAGCCGAGGCCATAGTAGGCTTGCGCCAACCCAGCGAAGCGACGATCGCGAGCCTTTTGGGCATTTTGAAGGAGCCGTCGCCATTATTACGTTGGACGGCCCTCAATACGCTTGGAATAACCTGCGATCAAAGCACGATTCCAGCCATCAAAGCTTATCTAGCGGATAAGGAGATCGTGCCTCAGCTTCCTGCGACAACGACCGTGGCGAGCGCCGCAAGGAATGCGCTGAGGAATCTCAGGGTCTGCGCTCTGCCATCATCGTGGAGGACACGCCGCCTTCGACGCCGTGGCTGATGGGATGACGATGAGTGGGCAACCCTTTACAGACTGAGAGGGGTAGCGTAAAACCCTTTCCCCGCGCCCTAGCGGAGAAAGAAGCCCGTGGCAGCGACGGCAAAACCAATCGCGCCCACGAGGATGCCGCCGAACCAGAAGATTTTCCGCTTCGCCAGCAGCGTTAGCGAGCAGATGACCAGTGCGATTTCCAGGAGCACTTCCCCGAGATCGAAGCGGTCCGCGCGAAGCATGGCGCGGTCGCGCTCAGCTTCCAGCCCTTCCGCAACTTTGCTCACATCCTCCTTGTCGGAGGCATAGTGCTCCACTTCCTTCTCGTATTTTTTTGCCAGCTCCTCGCCTTTCTCCTTGTTGAGCGGCGCTACTTCACTGACGATGTCCAATCCAACCTGCGTCATGCGCTGCCGAATGCTTTTCGCCTGGTACTGCTGCCAGCGGCTAGCCGCTTGCGTTTCGCGCGACAGTTCCTCGGTGTGCGCCCGATGCCCCATCAAGGTGACGATGGCCACGAGCACCGCCAGAATAGAAATGGTCACGGAGACTGGAATGATCAGTGGATTGTCTTCGTGGCTGTGATGCGCTTCTTGGAGTTCGATGCCTTCTGGCATATTCGTTCGCTCCACATCTTGAATTTGCTCAGGGCGGGCTTGTTTACCCTGGGCAAAGCGAAGGGCCGCGCCCGCAAATTTCGTAG
>CAZGBQ010000383.1:0-2488 GCA_964524045.1 uncultured Acidobacteriaceae bacterium
TTGCGGTCGCCGGCGCCGTGCTTCTGGCGGCAGAGCTTGCAGAGCGTGGGCGGTTCGGAATTATCAACGCGATGCTGGACGGGCTTGAGCGTGCGCAAATAGGCGAACATGGCTTTGAGGTCGTCGTCCGTAAGCTTCCCGAAAGCCCAAGTGGGCATAAGAGGGCTCAGTTTGCGGGCTTTCACCGCGCCGGTATGCATCATCGAAAGAAAAAGCGCTTCCTCGTAATAAGAGATGCCCGATGGATCCGGGGTGATGTTGGAAGCGGCAACAGTACCCCACGGACCGGGAAGCGAGAAGCCGCCGGCGAAAGCCATGCCAGGAATTTCCTGTCCTTTGTCGAAAGGCGTGTGGCAATTGGCGCATGCGGCCATGCTCGCGAGGTAGGCACCGCGTGAGACGGGGTCCGAGTTGGGGGCAAGGTCGGGAACCGGCGCGTTGACAGGTTGAGGCACTGCGCGAATGAGGTATTTCACCGGGAAGATAATTTCAGTCGAGGGCAAAGAGTTGCGAACAGGCGGGAGGGAACGCAGATAAACAACGACGGAGGCGACATCCTCGTCGGACATTCGCTGGAAAAAAGGGTAAGGCATGATGGGAAAAAGGGCGCGGCCATCGTGGCCGATGCCTTCACGAATAGCGCGCGCGAGCTGGTCGTCGGTCCAGAGGCCAGCGCCGGTCTCGGGATCGGGAGTGAGATTGGAAGCTACAATGCGGCCAGGCAGATCGGTGGTCGGCATGAGTTCGCCCGCGCCTTCTTTGCCGGGAAGGATGGGCACGCCTGGAGCGCTCCACTCGTGGGGAGAATGGCACCCCATGCAGTCGCTGAGAGCCGTGGCAATGTAGCGGCCGCGCTCGAGGCGCTGCGGAGTGCGCTCGAAGGTGTGGCTGGTGAGCGGACGCGCCTTCGGACCGAGGAAGGGGCGCCAGCCAATGGTGAAGCTGATGCCAACGGCTAAAAGGATCAAAAGCGCACAAACAAGAATCAGAAACCACTTGGCGAAGCGTTTCATTTAGGCTCCGGCATTCGCGAAGAAGATCAGGGGTAACCCGCCGCCACCAGCGTTCCCGAAGTCATTTCTGATTGACCGGCGCCTTGGCAGCAAATTCGTTTGGAAGCGGATTATCACCGCGCTCCTCGTCCCACATGATGCTGAGAATCCACCAGCGCGAGCCATCGTAGAAAAGCTGAATACTGTTGATGCCGCGAGTAAACGGTTTGTCGGCCTCGGCGTGGCGAGACTCATAACTGCTGAACACCTGGGCGATATTGCCGAAACGCTCGACGCGATTAACGATGGCTGATTCGAAGAAACCGTTCTTGGCGAAATAACCGCCAGCACCCTTAACGTAATCTTCGACCGTGAGGAGATGAACCGAGGGAGCGGATGCGTCACCGCGAGGAACAACGGAAGTGAGGCGAGCTTCGGGGACGAGCAGGGAACGGAAGCGATTCCAGTCGCGTTCGCCCGCGGGACCGGAGATGACGCCGTAAAGCGCCAACAGGATGCTGTCGATGGACTTCACGTCTTCCGCGCGGGCAGGCGGAGCTTTTGCGGCCGTATCGGTAGCAGATGGAGGGGTCTGGGACTGCTGGGCGGGCGCTTTGCCGGAAGAAGACTGTGCGCAAACGGAAAGAGAGAAAGCGAACATCGCAGATGCCAGAAGAGCGATCTTCATGTTGAAGCTCCCATCGAGCGTGCAGATTGGAGATGTGCCGGTGAACGGCGTCGAAACTATATACCAAAGGCGGGGCCGTCGGAGCGTGGATGAACGCCGGCTAGCGATGGAAACGAGAGAAGAGCCAAAAGAGAAGAGAGAGGCCGGCGCTTAGGAGGAGGCAGGTGACGATGGGAAAGTAGAAGGTGGCGTGGTCGCCACGATGAACGATGTCTCCGGGGAGGCGGCCAAGACGGAAGGGGAGCCTGGCGCCGAAGAAAAGAAGCGCGCCAAGAAGAACGAGGAGCGCCCCGAGAAAAAGCAGAGATCGGCCGAGCTCACGAAGAGGGTCCACGCCAGGGATTGTAGCGAAAGAGGCCTCGAAGATCAGGGGATCCTTATCGGATCGTCAAATCAGTTCCATACCGGAGAAGAAATAGGAGATTTCGAAGGCCGCGGTTTCGGGCGCGTCTGAGCCATGCGTGCAGTTCATCTGGATGCTGCTGCCGAGGTCGCGGCGGATGGTGCCCGGAGCGGCCTTCTTGGGGTCGGTGGCCCCCATGGTTTCACGCCACTTGCCGATGGCGCCGTCAGCTTCAAGAACCATGGCGAAGATTTTGCCGGAGCTCATGAAGTCGGTGAGTTCGCCAAAGAAGGGCCTTTCTTTATGCACGGCGTAAAAACCCCCTGCCTCTTCCTTAGTCAAGCGCATCGATTTAATGGCAACAATCTTGAATCCAGCCTTATGAATGCGGCTAAGAATCTCGCCTTGAAGATTGCGCCCGATAGCATCAGGTTTGATGATCGCGAATGTACGCTCGAGAGCCAC
>CAZGBQ010000384.1:0-2482 GCA_964524045.1 uncultured Acidobacteriaceae bacterium
GCCCGCAGCTCCATCGTTCCCGCCGAATTTGGCGGCAACATGGACGCGCCGGAAGTTTCCGTGGGCAACACGCTCTACCTGCCGGTGAACGTTCCCGGAGCGCTCTTTTATTTTGGAGACGGCCACGCTGCTATGGGCGACGGAGAGGTCGCTGGCAGCGCGGTAGAAGTTGCCATGCGCGCGCGCTTTCAGTTCGAACTAGTGAAAGGGAAGAGTACCGGCTGGCCGCGCTTCGAAAACGAAAGAGAAATCATGGCAGCAGGCATCTATCGCCCGTTGGATGACGCCGTGCGCATCGCGGTTACGGAACTCATCCATTGGATACACGCGGACTACGGCCTCTCCGAGTTCGACGCCTACGAATTGCTTTCCAAGGTCGCCAAGATCCATCTGACCGAGATGGTCGACCCGAATTACGTGGTCATTGCTTCCATCGACAAAAAATACCTTCCACCAAGGAAAAATTAAACGACACAAGCGGTCACTAAAGAATCTGCAACGACGCCTCATTGTCATTCCGAGCGAAGCGAGGAATCTGCTTTATCCAGGGAGCGTGTGAAATGCTCGGCCGCGCTTTTGTGCTTCTTCTCCGCGACCTCTGTGCCTGTGCGTTAATTGTTTTGGCGCTGTCCTGCACAGCGTTGCGTGGGTTCCACGCGTTTGCCATACTTCTTCCGTGTTCAGTGAGGCCGTTCTCGATCACTTTCGCAATCCGCGCAACGCCGGCGAGCTCTCCGGCGCCTCCACGACCATCGAAGTGACCAACCCGGTCTGCGGCGACGTTCTCAAACTCTCGGCCCGCTTCGAATCAGGCCGCATCGCGGAAGCCCGGTTCCTTTGCCGCGGATGCACCACAGCGATCGCCTGTGCCTCGCTCCTGACCGAACAGCTTCGTGGTCGTACCCCTGCCGAAGCCCGCACGATTACCGCCGATTCTCTTTCCGAAGGTCTCGGCGGCCTTCCACCTGCTACTTTTCATGGCGCGCAACTCGCTGCCGATGCCGCCGCCGCGCTTCTGCAAAAGCTCTCTTTCATTCGCTAACTCTACCCGCCGATCGCCTTATTCATTGTCTCCGGATCGTTCAAATTCAAAACGCAGCCCTCTTCATTCGTGGCAACCTCTTCTACGTCTCCCGCGTGTGCCCACACCACCGCGCGCGCTCCGGTTTCCAGAGGCGCTTGCAGCAATTCGTCATACAAAGCCGCAGAAAAAATCACCGGATGCCCGCGGCGCCCCTCGTACACGGGCAGCACCACCGATTTCCTGGATTTGAGGAAGCGCTCGATCAACTCCCCCACGAGCGCGGAACTGATCAATGGATGATCAATCAAGCAGAGCAGCATGCCGGCGGTTCCCGGTGGCAAACTGCGCAGCGCGGCTTGAATCGAGCTGAGTTGCCCTTTTTCCCACCCCGCGTTGATCACGATTTCATCCGCGGGCAGATGTATCGCCTTCGCGATCGGTTCCGCGTCGGCGCCGAGCACCACGCGACGTGCGCCGATTTCCGGCCGCGTCGTGACTTCCAGCAAGTGTTCAAGGAAGGGGCGGCCCTGGTAGGGAAGAAGCGCCTTCGGCGAGCCCATGCGGCTCGAAGCCCCGCCGGAGAGGATGACGGCGGCCAGCATGATTGCCTTTCAGCGTTCGCCTGGCGGTTGGCTCACGGAATAATTTCCGCCGGGCGGGCTTCCATTTTTAGTTTCTTGTGTTCCCCGTGCGCCGCGTTTCGCCGCACGGCCACGAGCTCCGCGACAATACTTACCGCAATTTCTTCTGGCGACAGCGCTCCGATTTCCAGGCCCATCGGCGCGTACACGCGTTCAAACTCTTCCGGCTTGTAGCCTTCGTGCTCCAACGCCTTGTAAACCGACAGCACCTTGCGCTTGCTCCCGATCATCCCAACGTACCGCGCCTCCGTTCGAACCGCCCACGCCAGCACGCGCATGTCCTCTTTGTGTCCGCGCGTCACGATCACCAGGTAACTCGCGGCGTTCGGGCGAATTTTCTCGAAGGCATCCTCGTAGCTCGTAAAAACCTCGTGCGCCATGGGAAACCGCTCTTTGTTCGCGAACGCCTCTCGATCATCCACGACGCCAATCCCAAATCCGGCCGTGTGCGCCGCCTTCGCGACCGCCATCGAAACGTGCCCGCCTCCAAACAAATGCACGACTGGCTGCGGCAGAATGGGCTCGACAAAAACTTCCAGCGTGCCGCCGCAAATCAATCCGTTGTCGTAGCTGGCCTCGTTGTTCAGATGAAAGACCATCTTTCGCGGCGCTTCTTTCTGCAGCACTTCTTTCGCCGCCGCCCACACTTCCGCTTCGACGCACCCGCCGCCAATCGTTCCCGCAATCGAGCCGTCCTCGCGAACCAGCATGCGCGAGCTTTCATAGCTCGGAATCGACCCGTTCGTGTGCACAATGGTCGCCAGCGCTCCGCGCTGTCCCCCGCGCCGCATCTTCACAATTTCTTCAAACAGGTCCA
>CAZGBQ010000385.1:0-2475 GCA_964524045.1 uncultured Acidobacteriaceae bacterium
GGAACGGCTTGCAGCTGTTTGCGGATTCGCACGCGCAAGACTTTCCGCTGATTGGACTCCACCACTTCAAAGTGGTGGCCCTCCATGTCAATCTTGTCTCCCGACGCGGGCACTTTGCCCGAAACGTGGCTGAGCAAGCCCGCGAGCGTCGTCACGGTCTCGTCCGCTTGCTCGCCAAAGTGCACGCCCAGCAGCTTCTCCACCGCGTCTATGGCCATGCTCCCGCGCATGACTAAGCCTCCGTCCGGCTCGCGCACCACGTCTGGCGCAAGCGGCTTGCCGTCATTTCCGCTCTCGCCGACAATCTCTTCCACCAGGTCTTCCACCGTGGCGATCCCCGCAACGGATCCGTGCTCGTCGATGATCACCGCCAGCGGCTGGCCTTTTTGCCGCATTTCACGCAGCAGCTCCGATCCGATCTTCGTTTCCGGCATGAACAGCACCGGCTTTGCCAGCTCGCGCACCTTGCGGTGCGGCAAATCCTGATCCGCAATTTGCAAAAGGTCCTGCGCGTACACTACGCCGTAAGTCTCATCGAGCGAGTTTTCGTAGACCGGGATCTTGCTGAATTTTGTTTCGGTGATTTTTGCGTGCAATTCTTCGAGTGTGGCGTCCGCCGGCATGGCTACAATATCCGGCCGCGGCGTCATCACTTCGCGCACGCGCTTGTCGCTGAACTCCACAACTTGCTCGATCAATTCCGCCTGCTCCGGCTCGATGATCCCTTCTTCCTCCGCTGCCTCCACCAGCGCTTCGATTCCTTCCTCCGTGCGCTGCTCCGCGCTCTTTTCCGCCTCTTGCTCGGAAATGCGCGCGAGCGACTCCGCGCCTTCGAGGAACACGCGCACCGGCCAAACGAGCCACATCGCTCCGCGCACCAGCGGCAACAGCGGAATCAACCAGCGTCCCTTGGTGCGATACAGCAGCATGTCCGGAATGAAGTGCATCGCCAGAACCACTTCAAGGATGACGAAGACGCAAAACTCCACAAACGATTCCCATGTGCCCTGGGCGAAATAGACTACGCCACGCGTGGTTTCCAGAACGAGAAAAGCCAGCCAGAAATGTCCGATGATGCGAAAAGTGCGTCCGCCGCTGCGCCGGTTGATCTTTAGCTTTGGCTCGATCTCCGCTTCGAAAATATCCAGATGTTCGTGGACGCGGCCGGTGGTCATGCGTCCCAATTCGCGGTAGATCAGCGTAAGGTAAGAAAAAACCGGCAGCGTAAACGCGACCAGGATCACGCTGAGGATATAAACCCAATAGGAAAAAGTGACGGGCAGCCTAATCCCTTCCTGGAAGAAACTGAGCGCGTAAAGCCAGCTTAAATTCATCAGCTCAATCCGAAACGCCTGCGCAGCTTCCGCTCGATTCTATCCATTTCTCCGCGGTCCGTCTCGTGGTCGTAGCCCAGCAAGTGTAAGACGCCGTGAAGAATCAAGATGCGGAGCTCATTACCAATTGGCCTGTCATTCTTTTTCGCGTAGCGTCGCGCCGTTGCCGGCGAAATAGCAATGTCCCCCAAATACTCTTGCCCGTGAGCTTTTCTGGGACTTGCTCCGCTCCGTAGCCGCACGGGCTTTCGCAAAGTAGCCGCTGGGAACGAAAGCACATCCGTCGGTCCGGTTTTCTTGCGAAAGCCCTGATTCAAACGCGCTATCTCCGCATCGCTCATCAGGCAGACTGTAAGCTCAGACTTTGTGAGGCCCAGTTCTCGTTTGACCCGGCGCAAGAACAATTCCAAAGGGCGTCGCGCCACGCGCACTTCGCGCTGCCGGTTCAGAATCATCCCTGCCGGGTTTCTTGAGCTTCTTCGCGCTCGGATTCCTTCGGCGAAGATCCCGGTTTTCCATTTGCGGCATTTACGCCCCGCTGCAGGTGCGCCACTTCATAGTCCTCATACGCGCGAATGATTTGCTGCACCAGGTTGTGCCGCACCACGTCTTTTTCGCCGAATTGCACCACGCCGATTCCTTCAATCTTGCTGCAAACGTCCAGCGCTTCGATCAACCCGCTCTTTCTTCCCTGCGGCAAATCGATCTGCGTCACGTCTCCCGTGACCACGGCTTTCGAGTTGAAGCCGAGCCGCGTTAGGAACATTTTCATCTGCTCGCTTGTAGTATTTTGCGCTTCGTCCAGAATCACGAACGAGTCGTTCAGCGTGCGCCCGCGCATGAACGCCAGCGGCGCAACCTCGATAATTCCTTTTTCCAGGAAACGTTCGAGTTTGTCCGCATCCAGCATGTCGTACAGCGCGTCGTACAAAGGCCGCATGTACGGATCAATTTTCTGCTGCAGCGTCCCGGGTAGAAACCCAAGCCGCTCGCCCGCCTCTACTGCCGGCCGCGCGAGAATAATGCGGTTCACCTGCTTGGTCAGCAGGGCGCTCACCGCCATCGCAACAGCGAGGTATGTTTTCCCTGTGCCGCCGGGCCCGGTGGCGAACACCATGTCGTGCTTCTCGATCTCTTCCAT
>CAZGBQ010000386.1:0-2470 GCA_964524045.1 uncultured Acidobacteriaceae bacterium
GGCTTGAGGCCGGCGCGCTCCAGGCATTTTTCCGCCGCTTCCCGCCCAAGCTTCACCGAATGCTCGATGTACTCATTGTTTGTTTTCGACAGCGCCCGCGGCTCGATGGTGTAGTCGATGGGAAAGATCGACCGCCGCGTGTGAACCTGGGCGTTGTCCACGATGCACATCATGGCTTCGAGCCGCCGCTCTGGGATGTCGAAGACGCGTCCCATGTAATATTTCACGTCGTCGCGCGTGATGGTATGAGGCGGCAGCGCAGTGGCAGTGGCTGCAATCGTGGGATGCACAGAGTTCGACGTCCCTTTCGGAAACTGGCTCACAGGTTCCATCCCTCTCCTTTTAGAACACAAGAAAAGCCGGGCGGTCTCGCTCGCGCAAAGCCGATAAGATGCAGCGGTCCCCGGGGTGCGCTGCTTCTAGTGCCTCGACTCTACCTCATTCCGACCGCGTCACCAACGGTTTGCGGGCCTCGCAGGCTGGTCCGTCTGCCACCGCATCAATGCAACCCCACTAGCCCCCGAACGGACTCAATGAGCTTCGCCGAGTCGTAGCCCGCACCATCTTTAAACACAGTTTCTACCTTTTCGACGTCCTTGATATTCCCCGAGGGATCGCCGTCAATCACTACCAAATCGGCTTGCTTGCCGACTGCCAGCGTCCCGACCTTGTCCAGCTCGCCGAGGAATTCCGCGCCATTTGCTGTGGCGATGTGAATTGCTTCCACAGGCGTGAATCCCTCTTCTACCAGCAATTCCACTTCGCGCTGGTCGCCGAATCCGGCGATCACGCCGCCATAGCCCGTGGGATCGAGGCCAGCAAGAAGCAAGCCCCCCTGCTTCACAAATTCGCGTTCGAATTCCAACTCTTTCTTGAACAATGCGGGCCAATCCGATTTCGCCGCGCCATCGGAGATTAGCGAGCGCCTTCTGAGATACGAAATGCGCGCTTCTGGCTGCATGGCGTCGAGAACGCGCGCATCCATTGGAGCGCGGTTAGGCACTAAAGTTTCAAACACGGGCAACGTGGACGTCACCGCGACGTGATGAGCCACCAGGTCACGGATCATTTCGTGAATCGGTCCGCTGGTGACCTCCATCGTCAGCAGCGCTTTGTCCGCCTCAGTAGGATTCGGGCATACTCCCGGTTTTTTGCCCCCGAGAAATTCGGTGTCCACCACCAGGCCATGCTCTAAGTCGTCGATTCCCAAGGCCGCGGCTTCGCGGAATCCAATCGAGCAGAGATGGCCCGTCACTTTGATGCCGTGCGCGTGCGCCGCCTTCGTGACCGCACCCAGTTCTTCCGGCGTGATGTTCATGTACGCCTTGAACGAGGTCACGCCCTGTGCGATCCAGAACTCGACGGTGCGCCGCGCATCCTCGGCGTCTTTGAGCGGATGCATTTGCAGCACGAACGCTCCTTGCCCCTCCAGATACGGCCCCGTGACGTGAATTTTGGGTCCGGCCATTTTGCCGTCGTCGATGGCGCGCTTCAGCTCGAGGTCCGCATAAGGTTCGACGCTGCCTGTCGTTCGAATTGAAGTCACGCCTCCTGCCAAGTACAACCGAGGAAAGCTCGCGGCGTGTTCTGGGTACAGCGGAGGTGAACCGCCGGGCGCCGGGTAATACATGTGGTCGTGCATACCGACAAGGCCGGGGATAATCGTTCGCCCGGTGAGATCGAGCACTTTGGCGCCTTCGGGAATTTTTGTGCTTGCTGCGTCGCCGATCGCGGCAATCTTCCCTTCGCGAATCAGCAGCGTCTGGTTCGTGCGAGGAACTGCGCCCGTTCCATCAATAACGCGCACATGTGTCAGCGCGATTACGGCCGCGTCTTCCTTCACAAACGCGCGGACCTCGGGAGCGAGCGTGGGCGTTGCTTGCGGCCAGGCTAACGATGGCAATAACAAACAACCGAGAGCCGTAAACAAATTCTTTCGCATGAGCCACTCCGCCAAGGAAAATTGCCAGGCGCGCAGTCTATTCAGAGAAGAGCCGTAAAGCAAGAATGTTTCACGTGGAACACTAATTGCTCTTCGGAGAGCCCCTGCGTCTCGCGCCGATTCGACTCCATGTGTGATAGATTTCCTGACCTTCGAGGTAAACCCTTTGAGGTGAGTCATGTCTCGATTGTTCTTGCGCCTGGCTTGCTCGCTCGTGGTTGTTCTTTTCCAGACACTGCCCGCGTCCGCGCAGCAGGCCGCGGTGCCCGCGACAACGGAAGGCGACTATGTCGCGAAGAGTTTCAAGTTTCGCTCCGGCGAATCGCTGCCCGAGCTGCGTCTGCACTATACGACACTGGGAAAGCCGTCACGCGACGCGCACGGCCGAGTCACCAATGCGGTTCTGATTTTGCACGGCACCGGCGGCACCGGCCATCAGTTCCTCGTCCAGTATTTTGCGGGCGTATTGTACGGAGCTGGACAGCTTCTGGACCTTGAACGCTACTACATCATTCTTCCCGACGGCAT
>CAZGBQ010000387.1:0-2467 GCA_964524045.1 uncultured Acidobacteriaceae bacterium
CTGTGTCCCGCTGAGCATTTTCATCCGGATTCAGTCTGAAAGCTTGCCACGGAATACTAACATTTTCAAAACTCTCACCAGCAGTCAACTTCTGTCGCGAGGGGCCTCGCCTCTGATGTCGGAGCTTCTGCATGCAACGATCGCCGCTCCGGCCTCTTCCCCAGAATCTATCTCTGCTTCACTTGCCTTCGCCCACTAAAACAAATGCGGCCCAGAAGTAGGGATGGCGCCACAGAGGGTTTTCGTTGCGAAGCAAATTCAACTTCGCCTGGCGCAACGCCGCGCTCTTCGGCAAGCCGCGATTGAGGTTCTCATAAAAAGACTTCATGAGCGTAGCGGTCGCGGAATCGTTCACGTTCCAGAGACTGACCGCGACGTTGCGTGCTCCAGCGTAGAAAAATGCGCGAGTCAACCCTAGAACGCCTTCTCCATTGATCAGTTTTCCCAAGCCGGTGCTGCACGCGGAAAGCGTCACCAAATCCGCATTCAGCTTCAGACGCATAATTTCGCCCATCTGCAACACGCCGTCTTCATTGGAATTCGGCGTCCGGGAAAATAGGATTCCGGAGCGCCCCGGGTGGGATTCGTCAATGAACCCGTGGCTGGCAAAATGGATGTAACGATACGCATCGAGCTTTTCTGACTTGACGGTTTCTTCGCGCGCTTCCTCACCGAGATAAATCTGTCGCTGCGATGCAGGGTAAAGCTTGCTAATCCCGAGGACCTCGTCGCGCGTAAAGGGGAGCCGCATCAGCGAGAAACCCCGCTCCGCGTATTCGGCGGAAACGGTGTCGGAAGAAGGCGCGGACGCCGCAGGATTGGTCGCAGAAACATTCTTGTCAGTGTCCGAGTCAAGCGTGTCTGGCGATCGCGTGGCTTCAGTCGCCGCGGAGTTTTTGGCGAAAAGCCTTTCTGGTGGACTCAGCGGATCGCCAAATGCCAGGAGTGTCTTAGGCCTTTGTTCAGGAGCAGAGTTCACGTCCCGCACGGCGACCAACGCCGATGCCGACGGGCCGTAGACAACGGAGAATTTGTCGAGCAGATAAAGCGGCTGCACCTCACCCGACGGCGCTCGGCGGCTCCCCACAACCAAGCTTTCGAGCGGCAAGTACCCGAGATTTCCATCAGGCACGATCAGCAACGTGCTCCCAGCCGGAATGGAATTCTCCACTGGCTTTAGCAACGAGCGGTACAAATGCGCCCCGCGGCGTTCGATTTCGCCGAGCGACGCTTGCAGCGTCAACGCGGAAGTCTTCTCCGTCAAGGCCTTGCGATAGGCGGCAACTCCTTCTTCGATCTCCTTGCGTGGCGGCAAAATGCCCACGCTCACTTTTTGCTTGGAAACAATCCAAACAAGGGAACGCTTTTCACCCAAAAGGAACTCCAGCAGAACCGTGCGGCTATCGAGCAAGTCCTTCTGGATGAGGCCAACGTTGACCGGCTCTGGATAATGAACGCTGGCGTAGCGCGGATTGCTCCTTCGCACTTCCACGTGAAACGCTTCGAGATCATCTTCGGCAGCAGTCAATTCTGCCTTGACCTTCTTCTCTTCCGCGGGAGGAAGATCCGGCTTCCACAGCTGCTTTTGCACGGCGGTGATTCGCGCTAATTTGGAATTCTCCTGCTGGCGTTGTTCGACCGTTAGCTCTCCCGGTACGCCGCTGCGAGACGTTGCGAGCATGTCGAGAAACGCTCTCGCGCGGCCGCGTTCCGCCGTTTCCAATCCTTCCGACTCGCGGTGCAGGTCGCATAGCAGATCGGCGGCTTCCGCATATGCCGCCTGGCTGAGGGCTCCAAAGCCGGCGCGCCCAGCCTCGGTATTCAGCGCGACAGCCCGGAGATGTTCGATTGCACGGATGGAATTCTTGTAATGCGCCAGCGCCTCTTCACTTTGCCCAAGAGTGCGGTCAATGTGCCCGATGCGCCTTTCAATCATCCATTCGGTGTCGGAATCTGCGCCGGCCTTGCGAAGCGCAGCCAAGGCGAGCGCTTCCGACGCGAGCGCCTCGTTCACATGCCCCAGCGATTCCTGCGCCTCTCCGAGGTTGGCGGCAATCGTGGCGTAGTCCCCGCTGTTCGCTTTCTCCGCGATGGGCAAAGCTTGTTGAATGGCCTCTTCCGCTTTCTGGAATTGGCCAAGCCTCTGATGCGCCACCGCGAAAGTGTTGAGAAGCTCGATTTGCGTCTGCGCGCTATCCGGGCGGCTCTCGCGGACTTGGTCCAAATACTTCAAAGCGACCTGAAAATTCTCGCGTGCGACCTCCATGCCGCCAAGGAGCATCAGCGACGTCTCCGTTGCAAATTTCGAGGGGTTGCTGACTAGGTCGCTGTGTTTCAGCTCGCGCCCAATGCGCAGCGATTCCTGGAGCGGAGCTTCCGCTTTGTCCGGATCCCCTGTTGCAAGGTACAGCCTGCCGATATTCGTGAGCACCGTGTACTGCATTGGCAGGTCGCCCAGTTCCCGGGC
>CAZGBQ010000388.1:0-2458 GCA_964524045.1 uncultured Acidobacteriaceae bacterium
GAAGATCCGTCACTGACGGAGCGATTTGAGATCTACGTAATGGGGATGGAAGTAGCGAATGGCTTCTCTGAGCTAAATGATCCGGCGGAGCAGGAGCGGCGGTTCCTGGCGCAGATCGCGCAGGGCGGCGACGAAATGCCCAAGCAACTCGACCTCGACTATATCCGCGCGCTTTGCCACGGAATGCCACCCACCGCGGGGGAGGGAATCGGCATCGACCGTTTAACCATGCTGCTTACGGATTCTCCTTCGATCCGGGACGTCATCCTTTTTCCTCTGTTACGGGCCGAAAGCGGCGGCGAGCCAACTACCGCTTCCGAAGCGCATGGGGCGTAACGTATTCTTGCGGGAACCATGCGATTTGAATGGTTCGTAGCTCAGCGCTATTTGCGGTCGCCTTATCGGCCCGCGGTGCTTCGGCTGGTCACGCTGTTGTCCGTGATTGGCGTCGCGGCTGGCGTGGCGACGCTGGTGATCGCATTATCCATGAACACAGGATTTCGCGAGACGCTCCAGGACCGCCTGCTTGGTGTGACCGCACACATTTCTCTAACACGTCCCGGCTCGGGCGGAATCAAGAACTATGAGAATTTGGCCGCTAAACTTGCCGTTACTCCAGGCGTGCGCTCGGTCACCCCGGCGGTTTATCAAACGGTGTTGCTCTCGTTTGCCGGCCAGGCGCGCGGCGTGGTCACAAAAGGCATCGATCCGGAGCGCGAACGCCGCAGTGACGAAGCGCTCCAGCGAATCGTTGCCGGCCAGCCGGACTTTTCGCCCGATGCGGACGGCATGGACGCGCTGTTGATTGGCAAGCAGCTCGCGGGTGAATGGAAGATTTCGCCCGGCGACTATGTGACCCTCACAAGTCCGCAAGGAAGGCTGACTCCTTTTGGGCTGATTCCCCGCACGCGCCGGTTTCGTGTGGCCGGCGTCTTTGACTCCGGCTTTTACGATTACGACGAGAATTGGTGCTTCCTGACGCTGGGAGCGGCGCAAAACCTTTCCGGCGCAAGCGACCTTGTCAACGTCCTTGAATTTCGCCTCCATCAACCGGAACGCTCGGGAGAAGTTGCGGCAGAGATCGAGCACGCAGCGGGTGCCGGTTTTTCCGCAACAACCTGGGTGGAAGAAAACCGCGCGCTGTTTCGCGCCTTACGTCTGGAAAAATTGGTTACTGCAATCTTCATCGGATTGATCACTTTTGTCGCGGGGCTGAACATTTTGGTGGTCCTCTCAATGACCGTCACGGACAAGGCGCGGGACATTGCCGTGCTTCGATCGATGGGGGCGCGCCGCGAACAGATTCGAACGATTTTTCTTTGCCAGGGAATCGCCATCGGAGCCGTAGGCACCGTTGCAGGACTGATTCTGGGCTACACGTTTACTTTCGTTTCGGGCGCCTATCATCTCATTCCGCTCGACCCGCAGGTTTACGCAGTTCCTTACGTGCCCTTCCATCCGGGTTTTCTCGATGGCTTGTGGATCACGATTGTAGCGATGGGGATCTCGATTGGGGCAACGATCTTGCCAGCTCGCGCGGCGGTCCGGTTGCTGCCCGTGGAGATTCTGCGATTCGAATGAGATACATAAAACTGCCGAGCAAAAAGCTTATTCTGATATTTGTTTGGCGGGCTATTTGCTCCTAAGGAGGCGGAGAGGCACGTGGGCAGGTCTGGGCAAGTGATGCAATTCTCTGACGCTCCGAAATCTGCCGCAAGCTGTTGAAAATAGAAAGATTACAAGTGTTTCAGTTTGCACGCAAAGTGCCCCTGTTTCGGCAGGCAAGACTTAGCCGAAAAGCGGAAACTCTTGGGTCATTCGGCTCTGCAATGCGTAACGTAGCGCACGGCACGGCGATTGCGCTCTCGGCATCTAATAAAACAAGTGGCAACGACGAGTAAACCAACAGAGCACCCATACAGATGAATTGTGACCCACAACCAGCCCCAACCGAAGCAAGGAAGAATTCCTTGCGCGGGCAGGTGCGGTTGGAATCGCGCAACCTAAAGAAAATTTACGGGAGCGGCGAAAAAAGCGTGCCGGTTTTGTTAGACGCGAACCTCAGTTTGCAGCAAGGAGAGATGGTTGCTGTGGTGGCGCCGTCCGGCGCGGGGAAGAGCACTCTGCTGCATCTGCTGGCGGCGCTAGACACGCCAACGAGCGGTAAAGTATACTTCGATTCGAAAGCCATCGAAACAAATGATGACGCGGCGTTGGCGAAATTCCGGAATTGCGCCGTGGGTTTCTTGTGGCAACGCCACCAATTGTTGCCGGATTTTACGGCTGCGGAAAACGTAGCCATGCCGCTGCTGTTGCGCGGCGAGGATTTCACTTTGGCGCTGGAGACGGCGCGGAAGTGGCTTGCGGAGGTTGGCCTGGAACACCGGGCCGATCACCGCGCGGGGGAACTCTCGGGAGGGGAACAGCAGCGCGCCGCTATTGCCCGGGCGCTCGTCAC
>CAZGBQ010000389.1:0-2453 GCA_964524045.1 uncultured Acidobacteriaceae bacterium
ACGCCCTTCACCACGTCGTAGTTGGCCTTCAGCAAATCGTCGCGGCTCATTCCCGGCTTGCGCGGGAATCCCGCCGTAATCACCACCACGTCGCTTCCAGCCGTTGCCGAATAGTCGCCGCTCGCTGTAGAAATTCCTACCGCGTGCGAATCCGTGCGCGTGATCGGCCCGGACTCCAGCATGTCCAGCCCTTTTCCTACGGGCGGCCCGTCCAAAATGTCGGTCAACACTACGTCAGCCAGCTCCAAATCCACGATGCGCTGCGCCGTGGTTGATCCCACAAAGCCGCCGCCAACCACCGTCACTTTCTTCCGCATGCACTCTCCTTCGAGGGGTTGAGTTTTATCCCCGCGCCGCCGCCACGCCCTGCATATTCTCGATAATCGCCGACGCAAAAGCCGCCGTCCCCACCTTGGTCGCGCCAGTCATCAGGCGCTCGAGATCGTACGTCACACGCTTTTGCTGAATCGTTCGCGCGATACCATCCTCGATCAAACGCGCCGCTTCTTTCCATCCCAGGAACTCGAACATCATGGCGCCCGAAAGCATCACCGAACTGGGATTGATCACGTCTTTGTCCGCATACTTCGGCGCGGTGCCATGCGTGGCCTCAAACACGCCATAGCCGTCGCCGATATTCGATCCCGGTGCCATGCCCAGTCCGCCCACCTGTGCCGCGCATGCGTCGGACACGTAGTCACCGTTCAAGTTGGGCGTCGCTAGCACGCTATATTCATCGGGGCGCGTCAGCACCTGCTGAAACACAGAATCCGCGATGCGATCCTTGATCAGCAGCTTCTGTTTCCACTGACCCTTGCCATGCGTCGCGTAGATCGCCTCGAGCGTCTTCTTCACTTCGTCGTACACCGAGTTCTTCATGGCTTCGGGCGCCTGCTCGAGTCCGGGCTCGATCATGTCCGCATTTTGCTCGATCTTCAGCGTGGGATTCTTGTCCACATTGTCGAGGATCCAGCTTTCGCGCTCGGTTACTGTCTGCGCGCGAAACTCCTCGCGCGCCAGCTCGTAGCCCCAGTCGCGAAACGCGCCTTCCGTGAATTTCTGAATGTTGCCCTTGTGCACCAGAGTCACGCTCGGCTTCTTGTTCGCCAGCGCGTATTGAATGGCCCGCCGCACCAGCCGCTTCGTTCCGGTAGGCGAAATCGGCTTGATGCCCACGCCGGAATCCCACCGAATCTGTTTCTTCCCATCCTTCAACATCTCTTTGTTCAAGAACTCCAGCACTTTTTTGGCTTCCGGTGAGCCGGACTTCCATTCGATTCCGATATACACGTCCTCAGTGTTTTCGCGGAAGATAATCACGTCCAGCTTTTCCGGCTCCCGCATCGGCGAAGGCACGCCGCGGAAATACCGCACCGGCCGTTCGCAGGAATAGAGATCGAGCACTTGCCGGAGCGTCACGTTCAACGAACGAATTCCTCCGCCCACGGGCGTCGTCAGCGGCCCCTTGATGGCCACGCGAAAATCCCGGATTGCGTCCACTGTCTCTTCCGGCAGCCACTCTTTGAATGTGTTGAAAGCCCTTTCTCCCGCGAACACTTCAAACCAAGCCACCCGCCGCTTGCCGCCATAGGCATGCTCCACCGCAGCGTCAAACACGCGTCGCGACGCTTTCCAGATGTCCCGCCCCGTGCCGTCCCCCTCGATGAACGGAATAATCGGCGTGTCCGGCACTTGCAGCTCGCCGCCGTTGTACCCGATCGGTTTCCCATCGGATGGAATGGGCTTCCCGTTGTACGAACTCTTCATCGAAACCACTCCTTGCGCCAGGGTCGACTTCCTGCGGGCATGAAAGGAAAGGGCTGCGCCGCTCTGCAACAAACGCCCTGATCTGAGGCGGTCAGGGTGAACTGGAGAAGATATCACATTCACGCGGCACGAGCGTATAATCAGCGCCGATTCTCAATTTCCAGGAGGGGGAGCACACACCATGATGATGGATTGGAATAAGTACCACCAGCAGTTTGGAGCGCGCGTCGGGGAATTGATGAAGCTTTCGCCGGATACCGTCAAAGGCTACCAGACGCTCAGCGCCGCCAATTCCGCGAATTCCAAGCTAGGAGAAAAGACCCGGCAGCTCATTTCACTTGCGGTCGCCATCACCACAAAGTGTGACGGCTGTATCGTTCACCACACCGACGCCGCGCTGAAGGCCGGGGCCAGCAGGGAAGAGATCGCCGAAGCTTTGGGTGTTGCCGTGGGAATGAATGCGGGCGCCGCGCTCGTGTATTCAACGCGCGTTCTCGACGCCGTCGAAGCTAAATCCGCCTCCGCCCATGCTTAGAAGAGACCAGAGATCGGCGAGCGGAGATCAGTGAAAGAGAACAAGCAGTTGGCTGCCGGTATTCCAGCAACTGCTAATCGTAATATTCCTGTCCCAGGTGCGTAATCAAATCCTCGCCCATCATCCAGCGCAGCGTGTTCTTCAGCTTCAT
>CAZGBQ010000390.1:0-2451 GCA_964524045.1 uncultured Acidobacteriaceae bacterium
CGCCGAATGCGCCCGAAAACGGTCATATTGCCCTACTGGGAGGCGCGCCACCCTGACCATTACCACGCCTCGACGCTTGGTTATGAGGGATGCTTTCTTGCCGGCCTGAAGCAATTGCCGTTAGAGGGCGAACCGTACCGCCCGTTCAAAATCCTCTACTCGACGTCCTATGCCAGTGTGCGCCCCTCGTTTGTCGTGGACATCTCCGCACAATACGAACAGCGCCGGAAAGCTATCCTGGCATTTGGCTCGCAATTCCGGCCGAAGAAGAGCGAACGAAAGGGAAAAGTGCACCTGGCGATCGACCGCCTAGAGGCGGAGATGAACCAATTGGCGCGGCACTACGGCCAAATGATCGGGGTGCAATACGGGGAGCCGTTTTTGCAGAAGGAGCTTATGAAGGTCGAAGATGTTGTAAAGATGGAGGTTCGCTCGATTTAGCGCTCTTTCGCCCGACCGCTAGTAGGATTCCTCTTCCTGCGCTGGCGAGAACCCAACCAGCGTTTGGCCCTTGCTCGACCGCTCGACGCGCACGCGAAGCTGCGCTTCTCCCTCGGCGCCGGACTTGCGCAGGACCGCAACCGTGTTTAGCGCTTCGGAATAGAGCCGGGTTACCAGGTAAATTTCGCCGCTGGCGTCTTGCTTCCAGAGTTGGCCCACTTGAATTTTCGTCACGCTCATAAGCCGGCTTATGACTGTCTTTGACTGTAGAGTGCGTCCAAAGGTGTGTCAACTACTAGGCCGGGAAGGAGGTTCGCAAAGAGCACTTTCGAAGGAATCGGCTCCAGCGCAAGCCCATCCCGGTGCGCTCAGGAAACCTTCTTGCTCTATGTGACATCCTATTGCGTGGAGAATTCGAGTCGACATGCGGCTGCGGGTGTATAATTAAGGTAGCCGGAGGTGGAGCCTATGAACGCCATCCTGAAGCAGACAGTGCGGTTTGCTCTCGCCGGTGCCTTGGTGGCCGTGTCGGCTTTTGTCGCACGAAGCCAGGATCCTCCGGCGCAACAGGACCCGGCCAAGACCCAACAGCCCGCACAACCGCAAACGCAGCAGCCCGCCTCCGAGCAACCGGTGCAACAGAAAGACACCGTCAATCCTAAGAATTCCAAGGAAGATGTGGAAGCCATCGGCAACCGTAAGGTCAGCTGCCATCTCAACTTTTTCTCTCTCGAAAAGGAAATGGCTATTGGCAAGTATTACGCCCAGGAAGTAGAGAAGTCTTCCAAGCTGATTGATGACCCAATCGTTACGGAATACGTGAACCGTGTAGGCCAAAACCTGGTGCGCAATTCCGATGCCAAGGTTCCTTTCACCATCAAAGTGATTGACACGGACGTAATCAACGCGATGGCCATCCCGGGCGGCTTTTTCTACGTGAACAGCGGGCTAATTCTGCATGCGCAGGAAGAATCCGAACTGGCCGGCGTGATGGCTCATGAGATTTCTCACGTTACCGCACGCCACTTCGCGTGCCAGCAGACTAAAAACGAGCTGATCCAGCTGGCTTCCATTCCCGCGATGATTTTTATTCCGTATAGCGCAGCGGGATATGCGATGTACGAAGGACTGAATTTTGGCATTCCTTTGACCTTGCTGAAATTTTCTCGCGACTCCGAGCGGGAAGCTGACTTCCTCGGTCTCCAATACATGTACAAGGCCGGCTATGACCCCAATGCCTATGTGACGTTCTTCGAACGCCTACAGGCGGAGGAAAAGCGCCATCCGGGCAGTATCCCAAAGGCCTTCTCCACACATCCACCGACGCCGGAGCGCATCGAGAGCACGCAAAAAGAAATTGCGCGGATTCTCCCCGCGCGTCAGGAATACATCGTAACGACGTCGGAATTTGATCAGGTGAAGGCCCGCTTGCGCGGCATCATGTTTTCCCGCAAGGCCACCGACGCTAAAGAGAAGCCGACACTCCGGAGCAAGACGGAGAAATCCAAGAAACAGCCAACGGGCAATGATCCGAACTCGACGGACGACGACAGGCCTACGCTCAAGCGCCGTCCCGATTCCCAGCCATAGTCCAGCCACAAGTTAGAGTTTTGTTCAATCAACTCTTTGCGCGGAGAGTATCGGCGCGGAAGATTCGTTGAACAATCCAGGTTTCCCAGCTCAAGTCTAGCGAGGGGGGACCTACATGTTCAGAACGCGAATCTTTTGGGCCATCGTGCTGGGAGTTGTTACCTCCGTGCTCATTTTCGAAGCGAGAACGAATCTGCCGTATGGCGAAGTGGGAGGCAAAATCCTGAGTGGGCTGGTCGCGCCTGGGGCGCGCCTCGTCGCGGCGGTCAACACGCCCGGCACCCTCCTGGAGGGCTGGGCAAGATTCTGGAGCGGCCTTGCTCTTGCCTGCAATTTTCTGACTTATCTTTTCTTCTGGTACGCGTGTATTTGGACGGTTGGCTATCTTCGCGGCCGGCGGCACCCGTACGACCGTGAGGC
>CAZGBQ010000391.1:0-2447 GCA_964524045.1 uncultured Acidobacteriaceae bacterium
TCGTCTCACGAGTGGTTCAATCACATCATCGGTGGCTGGTATACCGCTGGCGTAGTTCGTGTCACCAGTGGTCAACCGATTACGGTTATAGAGGGTCTATCCGGAAGTTCTTTGGGCGGCGGGATCATCTTCGGCATCTCCCAGGGGGCTATCCCAACTGTGGACCCCAGCTCGCTCGGCGGCGGCGTGCACGAAGGGGTTTGCAGCTCGGGTGGTGTCGGTTCAACTGGCGATGGCCCGAATTGTGGTTCCGGGGGAGGAACGGGCACGGGAATCAATTATTTTGCAAACCCTGAAGCGGCTCTCAAGGACTTCCGACCCATCCTCCTCGCTTCTGATGGCAGGACGGGCCGTAGCAGGCCACTCCGCGGCTACGGCATACGGAACCTAGATCTGCGGCTCGGGAAGGAGACGAAATTTCATGAGAAGTACGGCTTCGAGATCTCCGCTGATTTATTCAATGCCTTCAACCATCCGATTTTCCTGAATCCGACTCTCGACCTGACCAACCTCCCGACGTTTGGAGTCGTTTCATCGACACTAATCCCCGCCAACCGAACCTCCAGCAGCCGCTGGATTCAGCTTGGCTTGCGTATCAATTTCTAGGGTCTCACAACGGACAGGGGAGAGCGGTATCGCTCTCCCCTTTTTCATTCCATGCGCGGCAAATTCGTGCTTATCGAGCGGGCCGTGATTTGAGCAGCGCGGCTAGCGCAAATAACAAAGGCGTCCCGGCTGGTTGGGACGCCTTCATCTTTAGGCCTGGGCACCCTTTGTCTGGGAAACTCGAGAAACTGAAAAAAATGTCAGCCTGCAACCTTCGAACTAGTGCACCACACCCACATTGTGCGCTCCGGCTGCGAACGAAAAGCTCGCTCCCGCCACCTGGGGAAGCCACCACATCTTCCGCAGAGCGCTGTGCTGGCTGGTCATCATGCGCTTGCCGATAAAATCCATAATCGCCGGGCTGACCTGGGTGGCCGCATAAATGGCATTCGAATTGGCAAAGGGCCGCAGGAAAGGGTTGCTTTCCTGTCCATAGCCGCCCGAGACCGCGCGCCGCGTCGACCAGGCATCAAACGCCGCACCCGCATGCCCCGCGGCCATCAGGCCGTACCACATCTTTCTTTGCCTCGGCGTTTCGAACCGGCGGATGACCGGCCTGACCGGCTGAAACGGTTGAGCGGTGGCGCGAAACGAAGCTGGTTCGACCTCCGCCTTCACTTTGGGCTCCGGCGCGGAAGGCAGCAAAGCCGCGGCAACTGGAACATCCTTCGAAACGTTAGTGGAAGCGTTGTCGGAAGCCGCTGCAGAGAGGCCGGAACGTTCGGCATTCGCATTGGAAGCGGCCGCCACTTTCGCAGCGTCATCCGCCTGCGTGAAGGAACAGAACAAAACCAGCGTTGCAAAGACCATTTCCCACCTCAGTATCGCCAGTGGGTCTTGCAAGTCCGTCCCCACTCGCAATACCGCAACTTTACTGTTCAAAAGAGCAGCCCACACTGGTCCTTTGGTCACATTTCGTCCGGTACACTCGTCTGGGCCATTGGTTTGCGCCTCCCGAATCGCACGTACTAGTTCCTCTTTGTGAAAGGATTTTCACATTTGTGGCAGTGCGCGTACGAACTTGCAAGGCTCTCAGGAAAGATGGAGAAGTCTAAATCCAAGGCGGGTGAACTGGCGCCCGCGCCCGTTACAAACTACAACTCTGCTATAATCCGCGCGTCGCCCCCGATCGGATCGGGGAGCGCCCCAACGATGCCTGGTTCCGGCAACGACGCCTCCGCCGCCAAGCGCGCCCGCGTTCCGCAGCGCGGCCCGCAAGCTCCCCGTTTCATCGTAGTGGAAGGCCCGCTGCGCGTGGGCAAGAGCACACTTGCCCGTATCCTCGCCGAGCGCCTCCACGCCCGCCGCATCTACGATTGCGAAGACAACCCCTTCCTTGCCGACTTCTACAAAGCCAAGCCCGGCGCCGCTTTTCGCGCCCAACTGTACTTCCTTCTGGAACGCCAAAAGCGCCTGCGCGAAGCCCTGGCCGTCGAGGCCCCCGGGCTCCTGCTCTCCGACTTTCTCCTGGAGAAGGACCGCATTTTCGCCAATCTCAATCTCGACGACCAGGAACTCAAGCTTTACGACCGCTACTACGAACTTCTCTCCGCCGATCTCCCTGCTCCCGACCTCGTCATCTATTTGCAAGCCAAGCCTGAAGTCCTGCGCGCGCGCATCGCCAAAAAAGCTTCGCGCGAAGAGTCGCAAATCTCCCTCGAATACATCGAAGAAGTCGCCCGCGCCTACGAACACTTCTTCTTCCGCTATTCCGCTTCTGACCTCCTGGTGATCAATACTTCGGAGATCGACTTCGTCGAGCGCAGCGACGACCTCCAGCAGCTTCTCCGCCGCCTCCAGGATCCCGTCAAGGGCACGCAATACTTCCTCCCCCTCGGCGC
>CAZGBQ010000392.1:0-2431 GCA_964524045.1 uncultured Acidobacteriaceae bacterium
CCGTCCAGTTCGGGGAAGAGGCCAATAACCACGCGCTGAGTCTGCCAAGCGCCGCGCCGGATGGCAAGACCGCATCCAAACAAGGCAGGGCCTATTGATGGTAGACTCGGCCGGCTGAATTCTTCGGGAACATTTCATGTTTCGCAACCCGCTTCCCATGTCCCGCCGGTTAGTGCTCGTGGTTCTGCAATTTGGTGCCCTTCTAGCCTTCTCGGCAAGACTCTTGCCACAAATTGCGCCGCAGTCCACTGTGCATCGTCAGGTGGTTCATTCCGTCGTATCCCACTCCATCCTGACTCCCGCCCTGCGAAGCCCCGAAGTTTGGCTGCGATTTAGCCGGGACGGCAGCTATCTGCTGCTGCAGGAACCCACCGGCGTGGCGGTACTCCAAGAGAGCCCGCTTCGAATTCTCATTCATATCGCCGGGGACAACCTCTACTCCGCAGAGTTTTCGACTGACTCGCAAAATTTGATCCTCGTCTCTCGCCGACTTGCTTACGCAAAGTGGAAATTGCCGCAGGGAGAAAAAATCGCCAGTGGCGATTTGCCAAGCCAGGTCGAATGCGCGGATGGCCGGCTATCTCCGGGCGGCGAGTTCTTCGCCTGCCTCAAGCCCAATTTCCATTTTGTTTTGTTTGATATTTCTACGGGAAAAAGCTTCTTTGAAGATTCAGTTGCGCCTGCTCTGCCGCGGGATTCACGTGGATTACGTTCACTCTATCCGAGCAACGTCCTGTACTTCAGCTCCCTGGACTTGGACAGCGCTTTTCCAGGCCCTTTCGGAATCATCCATACAAGTGAACCACAGCTGGGCCCCAATCATGCTCTCTATCCTTCTTCGATTCACTTCTCACCGGACGGAAAAATGTTGGTGGCGCGATTGCCAAAGGGCGCCTTTGCCGTGGACATCGCCTCCAGGAAGAGGTTTGAGCCGCCGGAGGCGGTTCAAAAAGCAATTCATACAGCAGCTGAACTGGCCACGACCGATCACCTAATCGCTGCCGAAAATGAGAAAGGATCTCAAGGAGGGAGCACGGCCAGCGTCTTTTCTCTCAGGAGTGGAGATGTGCTCGCCAAAATGGCGCTCACTGCGCAACGCCTCCAGATCGCTTCGAATCCGCGCTTCCTTCTCTGGCATAACCTCTCAGCGGATGGTGTGAGCGCCGGAGCCTTCGATCTTGAGCAGAACCGCTCATTGGAAACTCCGCCTGCCGTAGCCCTAGACGTTCAAACTGATCAATTGGCTGTTTACACGCAGAACGGCGCCATCGCCTTGTACCGCGTAGGCGGTCGAAACCTAACGGCCAACCTGCAGCTCCCTCTGGCCATGCTCCCGCTGCTGCGGAGCGCTTCAGTTACCCCAAGTCTCGACAAACTGGCTTTTTCTGTCGATGGGGCGGGGGCGGTTTTTGATCTTCCGGCCGGCCAGCGCATAGCCGCACTCTCGAGGTTTTCCGCTGTGAATTTCTTGGACCAGCGCGAGGCTTCCATGCTCTTCCCGAGATTTCACGAGGACGCTGCCCGCGTTTCGCGCGTTGATCTATCGAAAGGAGAGGTTTCGCCCTCTTGGGAAGTCGGAAAAGAAGAGCAACTTCGTTCTGGTGGGCCCATCCTCATCCACTACTCTCTCCTCAAAGGCATCATGAACCTGGGGGATATTCCTCAGGTTGGGGTAGAACCTCCCTACGCTCTTCGCGCTCTCGATCCGGGTACAGGAAAGGAATTGTGGAAACGCGAATTCACCAAAGATCCTCCTACGCCGTTTGCGAATCCCCAAGGTGAGCGTCTGGTGCTTGGCTGGAAAGCAAAGTCCTCGGAAGCCAAATCCGTTGCCTCCCGCAATCCCGCATTGAGGGAGATTCTCAAGAATTCCAAGTTCACGGACCACGACTCTTACTTTGAAGCTGTGGATGCACGTTCAGGGAAATCCATCGGCGGCGTCTTTGTCACCGCAGGGAGTGGCGCCTCGACCTTCGACGCGGCGTCATCCGCGGGAGACAGCATAATTCTTCAGAAGGATGGAGTTCGCGTTTCTCTTTACTCGCTCAGCGATGGACAGTTGAAAGCGCGCCTGGTTGGTGTGCGGCCTAACGCTTCCGCAGAAAGCAACCTTCTCTCTTTGGACATGGGCGAAGGACGTTTAGGGATTTTCGATCTAAACACTGGAGTGAAACTGGATGAACAGCTTTTCCCCGAAGCTCTCGCTTATACGCACTTCTCGGGGGATGGAAAGCGTCTCTTTGTACTCACGGAGCATCAAACCGCTCTCATTTTGGACGTCAGCAATGCCCGCAATACAAGTATCCCAAAACAGTAAGCTTTTCCGATGGAATTTCACTCTTGGGCCAGCAAAGCCGCCAGTTCCGTCAACCGGTCCAAATAGACGTCCGCGGGATACGCGTTGCGATCGTGCACGCCAAATCCATAATTA
>CAZGBQ010000393.1:0-1130 GCA_964524045.1 uncultured Acidobacteriaceae bacterium
ACGGTTTCTTGGCGCGAGACGTCCTCCAGGACGATCTGCCTGCCGTAGTCGTGGAGGTGACCGCCGACGCCGAGAAGCACGCCGTCGTATTTCACGGTTACGGTTCCGGACTTCTCGCTCTTGCCAGCTGGCACGTCATAGCTGGAATTCCCGCAAGACTTCACATCCATCCAGGCGGGATAGACGTTCTTTCGCGCTGCAGCATCTCCCGCGGCATCCTGGAACGGAATGACAACTTCCAAATAGACGGCGTTGTAGGAAGCGGCGGTCGGATTGTAGACCATCGTCTCAATGCGGATTTTGTCGCGCTTTTGCACGCGATAGCCGAAGCCGGTTACCTCGGCCCAGTCCGTCATTTCGCTTCCTGCGCCGAAAATGTGCTCTTCCTTGTTGGGGCAAAGAAAGTCAGAACGATTCTCGTTCCAGAAAGCGGTGTGATGAAGGACCGCTCCCGGAACGGTGTTACCGCTGGCATCGATGAGTTTCGGATGATACGCGAGAAGCCAGCCATCGAACGACACTTGCCAAAACTGATCGGGAGGCTGCGGCATTTTCATGTGGCTGGTATGAGCAGGAAGATTCATGGGGCCAACGCGAAGTGTGGCGATATGCGCAGCGGCGTCCACTTTGGCGTCAAGTATGACCCCCATCGCAATGGCGTGATGCATGCCTTCCTGCATGAAGCCTGGATGATGCTGGTGATGCATGCCAGCCTGCGGCTCAGCCGGTTTTTCCTGAGCGCAGGCCACATCGGCAAGCAACAAACTCAGAAGCAAGAATTTTGCATCCCTCATGTTCGTACTCCAGGCCGTTCGACGAGAGCGAATTCACCTGGACCAATCATATCTCCCGGAAAGGCCTCACGTCTTGCAGGAGCCGGCCGAGTCGCGCGTGGAATTCCGTTTCGAAAGAGCTACAATGCGCCGCATGAATATGTTCCGTTGGCTGGTTTCAGCTCTTCTCACTCTCTACCTCGCAGAGCTCTTGGCGGTCTCGCCAGTGCGCGCGCAAAGATTGCCAAGCAGCGATCCACTGATCATCAAGGACGTGACGGTCGTGGATGTTCGAACGGGTGCGCTGCTGCCCGATCAGACGGTGATCGTGGAGCGCAAACGGATTTCTTCCGTGGG
>CAZGBQ010000393.1:1230-2397 GCA_964524045.1 uncultured Acidobacteriaceae bacterium
GGGCCGATGTTGGACGGCCCAAAGCCACGCTTCCCGAGTTCGCTGGCGATCGCAACGCCTGAGGACGGCCGCCGTGCAGTAGTCGATCTGAAGGGGCGCGGAGCAGATTTCATCAAGCTGCAATCGCTGATTTCACGCGACGCGGTGCTGGCAATCGCCGCGGAAGCGAGAAAACAGGAGATTCCCTTTGCAGGGCACGTCCCGGATGCGATGCGCGCGAGCGAAATGTCGGAAGCCGGGATGAAGAGCTTCGAGCACTTGATCGGAATTTTTGAAGGGAGTTCGCCTGCTGAGGACGATTTTCTGAAAGGCAATAAGACGGAGGGCCGGTTTCTGGCGACCTACGATGAGGCGCGAGCCGCTTCTTTGGCTGCGATGCTGGCAAAGAATCAAACCTGGCAGTGCCCGACTTTGGTGTGGGAGCG
This sequence comes from uncultured Acidobacteriaceae bacterium, assembly GCA_964524045.1. Classification (GTDB taxonomy): domain Bacteria; phylum Acidobacteriota; class Terriglobia; order Acidiferrales; family UBA7541; genus Acidiferrum. Next base: position 1,656 of record CAZGBQ010000393.1, read on the forward strand.
CGGCGGAAATCTTCTGGATGCGAGCGATTTCAGCGGAGACGCGCGCGTCAAATATGTTCCGGGCCCGTGGAAGGACAAAACATGGAAGCGATTCACGGAGGAAATCACGCAGGGATACGGCACCGATGACCTAGCGACGCGGCGTAAGTTTGTCGAGAAGGAGCTGGAAGTCGTGCGAATGCTGCACAAAGCGGGAGTTCCGTTTCTTGCGGGAACGGACACTCCCGCGGGCGTCCATATCTTCCCTGGCTTCAGTTTGCATGAAGAACTGCAAAGGTTCGTAGCTGCCGGATTCACTCCCCTCGAAGCGCTGCAGACCGCCACGCTGAATCCAGCGCGCTTTTTTGGAATGGAGGAGCAGCTCGGCACGGTAGAGGGAGGGAAGTTGGCGGACATGGTGCTGCTTACGGCGAATCCGCTCGTCGATATTGCCAATACGCAGAAAATTGCAGGCGTGATTGTAAACGGGCGGTACCTCCGTCGCGCCGAAACTGACAAGATGCTGGCCGGCGCAGAGGCTGAAGCACGCCGTCATCCCTGATTGTTCTTACAGATGCTATGTGCGAGCACATGAAGACTGTGACTCGTTTCTGGCCAAAGTTCCTCCCGGCTTCCCGGCTGGTTTGTCATCATGGTCCAAATGGCTCGTGACGACTTAGAGAGAATCTCCTAAAATAGAGCAGCACACACTGTGGGCGTGTAGCTCAGCTGGGAGAGCACCTGCTTTGCAAGCAGGGGGTCG
>CAZGBQ010000394.1:0-2340 GCA_964524045.1 uncultured Acidobacteriaceae bacterium
CCGCGCCCGGTAATTGGCAGCGTGTGTGTCTCTATTCCTCGGGCCTCCAGCATCTCCACAAGGTGTGCTGCATTTTTCTGAATGTTTGCCGTATCGCTTGCCACGTTGGGAATCGCCAGGAATTCACTCAGCTCGCGGATGATTCGCTCTTCGTTTTCCGTCCGGTACGAACGCACCGCTTGCGCTACCTGCGCAGGAGTGGGCGGCGTAGCCGTTTGTCCCCCTGCCGCACACGCCGTCAGCAGACTAGCCAGGATCGTCAGAATGCGTCTCAAATTTTTCCCCCTGAAATTTCAGCGGGTTTAACCCGCGTCTGTGAATGCCCTGAGGCTTGCCAGTTTGCGGCTTGCCGCTCCTGATGAAATCGCCTCGCCCGCTATCGCCGCCGCTTCGCGAAAAGTCGCCGCCACGCCAACGGCCAGCAATGCTGCGCCGGCGTTGATTGCCACGACGTCGCGTGGGGGCCCGGGTTCTCCGGCGAAGATTCGAAGAATGATTTCCGCGTTCTCCGCTGCTGTTCCGCCGCGAATCGCCTCCAGCGGCGCCCGTTTCACGCCAAAATCTTCCGGAGTTACGCTGAATTTTCGTACCGTCCCATCTAGCACTTCCGCCACAATCGTCTCTCCCGCCAGCGATATCTCATCCAATCCTCCGGCCCCATGTACCACGAACGCATGCTCCGTGCCCAGCTCCGCCAGGGTTGCAGCCACCAGGTCAATCACGTCCGCAGAATAAACTCCGATCAACTGTGCCTGCGCTCCCGCCGGATTTGTCAGTGGTCCAAGCAAATTGAAGACCGTTCGCGCGCCGATCTGCTTCCGCGCTGGAGCGGCGTGCCGGGTTGCAGCATGAGCCGCTTGCGCGAACAAAAACCCAATGCCGATCTCTCGTATCGCGCGCCCATAGTGTTCGAAAGGCAGATCAATCCGCACTCCGAGCGCCTCGAGAACATCCGCCGATCCGCTCTGCGAACTCGCCGCTCGGTTCCCATGCTTTGCCACGCGCGCTCCTGCGGCTGCTGCGACAATGGCCGCCGCCGTCGAAATGTTAAATGTGCTCGCGCCGTCTCCGCCCGTCCCGCACGTATCCACCATGTTTGCGGGCCGCGGTTCGCTATCCGCAAACACGCGCCTTGCATGCCGCCGCATCACTTGCGCGAAGCCGGCTAGTTCCTGCGCTTGAACCGGCCTCTGATTCAGCGCTGTCAGCAACCGCACAATCTCGGGCGTGCCCACGCGCCCCGTCAGCAGCTCTTCCATCACCGCTTCGGCTTCCTCGCGCCCGAGCACGCAGCCTGCTTCCACGCGTTCGATGAGTTGCACACTCATCGCGCAAAGCTCGAAGGGCGAGCATGGCGCCTCTTGCTGCCTGCACTTTTCGCCGTCTTTCTCACAGTGAATGGCGCGTCCTTGCTCCCGTTTCCGGTTCCGAGTACACTTTTATGTTTCTAATGGCCTCAAAATTCTAACACTGGCTGACGGTTTCAAGCCCGAACGGACGCGCAGACTCTTCCATGAAGATTCACGAGTACCAGGCTAAGGCGATCCTCGCTCGCTATGGCGTTACCACTCCGCGCGGCGAAGTCGCATTTACCAAGGAAGAAGCGCGCGAAGCCGCGCAACGCTTGAAGTCGCACATCAGCGTCGTCAAAGCCCAAATCCACGCCGGCGGCCGTGGCAAAGGCGGCGGCGTCAAGCTCGCGCGCTCCGCCGACGAAGCTGCGGACATTGCCAGCCACATGCTCGGCATGAAGCTCGTCACTCCGCAAACCGGTCCGGCTGGCCGCATCGTTAAGCGTTTGCTCATCGAAGAAGGCCTCGACATTAAGCGCGAACTCTATTTAGGTCTCCTGGTCGACCGCGCCTCCGGCTGCGTCGTTTTCATGGCTAGCTCCGCCGGCGGAATGGAAATCGAAGAAGTCGCCAAGCAAAATCCCGCGGCCATACTTCGCGAATCGATTCATCCCGCCGCTGGACTGCAGCCCTATCAGGCCCGCAAAATCGCCTTCGGTCTCGGCCTGCCGCTCGAAGTCGTGAACTATGCCACTCCTTTTCTGCAAGCCCTCTATCGCGCTTTCACGGACACAGATGCTTCGCTCCTCGAAATCAATCCCTGCGTCTTGACTGGCGAAGGCAAGCTCGTTGCGCTCGACGCCAAGATGACCTTCGACGACAACGGTTTATTCCGCCACAAGGAACTTCGTGAACTGCGCGATCTCGATGAAGAAGATCCTCTCGAAGTCGAAGCCTCCAAGCACGGCCTCAACTACATCAAACTCGATGGCAGTGTCGCCTGCATGGTCAACGGCGCCGGCCTCGCCATGGCCACCATGGACATCAT
>CAZGBQ010000395.1:0-2335 GCA_964524045.1 uncultured Acidobacteriaceae bacterium
ATTTCTTCCGACCAGTTCACCCAGTTGTGTTCGCTCAAGCCGAGAAAATGCCGCGCCCTGTCGTAAGGCGTGAGCCCTAAGTAGTAGAGCCGGAACATCACCATGCGCGAAGCCCAATCAGGTCCGTCTAGCGCAGCCTGTCCCGCAAGCGTGAAGTCCGCCACCCATTCGTTGATCTTCGGCCGGATATCCGGGCGCCACAAAAACTTCTCGCTGTTCTTCCAGTTTTGCGCTGCAATGCCCCGCTTCGACTCCAGCACTTCGCGCGCACAGCGGTAAACTTCCCAGCACACATCAAACGCCATCTCCGGCTTGACGCCCATCGTCCCTCCCGATCGTTTCGAGTAGACGCTGTCTGGCAAATACTCTTTAGGGGGTCGGAGCTTCAGCTCCGACAATTGAACGTCCGAGCAACGGGGGCTTTAGCCCCTGAGGAATTGCTCTTCTCTCCTCGGACCGAGCCACGCATTGCCTTCCGTCCCGGATTCTCGACTTCGTTCCGGGAACCCGGCGCACGCCTCGCCGCAGCTGATACTCCCAAACCGTGCCGTAATCCTCGCCGCGCAGCAGCCTCCCCGTGAAACGCTGCCGCTTTTCCACCTCGAAGCTGCCAAACTGCGGCTTGCGCAGGTGCCGCAACTGCGCGGAAATGCTCGCCTGCGGGTAATACGTCAGCTTCGCGATCTCGTCGAGCGTCAGCCATGTCTCGCATTGGCTGGCGCTCAACATGACGTCGCAAAGCACGTCGCGTTGTCTCCTCCGGCTTTCCCGCCCTGGCGAGAGCCCGCCCTCCCGCCTATCCGCTCTTGGGCGCCACCGCGCGCTGGAGCTTTGTTGATTCCCTTTCTCCGCGCTCCTCGTGTCTTGCCGCATGTTGCCTCCCTTCCCGCCGCCCTCTACTTCTCAGCAGGAAATTCTTCGGCGTCCACATCCCGCGCATCGCCGCGCTCATACACCCTGTCCTCAGACGTCCACGCCACGGAGCGGTCCGGATCTTCATAGTCCCCCGCGCATGCGCTACATGCGCGAAGGACCTCTACCCCTCCGCGAAGCCCAGCCACTCCTGAAATAGCCTTCTTTTCCCGAGGCGCACCCGAGGCGCGGCCATTCAAGCAACAACGATTTGCACAATTTTCCACAGGATAGTACTCTTGCTATATCTCACTTATATATTACTGTTCTGCTATCAGCAAAACCCGCTTCCCCAGGAGGCCCAGTGCTCTCACAGAAGACCCAACCCCCGTGGGAGTTCCTGCTCTCGGCTTCGCGCAACTCGCTGCAGAGCTACGAACTCTCTCGTCTCGGTCATTCCGCCAATCTCCGCAAGGAAATTGGCGCGCTGCTCGACCAATGGCTCGAAGAAAATGCCTGCGCCATGCTTGCGCGCTGGCTGATTGAACAACGTGAACGCCCTCCGCGCACACCTGCGCCCGTGGCCGCCGACGACCTGTTCGCGTCCGCCGGGACGTCTGTGTCCGATAATGTTTTTGCGGATCGCGCTGCGGCGCCGCCTGCAAATCACAGCTCTGCCTAGGGGGAAACCTATCTCGGCAAGGTGGATCGATGTTGTGGCGCCGTGTGCGCCGCACGGCACCCGTTGGACAGATTGGCGTGGAAGTGTCGCCGTGAGCGAAGGCGATTGCGCCGCCAGATTCGTCCGCCAAACGCGATGCGCCGTCGCGTTGCAGCTCCCTGCCTGGCTGCTCGAACCTGTCTGCTTCACACACGCAGCTCCCGCAATCGCATTCTTCGACTTACGTCTTGGCTGCGTTATATGAATTAGAGGACGCGCAACTTCGCCGATTCAGGCGCGCCTCTCCGCGCACACATCATTTTTCAATTCCGGTTTGAGAAGGACTGTTGCTCTTGAGGTAGGCTATGGCTAACGGGCGGAAGTTGTAGGAACTGCTGCGGCTCTTTCGAGAAGCTGTTCTTTGCGGTACACCAGGGAATTGATGTCGTACGTGGCTAACTCGAATCCGTGGCCGTGCGTAATCGCGTCCGTCGGGCATGCTTCCACGCAGTAACCGCAGAAAATGCACCGCGAATAGTCGATGTTGTAAACGGACGCATATCGTTCGCCCGCGGAAATTCGGTTTGCATCCGTATTTTCAGCGGCTTCTATGTAGATGCAATTCGCGGGACACGCCGCGGCGCACAGGAAACACCCGACGCACTTTTCCAAACCATTTTCGTCGCGATGCAGGACGTGAATTCCGCGATAGCGCGGCTGGAAATGCACCGGTTCATGCGGGTAGTTCTCCGTGACCGTTTTCCTGAACATGGTCCGAAACGTGACGCTGAAGCCCTTCACCAGCGCCCCGAATGTTTCCGC
>CAZGBQ010000396.1:0-2322 GCA_964524045.1 uncultured Acidobacteriaceae bacterium
TCCACAGGATTGACGTACATACAATTATGTTCGGAACGCGGGCTTCTGTCAAATCGAACTATTTGTTCCGCAAAATCGGCTGCTGGCTCGACTTGCGATGACTTGCGTTCTTGAGGGCGCCCTTGCGGCGCTCGTCGCCTAACTTCGTTCTCAATTCGACGTAAACTCCATGCCTTGGTGCTTCCTCGTTGGCTTGTTGAACTTCATAGAGCCTTGCTTGCGAGCGACCTTTCCTGCGCACTCCCGTCCATTAGACAATCGGGGTGAAACATGAAACTTCTTACTGCATTTGCATTCTCGTTTGTGTTTGTCCTCTCCGCGCAAGGCCGGCAGAACGGGGGCGCCGCAAAAGCGCCGGCAAAGCCCTGCACTGAGCCGCAGCAAGAGCAGTTCAATTTTTGGATTGGTGAATGGGATCTCACATGGCCAGGCGAAAAACCTGGAGAAACCGGCCACGGCGGCAACAGCATCAAGCGCATCATGGGCGGATGTGTGGTTGAAGAGCAATTCACCGGCGGCACGTCCATGCCTTTGCGCGGCATGAGTGTTTCCACTTTTGTAACACTTGCCGGAAAGTGGAAGCAAACCTGGGTGGACAACGACGGCAGTTATCTCGACTTTGTCGGCGAATTCAAAGACGGCCAGATGATTCTTTCGCGCGAGGCTGCGCGGCCCGACGGCACCAAAATGCTCCAGCGCATGGTCTGGAAAAACATCTCCCCCGACGAGTTCGATTGGAGCTGGGAAGCCTCTAAGGACGGCGGCAAAACCTGGCAAGTCAACTGGCCCATCCATTACAAGAGAAAAACCTGAGGCATTACCTGCGAAGAAGCTTCCGCTAAGCGTCGAGAGGTTTTGCGAAGTATCCCCGAGCTTTCAAAAACGTATTCTCGGTAGCGCGCAGACATCCGGAATTCATCTGTGCGCTTTCCGTCTCCTCGAGACATCATACTGTTCCATCCGCCTGCCGCTTCTCCGCTCCTTGATTTCGCCTGACTCCTGAACATGGCCGTTACTCACGAGGCAGCAATCAATTTGTTGTCATGGCAAAGGTTCAGCGCGGGAGTCTATTCTGAATCTTTCAGACGGGGGAACCTACTATATGACTAGCGTGCGCGCTCTCCAGCCCAGGCGGCGTCCTTGGATCAGATTCACCGCAGATATTGCTGCGATTTTTCTTGTCGCGACGGCATCTTCGGCCCAATCCAAGCCGGCAACGCCGGCGAGCCAGCAAGCGGAAACGCCGTGGGCTAAGGATTTGAACAAGTATCCCGGGCTGCTTCCGGAGATCGGCCAACTGGTGGGCAGGCTTCAGAGCGAGGTTCAGTTTCCGGGGCCTCGGGCCGAAAGCCGTCTGTTGCCCCTTTTGCCGGAGCCCACAATCGTTTATGCCTCATTCCCCAACTATGGCGAGGCCACGCAGCAGGCACTGCAGGTTTTCCGTCAAGAGCTGCAAGAGAGCGCGGTGCTCCGCGATTGGTGGACGCACGGCGGAGTCGCTACCGAGGGCCCGCAAATCGAGGATGCAGTTGAGAAGCTCTGCCAATTCCAGCAATACCTCGGTGACGAAATTGTCTTTTCGGGCGTAATGGACGGCAAGGAGCCGCGCTTCCTCCTCGTTGCCGAGGTCCGAAAACCGGGCCTCAAGAAGTTTCTGGGCCAAGTCCTGGAGCAACTTGCTGCCAAGTCAAAGCCCGGAGTGCGCCTTCTGGACCCGCAGGAGCTCGCCACGTTCAAAGAGAAGCCCCACTCGGATGAATTTCTAGTCCTCGTGCGGCCCGATTTCTTCGTCGGAGCGAGCGACCTGGCCACCTTGCGTAGTTTTAGCGCTAGGCTGGACCGCGGTGGCCACGGTTTTGTCTCCACTGCATTTGGCAAGCGGATTATGCAGGAGTACAACGGTGGTCTAACCGTCGTCGCCGCCGCCGATCTGAACACCATCCTCAAGCAGGTGCCCCACGGCAAGCCACAGGAAGAAGCTGCTTTCCAGCGCAGTGGGTTTGCAGACATGAAGTATCTGATTTGGGATCACAGGAAGCTTGGGACACAGGAAGTCAGCCAGGCCGAACTGAGCTTCACGGTGCCTCGTCATGGAGCCGCTTCTTGGTTAGCGAAGCCCCTGCGCCTCGGCAGCCTGGATTTTGTCTCTCCACAAGCGATGCTGACCGGTACCGTGGTCCTGACCAGCCTGTCGCAGATTTTCGACGATATTCAGGAAATGGCTGGCCCGTCGAACACTAATGCCTTCGCGGGCATCGCGGCGGGAGAGAAAGCGCTGGGGCTCAGCCTCAAGGACGATTTGCTCAATCTGCTGGGCGGCGA
>CAZGBQ010000397.1:0-1124 GCA_964524045.1 uncultured Acidobacteriaceae bacterium
ACGATCGTCGATAGCATCATGGTGACGAAGGACAGCGTGAGGTGGATATCCACTTTGCCGGAATCGTCCTCGTAGGCCGGCCCGAGGAAGGGCAGCGTACCGATCGCGGAGGTCAGGCCCCAGGAAAGCAGCATCCCGATGACGCCTGCGGCGAGCGTCATCACGAGAGCCTCGAGTAGAAACTGCCATCGGATGTGCGCTCTTCGTGCACCGATGGCGCGACGAAGACCGATCTCTCTAACGCGCTCTTCGACGGAAACGAGCATGATATTCATCACGCCGACGCCGCCGATGCCCAGTGTAAGCGCGCCGACGAAAAAGAGCAGCGCTTCGATTCCGAGAGTGATGCCCTCATAGATCGGCTTGAATTCTTCGCGCCCAAACATGGTGATAGCACGCTTGTCATGGGGCGAAAAGTGCTGGCGATTGGCGATGGCCTCCCGGAATTGTTGCATGGCCGGCGCTTCGAAGTTGGGGGCCACAGGCTCGAAGATCATGACGCTGGAGTATTTTGTGTCCCACAAGTCGCCTGCCGCGGTGTAGGGGATGAAGGCAGACTCGTCGTCGCTGGTGAAATAGTTGCTGTCGGAAAACTTGGTGTCCATTGCGCCGATTACCATGAATTTCACGCCATCAATGCGCACGGGTTCGCCGACGGCAGGCGTGCCGCTGAAGAGCTTCTTCCGCAGCCGCGCGCCAAGAAAAGCGACGCGGCGGCGCTCGGCAATGTCTTCTGGAGAAATCCATCTGCCTTCGATGGGGATTTCGTTGCGCATATCGCCGTATTCTGGATAGACACCCCGAATCGCCGTGTCAGAAAGACGCTCCTCATGCGTGATGGCCTTGAAGCGTACGGTTTCGCGCGTAACCCGCTTGATGAGCGGTGACTGCGCCTTCACCCACTCCGCATCTTCTTCCTCAAACCGAACTGCCTTGCCCGCACGCTCGCCGCCCGCCTGTTCGCTGGTCGTACCGGGCCAGCAGACCACCGCGCCCTTCCCAAAAACCTCGAAGGTGTACATGAGAACGCCGCGGAAGCCGGAGCCGTAACTCAGCAGCAGTGTAACCGCAACAATTCCCCACGAAATACCGGACATCGTCAGAAAACTGCGCACGGGATTGCG
>CAZGBQ010000397.1:1224-2318 GCA_964524045.1 uncultured Acidobacteriaceae bacterium
ACCGAGGCCGCGCGATTCGCCGGATACATCGCCGAAAGCACAGAAATCAGTCCGAGCAAAAAGATCGACATCGCCGCAATTTTCCAACTCGTCAGCATGCCGCTGAAAAAGGGCGGCATGGGAGCAAGGTTGACCAGACCACAGAAGCCGTAAGAGATAATCAATCCGACCCCGCCGCTGATGCCGACCACAAAGATGGTCTCGAGAAAGAACTGACGAAGGATGGAGCGGCGCGTGGCGCCAAGAGCCATGCGCACGCCGATTTCGCGTGTGCGCTCCCGCACGCTGACGAGCATCACGTTCATAACGCTAAGACCGCCGAGGAACAGCGTGGCCACGCCTACGGCACCCATGAAGACTTCCATACCCACGATGATCATGCGGTTGGCTTCCGCGTTCTTCACCGTGTCCCAAATACCGGCAGCCTCTTTGTCGCGAGGATCGAAATTATGGAGGCGGCCGAGCGTTCGCCGAACCTGGTGGACGCAGTCGGGATGTGTTTCGAGCGACCAGGGCGCAACCAGCAGGCGGTCGACGCTGTGCTCGGGCGACGGCGGCTTATTGGGAAAATCGCGCTTCATGGTGTTGAAGGGGAGATAAACCTTACGCGCGTCGAAGCCATCGTAGTCGGAGTTCTGGTCTTTCGCCTTCATGACACCGATGACGGTATAAGGAATGCCGTTCATCCAAACGATCTGGCCCAGAGCTTCGCGATCAGCGAAAAGCTGTTTTTTTGTGTCGCTACCTAAGAAGGCGACGTTGCGCGCCTCGGCGTTGTCTTCGTTGTTATAGAAACGCCCTTCGGCAACGGCGATGCTGCGAATTTCCGTGAAAGGCGGGAGCGAGCCGACGGTCAAAATGTTCCCGCTATTGAAGAGGCTGTGCACCTGAACGTTATTGCCGAGCTCTGGCATCACGTACTTGCATGCAGGCGCTTCCTTGGCAACTTGAATGTAATCGTCTTCCATCCAGCGAACGCGGCGCCCGGACCGCAGACCACCGGCTTGCATGCTGGTGCGGCCGGAGAAAACGATCATCACGTCTTTGCCAAAGGTTTCCTGATTTTTCCGGATGCCGTCGCCCAGGCCTTCGCC
>CAZGBQ010000398.1:0-2311 GCA_964524045.1 uncultured Acidobacteriaceae bacterium
CGGGGTTCGCCGTAAAGACAAGCAACACATCCAGAGGGAGCCGCAGCGGATAGCCTTTAATCTGAACGTCGCCTTCCTGCATGATGTTGAACAGCCCGACCTGAATTTTCCCCGCGAGATCTGGGAGTTCGTTGATAGCAAAAATCCCGCGATTGGCGCGCGGCAATAACCCGTAGTGAATCGTAAGCTCGTCGGAAAGATCGCGGCCGCCTCGCGCGGCACGAATCGGATCAACGTCGCCGAGAATGTCCGCCATGGTCACGTCAGGCGTAGCCAGCTTTTCGACGTAGCGATGTTCGCGTGGCATCCAGGCAATTGGCGTGTCGTCGCCTTCGGCCGCAATTCTTTCGCGGCACGCTCGGCAGATGGGCTTGAACGGATCGTCGTTGATTTCGCAGCCTGCAATTACAGGCATATCGGCGTCCAGCAAATTGATCAGACAGCGCAAAATGCGGCTTTTCGCCTGTCCGCGCAATCCGAGGAGAATGAAATTGTGACGCGAGAGCAGCGCGTTCACGATTTGCGGAATCACGGTGTCTTCGTAACCGTGCACACCGGGGAAGAGCGTTTCATTTTTTTCGAGGGCGCGCAGCAGGTTCCGGCGCATTTCATCCTTCACCGAGCGAGAAGCTCCTCGAGGATCGAAATCCGGGATGCGCTTCAGCTCGCCAAGAGTATGCGGCTTGGAATGCCCGGAAGGTTGCGAGGATGTGCTCGCTGTCATGAAGGCCCCGTTCTGCGGTCCCGCGCGGGGGACCACATCAAACTAGTTCAATCCGTGTCCATTGCCACCGGCGCGCTGGCGCATCACCTTATTGTTCTGTAGATGCGGCGCCCACTCGCGAAGATACCCCACCAGCCGCTCCTGCCGATCTTCCTCCGAACGCAATTCCAGAATCTGCTGCTTCCAGAGCAGGTCCAGTGGCAGCGTGCTTGCCACGATGTAGGAGATTTCCTCCGCGGGCACACTGTCGAGGTCCTTGGGACAATCTTCATAAACCAGCGTGTGGCAGGCTTCGTAAAGTTCGATGAGCTGGCGTTGAATGCTTGGATCGGGGCGAATTTCACGGTCTTCGAGGTAATCCACCTGGCCTTCGAGCAGCGGATTTTTCTGAAACAGTTCCACCACGCGGAAGGGAGCGCGGCCAACGGTCAAAATGTCCATGCGGCCGTCGGGGTAACGCTTTGCAACTTCCACGATCTCCGCAGTGCAACCCGCTCGGGCCACGCCCTTCGGCAGGGATAGCAGCATCCCGAATTCTGACTTCTCTTCGAGACAGTCTTTCACCATCTGGCGGTAGCGCGGCTCAAAAATGTGCAGGGGAAGAGGAGCGCCGGGAAGGAGAACGACGTTCAGCGGAAAGAGCGGAATGCGTTCAGGCCGCATGGGTCCCATAGCAAATCATACCAGACCGCTTGGGCTATCTGCGGTGAGAATACTCGCTCCATGTTTTCGGCTCGCAGAATATGAAACCTCGCTCCATTTTGCACTCCTAAGACGTTTTCATTTCGTGGGAGGGCAAAGGACCATGGAACTGCACTGTTGCCTTGCGCGGAAGGGAGTCGTGATCGCGGCACGTTAGTACGGGCATGTCCACGTCGCCGTCTAGTTCGCAGAGCTTTGGATCATTCGCGGTCCAGTCGTTCGGCTCCAAAACCAAAACACTTCGGCTGTGCAGGAACAGTTTCTGTTCGTCGACAGCATTATACGCACGAGTCACAATATCGAAAGCGAGCGCCAGCAAGAGTACAATCTGCGCTACTTTCAAGATGACCTTTATCGAGGTCCTGTAGGGGGGCCAAATCTGTTGTTCTTGTAAAGGTAGAGGAGTATGAAAAAGCCTAGGATCGCCCCTAGGACGACGAAAACAAGAACTGAGCTCCAATCCGTCATTATTCGGAATTATACCAATTGTCGCTGGCTCCCAAGACGGAACTACTCAGATATTAGTATCGAGAGCTAAAGTGAATTACACCGCGTTGTTTCGGTCAGCCGTGGTGGCGCCGCTACGTCAATAAGATGCGCGGCGCGCTAATGGTTCTGAGCATTACCATCGAGATAGCCGGAATGAATTGCTTATTCCTCGGTCGTGAAACGAGTCCACAGAGAGGTAATTTATTCGCGAGGATCTTATTGGCTGCGGCAGTCAATAGTGGGAGAATCCGCCTACCATGCGCAAACGAACTCTTGGAGTGCTCACCGCAGTACTGTTCCTCGGAGGTTTGTTTTTCGCCTTGCCCTTGCGGCAGGAACACGCCGCAGAGCAGCAGACGCTTCGTTATGTGATCCTCTCTGCTGGCCACCCCGCGG
>CAZGBQ010000399.1:0-2307 GCA_964524045.1 uncultured Acidobacteriaceae bacterium
AGCGCCATGCGGATGCCGATCTCGCGCGTCCGCTGGCCCACGGAATACGCAATCAGCCCGTAAACACCGACCACCGCAAGAATCACCGCCAGCAACGCAAATATCGAAAGGACATTCTCGAAAAGCGGGCCTCCGCCCTTCTGGCGCTCGATCAGGGCAGGCATGCTCATGACGTGAGAAAGGGGAAGCTCCGCGTCCAGTTGCCCGATGGCGCTTCGCAGCACCGATGCCAAGCCTTCGGGATCTGCTTCTCCCCCAATCATCAGCGAGAAGGAAGCGATCGGGCGCTGCAAAAACGGTTCGTAGACCTGTGGCTCTTCGCGCGTAGATTCGGAATAAGACTTTACGTTTCCCACAACTCCGACAATCTCTCGCCATTCCGCGGCCGCGCCCGCGACGTCCAGCCGGATTTGCTTTCCCAGCGGCTCTTGATCCTTGAGATTACGGTGGACGAACTCTTGATTGACCAGGAGCACGCCCGGCGCAGCTGCATCATCCATTTCCGTGAACGCTCGGCCGTGAAGCAATGGAATGCCCGCAGCACGGAAAAATTCCGGCGTCACCACGGAGTCCAGCGCGTTGAGCCGCTGGTGTGCGGGCAGCGCGGGTCGCCCCTTGATTAGAAATGTGACTCGTCCGGCCCCGGTTGCGGGCAAGTCGGACGTTGCTGCAACCGCTTTGACGCTCGGAATTTGCCGGAGCCTTAGAAGTGCTTCGCGGGCGAAGTTTGACCGCCGGATTGCGTCCTTGTACTGGGCGTTATCGAGGGTCACGCCGGCGGTCATAAGATGCTCCGGGTGAAAACCGAAGTTCTGATTGTGAACCAGCGAGAGGGTACGAATCAGCAGTCCGGTCCCCACAAGAAGAAAGAGCGCCAGCGCAATTTCGCCCGTGACCAGTACGGTCCGCACTCGGCTCTGTGAGCGGCTCCCCAAGGCGCCCCGCCCTTCATCCTTGAGACTCAGGTTGATGTCGGTTCGTGACGCGTTCAGGGCTGGAACCAGTCCGCAGAAGAGCGCGGATGCCACCGAAATGGCTACCGCAAAGAAGGCTACGTTCCAGTCCAGGTTCAGGGGTACGGCGCTCACCGCTTCGTTGAACGACAGGTTCGCCCGAAAGAATTTTACTCCCCAGTCGGACAACAACAGCCCCGCCGCGCCGCCCAGAAAACCAATTACCAGGCTTTCCGTCAGTAACTGCCGGACGATGCGCAGGCGGCCCGCTCCCAACGAAATGCGGATGGCCAGCTCTTTCCCTCGCCCTCCAGCGCGCGCCAGCAGCAGTCCGGCCACATTAGCGCAGGCAATCAAGAGGACAAAGCCTACCGCCGTCATCAGCACTCCCAACCCGGAGCGAATTCCGAAATCGTAAATGAGGAAGTCGGGCAGGGTCCGCACCGTGGCTCCCCAGCCCTTTTCGATTTCCGGGAAATCTTCTTCGGCGTGGCGAGCCAGGATCGCGATCTCAGCGCGCGCTTGGTCGAGCGTAACGTCGGGCTTCATTCGTGCGAACAGATGCAAAGGGTGATCTTTGCGCGCCGCAGCTGTCCGGCCGGCAGGGCCCAGCACCAGCGGAATCCACAACTCGACCGGATAGCCCATCAATTGGAAATTCGCGGGCATCACCCCGATCACCGTGTAATCTTCCCGGTTCAGCCGCACCTTGCGACCGACGAGGGAACGGTCCGAGCCGAACTTCCGCTTCCACAGCCCGTGGCTGAGCACGACAACCTTGGCTCGTCCCGGCTCGTCTTCCCCCTCTGAAAAGGTACGTCCGTACTGCGCGGAAACGCCAAGCACGCCAAAGTAATTGGACGATACTGCGGATGCCGCCAGAGCTTCCGGCCTGCCTGTCTCGGCCATCCCGGCGCTGCCTGCGGAGCTCTGCCCAACCAGGGTGATCGTGCGGCCGTCATCCGAGGCCGCCATCTCCGCGAACACGTGGTTCGTTTCTCTCCACGCTAAGTAGTTGGGCGCGGAAACGGTGTACGCATCTCCCTGAAACGTCGCCGTGGGGTTAATGGAAGAAATCACTGCCACCTTCTGGGGATCGCGCACCGGAGGACGCCGGAGCAGAAACGCGCTCACCATGCTGAACACAGTTGCGTTTACAGCGATTCCCAGCGCAAGCGTGGCCACCGCAATCACTGTGAATCCTGGGTTTTTCCCCAACACGCGCAAGCCGTGGCGAAGGTCTTGGACAAAGTTTTCTATGAGATTTGTGCCCCGCGCGTCGCGGCATTCTTCCTTGGCGCGCTCAATTCCGCCAAACTCCATGCGCGCGCGCCGCTGCGCCTCTTCGCGCGGA
>CAZGBQ010000400.1:0-2293 GCA_964524045.1 uncultured Acidobacteriaceae bacterium
AGCGCCTTCATTTCAAATACTGGTCCATCCATTCCACCCAGCGGCGATACATATCCATGCGGCGAACGGGATCGCCAGGAGAATGACCCGGGATCGGGAAGGCAATGAATTTCACGGGCACGCCATTGTCTTTGAGCGCGTGATAGAGCGAGTAGCCCTGCGTGACGGTCACGCGCGCGTCGCCGGTATCGTGCATGATGAGGGTGGGCGTCTTCATGTGCGAAGCGTAGGTGATGGGCGACTGCGCGCGATAGTCCTTGAGGTTGTCTCCAATGTAAGGCGAGCCACGGAAGCCGTAGCGGCCCGTCACATTGCCGTCCGCCAGGTTGTATTCATCGTACATGTCAGTCACCGGAGCGCCGGCCATCGCCGCCTTCCAGATTTGATAGTGGCCGATGAGCCAAGAGGTCATGTAGCCGCCGTAGCTCCAGCCGGTCACGCCGATTTTGGACTCGTCGACAAATCCCAATTTCTTAACCGCGTCGATGCCCGCCATCACGTCGCGGCCAGGACCATCGCCAGCGTCGTTCCAGATTGCGCGTTGATAGGCGTTGCCGAGATTGTCGCTGCCGCGATAGTTCGGCGAGAACACGACGTAGCCGTGCGTGGCCATAAGCTGCGGCAGGAAATTGAACGCTGTTGTGGACGCTGCCTGAGGCCCGCCGTGAATGATCAGCACGAGGGGATATTTGCGGTCCTTCTGAAAACCAGGCGGATACACGAGCACGCCGTCGTCTTGAAAGCCGTCTGGTCCTTTCCAGGTGATCTTCTCGGCTTTCCCCAAATTCAACGCCGCGATCTCATGATTGAAATCGGTCAACCGCTTCGGCGTATCGTTCGCGGAAGCCATGTAATACAGCTCGGAAGGCTGCGTTGGCGAACTGCCGGTGAACGCAATTTCCCCTTTGCGGCCAACAAACGCGTCCACCCAGAAAGCCCAGGAGGGACTGATGCCGGCGAGTGGCAGTTTTTTTGCAGTGCCGTTCAGTGGTTGCAGCCAGAGCGACACCTGCGTGCCGTCATTGCCTCCGACCAAAAGAGAATTGCCGTCGGGCATCCAGATGACGCGCAGAAGGTCGCGGTCGATGGCGCGAGTCGCGTCCGTTCCGTCGCCGCCGGAAGTCTGCGTCACAAAGATTTCGTTTTCATTGTTCGGGTCGCCGTCGCGTGGATACCAGTAGGCCACGCGCGAACCATCGGGCGAGAAAACGCCGAAGCTCTCAAACTTTTCATGCTTGGTGAGTTTGTGATACTCCCCGGTCTCCATGCTGAGCAATTGCAGAGTGGTGAGGTCAGCGTCGCCCTGGTGCGGGTGTTCCTGTCGCGTGAACAACAGCCACTTGCCGTCGGGCGACCAGGAGATTGGCGAAGCGGGTGGGCTCGGCGGCGCGCTTTTCGGCAGGCTCCACGCGCCGGAGGTCAGGCGCTTGGGCTTTCCGCCGTCGGCGGAGACCAGCCATATGTGGGACGGTGTTGGAGCTTCGGTGGTGAGGTAATCGTTGTCGCCGACCTCGAAAGCGTCGTTGTGTTTCTCGATTTCCTTCTTATTCGCGGGCTCGTCGGAAGTGACGTAGGCAATTTCCTGTCCATTGGGCCGCCAAGCGAATTGCTCGATGCCGTTCGGCGCATCGGTAATCTTTTTGGCCTCGCCGCCCGCCATGGAGAGAATAAAAATCTGCGGCTTCGCGTCTTTCCCCGTTCCGTCGTTTGCGGTGAAGGCCAGGCGGTCGCCGCCCGGCGACCATCGCGGCGAGCCGGCGGTCTTGCGTTCGTAGGTCAGAGCGTGCTGCCCTCCGCCCGCGATATCAATTTGCAGCAATTCACGCTCGTTGCGATCCTGCTCGAGATTCGGCTTGGAAACTACAACTACAATCGTTTTTCCGTCAGGCGAAATTTGCGGATCGGAAACCGAAGTAACTTTCGTCAGATCATTCAGTTCGATGTGACGCGATTGCGCAGAAACCGCCAAGCCAACAAGACAAGCCGACAAGAGCAGCGGAACCGCCGAAGCCGAGGCCTTCAGCAAAATGCGCCTGCGCTGTGCGCCTGTGAATGGGCTGAGAATAGTTTCCAAGCGGCATTCGTTCATGGCTTCTTTCCCCCCAAGAGAAATTCCCGAACGCATGTGTAGGCAAGACTCGTTTGCGAGCGCGGTATCGTGTCACGCGGAAAGCGGCCTCGTCAAGAAAGTGCTATCCGAAGACGGCGCCGCGTCGTGCTAAAATCCCCAGCCGATGAGCCGGCTCTGCTCTTCCCGTTTCGAGCGAGCGGCGCGCAAACTGGGCTGGACTCG
>CAZGBQ010000401.1:0-2266 GCA_964524045.1 uncultured Acidobacteriaceae bacterium
GCTCGTCGTAATCTGTCAGGCAGCACACATCCATGCAGAGCTTCACGCGCGGATCCAGCGCCGCCAGCCACCACGCTTTCGTTGACCCCATGGACATGCCCAACGCGCCCAGCCGCTGGTTGTCCACTTCCGGGCGGCTCGCTAGGTAGTCCATCGCGCGAAATTCGTCGAACATCATCATTCCGTACAGCACTTGCCCCTTCCACAGCATGAGTTTGAAGGCGTTTTCTTCACCCTGGTGACCGTTCTTTTCGTGCTTGCGCTCGCCAAAGCACCAGCTATCGATCGCCAGCGTCACCAGCCCCTTCTGGGCGCACACGGGCCCATACGCCGGCGCGACGTCCACGCCCTTGAGCAGCATCTCCTTGCCGAGGTCGTACATCCCGCCATGCCAGTGGATGTACAGAAGCCCCGGCGCGGGCGTTTGCCTTTTGCGCGGGATCAGCATTAAGGCCGGCACCGGCTCCACACCATTCAAATCGAGCACTAGCCGTTCCAAGGTGAAGTCTTCGTGCTCTTCCTTGCTGACGAGCTTTGCTGGCCCCGGCTTATGCTCCCACGGCAAATCCCCCAAGAGTCCCCACAACTCCTTTCGTCGTTCTTTTTGCCGCACCAGAAACGCGTCGTCCTTAGCTTGCTGCGGAGAGAGTTTAGCCAGGGCATCGGAGGGAGGAACGGCTGCTGAAATTGCGGCCGCAGTGGAAACCTGTAGGAATTCGCGTCTAGTCGAAAGTATATTGGCTGGCCTCATCGTAAAATTCCATTCGGCAGACTTGAGAGTGAATGCTGACGGCCGCAAGAAATGGTGGCCCACTCCCGCCCCCACGTCTGCACAACAATCGCTTTTCCCCGCACGGCGATTGCGCATGTCCGGTAAGCCGACCTCCCAGGTAAGCGGAGTTTACCGCCCAGGTCATGCTGGACCGAACTTTCCGATTAGCGGGCTTATCGAGACCTATTACCGATTCGCTCTTCACCGTTCGGACGAGCCGTACCACCAACGATCATCACTATGAACCTAGACCATGCTGTGAACGGCGCCTGTTTTTCACGCGAGTACCTTTTTCACCACGAAGCCGCCGACGTCAGTCAGACGGAAGTATCTTCCCTGGAATTTGTAAGTCAGCTTGGTGTGCTCGATTCCGAGGCAATGCAGAATGGTGGCTTGCAAGTCATTGATGTGCACGGGATCTTCGAGAATGTTGTAGCAATAGTCGTCAGTCTTGCCGATGGTGAGGCCGCGCTGGATTCCGCCGCCCGCCATCCAAATTGAAAAACACCGCGGGTGGTGATCGCGGCCATAGTTGGTTCCGGTGAGTTTGCCTTGGCAGTACACGGTTCGGCCAAATTCGCCTGCCCACACAACTAATGTGTCATCCAACATGCCGCGCTGCTTCAGATCGAGAACCAGACCGGCTGAGGGCTGATCCACGCCCTTGCACTGCAGGGCAATGTCGCGCGGCAAGTCGTTATGCTGATCCCAGCCACGATGATAGAGCTGAATGAAGCGCACGCCGCGCTCGGCCAGCCGACGCGCGAGGAGACAATTCGAGGCATAGGTCCCCGGTCTCTGTGAATCCGGCCCGTACAATTTAAAGGTAGACTCCGGTTCTTTCGACAAATCCATGAGGTCCGGCACTGAGGTTTGCATGCGATACGCCATTTCGTATTGCGCAACTCGCGTGTCAATCTCCGGATCGGCGTATTTCCCCGCCAGCAGCCGATTCAGTTTTGCGATACCGTCGAGCATGCGGCGCCGAGTTGTGGCGGGCACTCCGGGCGGATTGGATAAATACAGGACGGGGTCGCCGCTCGCGCGGAATTTCACTCCTTGATAGCGCGACGGCAGGAAACCGCTTCCCCACAGGCGCGAAAACAGCGGCTGGTCCGGATTCAGCGCATTCGCCTGCGAAATCATAACCACGAAGGCCGGAAGATTTTGATTCTCGCTGCCAAGTCCATAACTGACCCATGCTCCCATGCTCGGGCGGCCGGGTTGCTGAAACCCGGTCTGCAAAAATGTGATGGCGGGATCGTGATTGATGGCTTCGGAATAGACCGTCTTGATGATGGTGATGTCGTCCACGATTTTCGTGTGATGAGGCAGCAGTTCGCTGATCCACGTGCCGGATTTTCCGTATTGGCTAAATTTGAAAATCGATGGCGCCACAGGAAAAGAGGATTGGCCAGAAGTCATGCCGGTAATGCGCTGGCCTTGACGAATCGAATCGGGTAACTCCGTCCCCTGCAATTTTTCCAAGTTCGG
>CAZGBQ010000402.1:0-2261 GCA_964524045.1 uncultured Acidobacteriaceae bacterium
ATCGGCGGCGGAGTGCTCGGGGAAGGCGTGACGGTTGGCGGCTGCCAAGCACGGAAAGCTCCTCGTTTATTAGGGGCAGGTGCCGGGGTTGGAGTCGCCAGTGGCGCAATCCGATTCACCGGAGGCACATCTACAGGAGTGACAGTTGAGCCTGTGCCACGGGAGGTGAACCCAGCGCTGGGATGATGGGCAACTCGCGCAACGATGCCCTCCGCACCCAAAATCTCTCGCAATATCTGACCACACGAAGTCGTTCCGACTTGGTTCGCGATGACGAGAGACAACAGTTGATTGGAGTGTTCAGAAAGGCCCGGAATTGGAACGTAGGCTTGCGAGGACAATGACGCTGCAGCGAGGCAGTTCCGACCGGCGACGATACGATAGAGAAGCGCCGCAAAATGCTCAGTTATATTGTCTGCCCGGCTGGGATCCCCGAGCATGTCTGTCGTCATTGTCGATGTGAGATCTTCCGGTTCGTTCAACCGCGCCAACTCTGGAGCCTCCTTAACCGCGAGGAATCGCGGATACAACTTCGGCCGGCTATCGGTAAACAGACCTGCGCGCGGATCGGTTCCTGACTGGGCCTCTCCACTCGGCTGCAGCAAAATGCGAGTCGGTGCAAGCTGGACCCCGGGCAAACCCGCGGTGGAAAGCGCGTCGCAACAATCCGCGATGTTTTCCAACAGCGGTGCCGCGTCGCTTAGCGGCACCGTCCGGTGAGTTCGCAAAACGCTCAACAAATCGCTTCCGTTCGGGTTCTCAAGCACAACGGCGGTGTAATCCGAAAACTGTTTGATTTCGGTTGGACGCAAAACCTCCGACTGTTCCAGTGCTTTCAGTCGTGCCACATGAACCTGGAGCTGTTTCAGCGCCGCAGGCTCTTCCAGAAGCATGGGGTGCAAAACGTGCAAGATCGCACCCTGACCTGGTGCTGCATTAACCGTGGCAACGTAATTGAGGCCGGTAAAATCTTCGTGAGTCCGGGCAGCGATCGTAAAGGCGCTGGCAAGGGGTTCGTTCACCTTTTCGATCTCGATCGGCGTCGATTCAGAAACCGGGGTTGGGCGTTGTACTTCCGCCTTCGGTTCTTCAATTTCGGTAAACTCAGCCTTCAGATCGGTGTAATCTCTGGCGCGTCTAAAGCCGAGAATTGTGGCGCAAAGATTTACTGCACTGAATGCTTCCGCGGCCGACCCGAAACGTTTATTGCGATCCTTCTCCAAGAGTCGCGCCAGAATATCTTTTAGCTGCGGCGGCAGACTTGACGGGAGCCGCCCAGCATAGCTTTCGGGACTGAGCCGACTTGCCGCGATTGCGGCGGAAGACCCCGTTTCCGGTGGACCACCTACAGCGAGGTACCATAGAGTCATGCCGAGAGAAAAGAGGTCTGTTCTCACGTCCATCGGCTCTTCCCGGAGTTGCTCCGGGCTGGCAAAAAGTGGTGTACCCAAAAAGCGAGCGCCATCCGCAGAGTGCTCGTCGCTGACTGAGCGGGTAGCGCCAGGCAGACTTGGTTGAACCAAGCCAAAATCTATGAGTTTGGTGAAGACCGGGCCTTCGTCCTCCGTCAGCATAATATTGGAAGGCTTCAAGTCGCGGTGAATAAATCCGGCGGTGTGTGCACACTTCAGCGCGCCGGTGATTTGTTGTGTGACTTCGACTATTTGACGGGAGCCGAGTGGACCGCGCTTTGCGACGCAATCAGCCAGGCTGCCGCCGGCGCAGTATTCCATCGCGTAATGCAATACACCGTCCGCCTCTCCAAAATCGTAGAGTCGGGCAATGTGCGGGTGGGACAACTTCGCAACCGCTCGTGCTTCGATCAAAAATCTCTGCCGCACTGTCGGATCGGAAACGTAGCGCTCGGTAATGATTTTGAGCGCGACGATCGTTTCTAAATAGCAGTGTCGCGCCTGATAAGTGCGGCCGAAGGTCCCCTTCCCTAGGGCCAGCGGTCTCCCCTCGGCATCGTTGATGATCTCGAAGTTGCCGAAACGGACCTTCTCGATCGGGTTCTCAGGGAGCGCAGCGCTTGGTTTTTGGGCCATCCAGTCTGATCAACTCATTTACCATGAGCGGCCCGGTTAGCCAAGCTCATTTAGCCCCGCTCAGCGTAAAAAGTCCATGATCGGCGCGCCGTACCGATCCCACCGGAAGGGAGGCGAAGCAGATCTAGCCTTTGGACGAAGGGCATTAGAGGCGACGTAGCAGCGCTCTCAGTAAGTGGGCGAAAAAGCCAGCAGGTCAGGTGTCAGCGGGTC
>CAZGBQ010000403.1:0-2230 GCA_964524045.1 uncultured Acidobacteriaceae bacterium
GTAAGCATCCTGTGAACACCACTGGCCTGTGCGAAGGTTGGGGTGCATAGTGGTGGCATGGCTAACCAAGCACGGCAAGCGGAGCGGCGGAAGTTCTGGGCCGAACTGATCGCCCGTCACAAACAAAGTGGGAAGACGGTAGAAGCTTTCTGCCAGGAAAATAGAGTCGGCGGTCCGTCGTTTTATGCGTGGCGGAAACGGCTCACGGAGAAGGGCCAGCCGATCGGCTTCGCCCTGGTGGAGACTTCCGCCGTTTGCCAGCAACGTGGAGAGCCCGTCGAGTTGATCTTGTCCTCCGGTGACCGGCTTCACATCCACCCTGGAGTGGACGCCGCCACGCTGCGGCTGGTGCTCAGCGCATTGCGCGAAGTGCGATGATTCACCTGCCGGCCAGCGTGCGTGTGTATTTGGCGACTTCGCCTTGTGACATGCGCCGCAGCTTTGACGGGCTGCACGCACTGGTCAGTGCAGTGCTCGGGTTGGACGCCTTCGCTGGTCATTTATTCGTGTTCGGCAACAAACGCCGGGACCGCGTGAAGATTTTGTATTGGGATCGGGATGGATTCGCGGTGTGGGCCAAACGGCTGGAGGAAGGCACCTATGCGATGCCGTTTTCTGAAGCGGGCGAAGTGCGGCGGGAGATTACCGCGCAGGAGCTGGGAGCGTTGCTGAGCGGGATCGATCTGAGTCAAGCCAGGCGACGCAAGCGGTATCAAAGAAGCCCGCGTCCTCACATTAAAAACTGATTGATTATCTTGGAACATCGCGGGTTCGCGATTACACTTGAGCTTGCCAGTCGATCCCAAGACGCTGCCTCGCGATCCTGACACATTGCAGAAGATGTTAGTCGACGTGACCGCGCAACTGGATCGCACCGAGCGATTGCTCCGGCAGTTGCTTCAAGCCAAGACCGGACGCAAGAGCGAGCAGCTTTCGCGCGAACAACTCGCGCTGTTTGCCGCCGAGTTGAACATGAGTTTGCCAGAAGCGGAAGAATCCGATGATTCCGGGGACGAGCCGCCAGCAGGCGCATCCCCGTCCGGCAACGGGAACCCGCGCGGAAGAAAACCGCTGCCGCGGCACCTGAAGCGCGAACGGATCGAGCACGATCTACCGGAAAGAGAAAAGCACTGCACGGAGTGCCATCAGGACCTGCGCAAGATCGGGGAAGAGGTTAGCGAGCGTTATGAATATCTTCCGGCGCAGGTGAAAGTGATCGAGGATGCCTGTTTCACCTACGCTTGCGCCTGCACGGTGAAGACGGCCAGCAAGCCGCCGCAGCCCATCGAGAAGGGAACGGCCGGCGCATCGGTTCTAGCGCAAGTCATTGTCAGCAAGCTGGCGGATCATCTGCCCTTACACCGGCAGGCCAAGATGTTCCGGCGGCAGGGAATCGAGATCGCGGAGCAAACCCTGTGCGGATGGATGGCGCAGTGCGCCGAACTGCTCCATCCTTTATATGAGCGCCTGAAGGGGCACGTGCTGGCCTCGAAAGTCGTGGGCACCGACGATACGCCGGTGAAGGTGCTGGATCGCAAACTTCCGCAAGCACGGAAAGGGCGCATCTGGCCGTATGTGGGAGATCGCCACCATCCCGCGGTGGTCTACGATTACACGGCTACGCGGGAGCGCGCCGGGCCGGAAGAGTTTCTTCAAAATTATCGGGGATATTTGCAGGCGGATGCGTATGTAGCCTACGATTCTTTTTTCCTGAAGCCCGAACGCGGGATGGTGGAAGTGGGCTGCTGGGCGCACGCGCGGCGGCATGTGTATCAAGCGTTGGAAAATGATCCTTCGCGCATCCGGACTCTGCTACTGATGATCGCGGAGTTGTACGGGGTGGAGAAACTGGCGCGTCAGCGCGGACTCTCAGGAGAAGATCTGCGCCTGCTGCGGGAGCAGGGCGCGCGGCCGGTGTTAAACAAGCTCCATGTCTACTTGCTCCAGATTCGCGAGGAGCTTTTGCCCAAAAGTGAGGCGGGACAGGCGGTGAACTACATCCTGAAGAACTGGATCGCCCTGACACGCTATTGTGAGCATCCGGATCTCTCGATCGACAATAACCACACGGAGCGCTCGTTACGCGGTTGGGCCGTGGGCCGCAACAACTGGACATTTTTCGGCAGTGATCGTGGCGGCCGCACAGCGGCGGTGCTGAGAAGCTTCGTGGCTTCATGTGAACTGGTGAAGGTGGATCCGTTCGCCTGGTTCCAGGATGTGTTGTCGCGCA
>CAZGBQ010000404.1:0-2205 GCA_964524045.1 uncultured Acidobacteriaceae bacterium
AACGTTTGGATTGGAATTTATGGCTCGGCCCTGCGCCAGAACGTCCCTTCCACCACGCTTATGTGCCGTTCGTATGGCGTGGCTGGGCTGATTTCGGCTGCGGCGCGTTGGGCGACATGGGCTGCTACAGTTACGACACCATCTTTCGCGTCCTAAAGCTCGAAGCACCGTCGAGCGTCGAAGCCAGCTCCACGGATCGTTACGAGGAAACGTATCCGTTGGCTTCCATCATCACTTACAACTTCCCCGCGCGCGGCGACATGCCGCCCGTGAAATTCATCTGGTACGACGGAGGCTTGAAGCCGCCGCGCCCCGAGGAATTGGAAGAAGGCCGTTCGTTCACCGGCGAAGAAGGTTCGAATGAAGGCCTCCTTTTTATCGGAGATCGCGGCAAGATTCTGTGCGGATTCAACGGCGCCAATCCGAAGCTGATTCCCGAAGCAAAGATGGCCAGTTTCCAGCTACCGCCAAAAACGTTGCCGCGCTCTCCCGGCAACGAACGGGAATGGCTCGATGCTTGTAAAGGTGGCAAAGTCAAACCGGGCGGAAATTTTGAATTTTCGAGTGTTGTCACAGAGACTTTGCTTTTGGGAAATGTCGCCTCGCGCTCGGGACAAAAACTCGCGTGGGATCGCGCCAACATGAAGGTAAACTCGGAGGCGGCGCAAAAAGAGGTTCGTCCCGCGCGTCGCTCCGGCTGGGAACTGTAGGGGCGCGCTTTAACGCGTTTCCGTTATTTGGCGAAAACAAGTTCTACAGCAGGGCCGCGCTAAAAGGGCGGCATGCAGTGGCTTATCGCAAATTCTTTGTTCAGTACAAAGGAGCCTGCAATGTCACCAATCTCCCGACGTGAATTCCTCAAGAACGCCGCCATCCAAACCGCAGCAGCCGGCATCGCTTCCTCCGTTGCACTGGAAGCTTACGCCAATCCCCTGGGCCTCCCCATCGGCTGCCAAACCTGGCCCGTCCGGGACATGATCGCCAAGGATTTTCCCGGCACCATCAAAATTCTCGCCGACGCCGGATTTCAGAACATTGAGCTGTGCTCGCCCGTGGGTTATTCCGATTCCGGCTTCGCCGGCCTTGCCAAATACACGCCCACCGAACTTCGCAAAATCCTGAACGACGCTGGTGTCAGTTGCATCAGTTCTCACTTCGGCATCGATGAGCTGAGGAAGGATCAGCAGGGGCGCATTGCCTGGGCACACGACCTCGGCCTGACGCAAATGATTGTGCCAACCCTCTCAGGGCCTGAAAAGCCAACCAAGGACGATGTGAAACGAGCGGCGGACGAATACAACAAAATGGGCGAACGAGCCGCCAAAGCCGGCATCCAGCAGGGCCTGCACAACGAGGGCTTTGAGACCTCAATGGTCGACGGCAAGCGCACTTACGACGTCTTGCTCGGCCTTCTCGATCCAAAGCTGGTTAAGTTCCAGTTCCAGGTTTCCACCATCAGCCAGGGCTACGACGCTGCAGAGTATTTCATGAAATACCCCGGCCGCTTCTTTTCCATGCACGTCCAGGGTTGGTCCGCGCAAACGAAGAAAATCATGGCTGTCGGTCAGGACACTTTGGATTGGAAGAAAATCTTCACCGCAGCAAAAACCGGCGGCGTCAAGAACTACTTCGTCGAAATGAACCTGGACCTGATGCGCGCCAGCGTCCCCTACCTCCGCTCTCTGCAGGTCTGACGCATTGCTGCTTCATTCTCGCAGAGCAGGTTCATCCAGGGCGTAAGCGTAGGGCGGAAGACACAAAGAAAGCGTACGGTAAACCCTGCAAGGTTCTCAGCTGAGTAATGCCTGGAAGCGGGGATCGGAGCGAAGCGAGTCGAGATCAGAATCTTTCGCCGCCCAATTCTTGTAAAACGTGCCGTGCTCCATCACTTTCTCAAGACAGCCAATTGCCTCTTCCGTGCGCCCTAAGAGGGAATAGACGCAAGCCACGTTGTAAAGAATTGACGTTTCTTGCGGATCGATCTCCACAGCGCCCTGCTGGCCCACTCAAATCCCCTTTTGTGGTCTCCCATACGCACGAGAATCGTCGCTCCGAGGTACAGGGCCCGGGGATCGTCCGGGTGAAGTTCGATGTGTCTTTCCGTCAACTGCAAAGCTCGCCGTTCGGCGGCCTCCGCGTCCGCTTCGCGCCCCAGCCCGTGGTAAACGGCAACGAGCAAGCTCACCGCCTGGTAGTCATCGGGAT
>CAZGBQ010000405.1:0-2201 GCA_964524045.1 uncultured Acidobacteriaceae bacterium
GGTGGTTCGGGCATCAGCGCCTTCAAAGTCTCTACCAATTTCGACAGCCCATCTTGCTTGGCAATGACCGCATCGAACCCGGGTGCAGCAGACTTCCGGTTTGCTAAGTCGACCGAGCTGAAGCCGACGACCTTGACATGGGGTAGCTTGCTGCGCAGGAGCGACGCGGTTTCCACGCTATCGGATACGGGTACCTGCAGGTGAAGAAGGATCACATCGCAGCAGGATTCCGTCGCTTTTTGGATCGCGGACACGCCATCGTCTACCGCCCCGCACACTTTGTAGGGGGTTGTGACTTCGATGAAATCTCGAATAGCACCGCGCACGGCGGTGCGATCGTCCACAACAAGGAGTCAGGGCTTGTGCGCATGGGTCATAAGCGCGAAAAACTACTATGGTTGGTCGCCAGAAACAATACGGAAATGCGTATTTTCTCGCATCGAAGTGTCTCGTTAACAGCCTGGCGTAGCACGGCCTCAGCCATTGGGCCAATTAAGAATGCGGTGCTGAAACCGAGGCGGTTCGGATCGAGCGGAAGCGGCGCAAGCGGGAGAAGAATTTGTTGGCGTTGGTGATGTCGCGGGCGATTTGCGCGCGCAGCTCTTCTGGCCCGCTGAATTTCTTTTCGTCCCGCAGGCGCTCCCAAAACCGCACTTCGATGTGTTTCGGAGCGGCGGGAAGCTGAACATCCAAAAGGTGCGTCTCCACACTGAGTGCGGACCCATCGAACGTCGGGCGCATGCCGATGTTTGTAACAGAACGCACACTTTGGCCCGCGCCGTCCAGACACGTGCGCGTGATGTACACGCCGCGGCGGGGAAGCAGCGCTTGCTCGGCGGCGAGGTTCAGAGTAGGGAAGGTGAAGCGGCGGCCCGTTCCGGTGCCGTGAATGACTTCTCCCGTAAGCACGAATGGCCTCCCCAGTAAACGCGCGGCGTGCGCGACATCTCCTTCGGCGATTCCCTTGCGGATGAGCGTGCTGGAGACCACTTCTCCCCGGCAAACCACCGGAGGAAGGACCACGACTTCGAATCCGTGTGTGGCGCCGAGTTCCCGGAGCAACCGCACATCGCCCGCTTGTTTGTGTCCGAAGCGGAAATCTTCTCCCACAAAAACGGCGCGGATGCGCAAGTTGCGAACCAGGATTTGCTGTGCAAATTCCTGCGGGGTGAGCCGCGATAGCTCCAGCGTAAATGGCAAAACGACCGCCGCCTCTAAACCTAAATCGCGAAAAGCGTCGATGCGCTGGGCAAGGGTAGTAAGTTGCAACGGGGCAGTCTCTGGGCGCAGAACTTTTCGCGGCGAGGGATCAAACGTCAACGCTGTGGGCACGGCGCCGAGGGCACGCGCGCGCTCCGCGGTGCACCGCAGCACGGCTTGATGGCCGAGATGAATGCCGTCGAAGCTGCCGATGGCTAGAACGCTGCTGTGGTCAAATTTGGCAAACCGCAAGGCCCACGCCTCTGACGACGTGAAAGTGGAAAACCGAGGAGTTTGCGTGCTACTGGCTGCCAAGTGGATCTCGCGAGCGTCTCCGTGTTCCCGGATCGCTGCGTCGCCTTCCTGCACGCGAACCTCAAACTGCAGTCCGTCATAAGCGAGTTGGACGTGGGGATAGCCGAGTTTTGCAAGGCGTTCATTCGTTTCCGCGTGCGGCAGATCATGGGCGATGTGCGTAAACCAGGCGCGCCGCGGTTTTAGCTTGTCGACCAAAGCGAGCGCTTGATCGACCGTCTGATGCATGGGATGCGGAATGTCGCGAAGCGCGTCGAGGATAAGATCGTCGAGGCCTTCAAGAAGTGCCATCGACGAATCCGTCATGGAGCTGAAGTCCGTAAGATAGGCGGCGTGGCCGAAGCGGAAGCCGAGCACGTTCATGTCGCCGTGAAGCAGCGGAATAGGAATGAAAGGGACGCCCATTAGTTCGAACGGGCCATCGATCACGTTGAGCGTTACGCTCGGAACCGTACTGAGCGTCGGTTTGTCATCGAAAACGTAGGCGAAAACGCGCCGGATGATTCGAAACGTTTCTTCGTTGCTGTAAACCGGAAGCGCCGCGCGCTGCCGGATGTTGTACGGCCTAATATCATCAAATCCCAAAATGTGGTCGGCGTGGCCGTGAGTGAGGAGAATGGCGTCGAGGCGGTCGAGGCCAGCGCGCAAGGCTTGCTGGCGAAAGTCGGGAGTGGTGTCGATGACGA
>CAZGBQ010000406.1:0-2200 GCA_964524045.1 uncultured Acidobacteriaceae bacterium
GCCGCTCGCTCTCGCCCACGAATTTGTCGTACAGCGCGCCGGCATCCAGCCGCGCGAGCTCGAATCCCCACTCGCCGGCAACCGCGCGCGCCGCCAGACTCTTTCCGCATCCCTGCACGCCGGTAATGAGCACGCCCTTTGGCGGCACCAATCCAAAACGTCTTCCCTCCGGCGTGAGCGCGCTTTTTCTTTTCGCGATCCAGTCGCGAAGATGGCGCAGTCCCGCCACGTCCAGGAACGATGCGTCTCGCCGCATCGTCTCAATCAGCCCCTCGGTCTTCAGCGCCTCGCGCTTTGTCTCCAGCACCGCATCGAGTAGGCCCGCATCCGCTTTGCCCCGCGCGAGCACGCTCTTTCTCAATGCGCGCAGCGCCTCTTCCTCCGGTAAGCCGACCAAATTCTGCGCCAGTTGCGTCATCGCCGCGACATCCAGCGAAACGGGAATGCGCTGTTCACGATTCAGTTCGGCCAAGACCTGCTTCACGCCCGGCAGCAAATCTTCCGCTTCCGGCAATCCCAGTTGGAACGGGATCGCGTCGGCCTCCAGGTCGGCAGGCACCTCCATTTTCGCCGCGGTCATCACGATCGAGCGGCGCACGGTTCGAAACTTCTCCGCCAAATCGCGCAGCCGCCGGCAAATTTTGTCGTTGTCGCAATAGCGCGCAAAATCCTTGAGCAGAAAAATTCCGTCGCCTTGAATCAGCGCAATGTTGGCAACCGCCTGCTCCGGGCTATCGCTGTTGTACAAAGGCGCTCCGCGCGCTTTCGCCAGTCCGGTCGTGACGCTCCATTCGTAAAGGGGCACGCCCAGTTCCGTCGCCACGTCCACGAGCAGCGCTTCCAGCCGCTCCTCTTCCGGCGTCTCGACGGTGATCATCGGATGGCGCGAATTGATCAGCAGCCGCAGCTCGTCATGTTTATTCGGGTGTTGTGGGCGCGCTCCGGCACTCGTCGATGCGCCTGCCGTGGCCGGCGGGCGCGTGGCCTGCGGCGGCACTGCCGTTCCGGCGGGACTTTTCAGCTCGTTTGACAAAGCAAAACGCCTCGTTTAACGTTAGAAGTTTGAACAACGCGCCAAAGGAGCGATAGATAGATGGCTCAGGGACAGCCTACCAAAGTTAAGAAGAGGAAAAAGTCGGTTTTGAAGCGCGCGGCGCAAGCTCGTCAACGGGCGGAGGTCAACCGCGCCAATCGCACCCGCGTGCGCACGCTGATGCGCCGCCTCCGCACCGCGATTACCGCGGGCGATCCCAACGCCGCGGGCAATCTTCTGCAACCCACGATGTCGGCCATCGATCAGGCCATTACCAAGGGCGTACTTCACGAAAATACCGGCAACCGCTACAAGTCGCGGTTGACGCTGGCCTTCAACGCCATCAAAGCGAAGGCCGCTAAGTAGTATCACTCTCAGGCCTCAGGCTTTCACAGAAGCAGGCGGCCCATCGGCCGCCTTTTCTTTCTTCGCAGCGAGGTCTTATGCTCCAGACGATTCCTATCTCTCGCACTCCTCACTCCCGCCTCACGGAAGCGCTTCGCGAAACTTCGGATTTCGGCGCCACGTTCAGCGACCACATGCTCGTCGCCGATTGGGAAGCGGGAGCCTGGAAGCCGCCGCAAATTATCCCTTACGGCCCCATTTCCGTTTCACCTGCGCTCACTCCCTTCCACTACGGCCAAGCCATCTTCGAGGGCTTCAAAGCGCACCGCCTCGCCAATGGCGGCATTGCGTTGTTTCGCCCACGCGACAATTTTGTCCGTCTCAACCGCTCCGCGGCACGATTGGCGATGCCGGAAATTCCGGAATCGCTGTTCCTCGAGGGCGTTACGGAACTTGTCAGGCTGGATCGCGATTGGGTTCCGCATCGCGAAGGCGGCTCTCTTTACATTCGCCCGGTCTATTTCGGCGTGGACGATACACTTCTTGTTCGTCCCGCGAATCGTTACCGCCTCATCATCCTGACTTCCCCCGTCGGCCCGTATTTCTCACAACCGATTCGCCTGCTCGCCGAAGAGCGTTTCGTGCGCGCGTTCCCCGGCGGCACCGGCGACGTGAAAGCTGCCGGAAACTACGCGGGAGGACTTCTCGCCGCGCGGCTTGCGCAGGAGAAGGGATTTCACAACGTGCTTTGGCTCGACGGCAGCGAGCACCGGCACATCGAAGAATCCGGCGTTTCCAACATCTTTGTGGTCCTGGACGGGA
>CAZGBQ010000407.1:0-2199 GCA_964524045.1 uncultured Acidobacteriaceae bacterium
CAAAAACCACCAGCCAAGCCACTTCCAGCCGAGCCAGCGATTGCCGGCAAGCTTTGCGTCGGAGGCCAAATGAATCGTGAAGTACCTCAGGCCAACGAGCACGGTCACAACCGAAGATGCGCGAAACCACGCCATGGCCTTCGGCATGAGCTCCGGATAGATCCTTATCCGAAGCTTGGAATCGCACTTCTTCATGGCTGGGGTGAGCACCAGGTTGAAGAAATAGAGCAGACCGATCCAAATGATGCCGAAGATGAGGTGAAGCCAGCGCAGCGCGATCATTTCGTTGGCCTGAGCGCCTGCTGGAAAAGCGAGGTGTGGTTGCCAGATGGAAATGCCGAGCAAGAGAAGACGAGTGAACATGGGAACCCCTCGAAATAGCCGCGAAATTACCTTGCAAACAGAAGGTAGCGGATTTTGCCTGGAAAGGCTAACCAGACGAATCTGAGAAGGGTCAAACGAGTCTGTGTGAGAACTTTAGAATCAGTTCCTCAGCGGCTAAAGCCGCGTTGATTTTGCACCAGTTACGGCACGACTGAAGTCGTGCCCTGACACAAAGCGCGAGTTGCCACACACACTGACTCGGTCAAACACCGCCCAAGCATTTGCAGCTTCGACAGGCTGGATTTATCACGTTCGATGTGACGGCAATCACAAAGTTTCGTGCAGAGAGTCACGGTAGCTTGCGAACTACGACCGCGATACTGTAGAAGGAGAAACTAATCGATGCCTTGGCAAAGCGAGTACGCGAGCAAGATACAGACGGCGGAGCGAGCGCTGCAAGCTGTGCAGTCCGGGATGCGCGTCTATATCCAACCGGGTTGCGCGGAGCCGGAAACCCTGGTGGAGCAACTGCTGAAGCGCGCGCCGTTTGTGCGGAACGTCGAGGTCGTTCACATTCTTACCTTGGGCTGCGCGGGCTATGTGGCCCCGGAGATGGAAGGCCATTTCCGGCATAACGCTATGTTCATCGGCGCCAACGTCCGGGAAGCGGTCAATGAGGGTCGAGCAGACTACACGCCTGTGCACCTGAGCGAAGTGGAACAGCTTTTCGAGAGTGGCGCCATGCCGGTGGATGTCGCGCTGATTCAGGTTTCTCCGCCGGATTCGCATGGCTTTTGCAGTTTTGGGGTCGGCGTGGACACTACGCTGACGGCGGCGAAATGCGCAAAGCACGTGATCGCGCAGGTCAATGACCAGATGCCGCGAACTTATGGCGACAGCTTCATTCACGTGAGCCGCATTCACGCGTGTGTAGAATCCTCCCGGCCGTTATGCGAACTCCCGAAGCCCGAAATCACAGAAATGCATGTGGCGATTGCCAAGAACGTCGCCAGCCTGATCGAGGATGGAGCTGTGCTGCAGACGGGAATTGGCGGCATTCCGGACGCGGTCCTGCCGTTCCTGATGGACCGCAAAGATCTGGGCGTGCACACAGAGCTTGTGTCTGACAGCGTCATTCCGCTGATCGAAGCCGGGGTCATTACCGGCAACCGCAAGAATTACAAACCGCGCAAGATCATTGTGGGATTCGTTCTGGGCTCGAAGAAACTGTTCGATTTCGTGGACAACAATCCGATTTTCGAGTTTCATCCTTGTTCCTACACAAACGATCCGGCGCTGATTGCGCGGAACGACAACATGGTGGCGATCAACTCGGCGCTACAAATCGATTTGACCGGGCAGGTATGTTCCGACTCGATCGGGACGTATTTTTACAGCGGGATTGGCGGACAGGTGGATTTTCTGCGCGGAGCAACCCGTTCCAGAGGGGGCAAGCCGATCATTGCTGTGCCTTCGACGGCCAAGGGCGGCACGGTTTCGAGGATTGCGCCGATGCTGTCGCCGGGCGCCGGCGTGGTGACATCGCGGGGACTGATTCGTTATGTGGTCACGGAATACGGCGTCGCCTACCTGCACGGGAAGTCGATTCGGGAGCGCGCGAAGGCGCTGATCGAGATCGCACATCCGAAATTCCGGGAAGAACTTTACGAGTATTGCGAGCAGACGAAGTGGCTGCGGCACCAGGACATGACGCCGGCAGCGGCGAAGAGTTGAAATTGGTGCCCGAGAGAGGACTCGAACCTCCACGACCTTGCGATCACTAGCTCCTGAAGCTAGCGCGTCTGCCAGTTCCGCCACTCGGGCACGAGTGAAAGAGAGTTGACTCAGGTCGAGCCAACCCTTCAAGCGAGGCAA
>CAZGBQ010000408.1:0-2182 GCA_964524045.1 uncultured Acidobacteriaceae bacterium
GCTTGAGACTCCACGGTCCTGGCCTTGCGTGACCTTCACGACGACATTCGTCGTCTTGGCTCCGACTGCACGTCCTGTCGCGACCAGTAAGCGTTCGAGCGCGGCATCCGCAAGCTTGGTCTTGTTGAAGTGTTTCATCATCGCTCCTCGTGACCTGCACGCTCCATGAGCATGCGCAGGCTCCAAAATCAATTCCGGCGATGGCGCATTGGAGGACGAAACCTGGCGCACTGAAGGGAATTGCACAGCAACCGTCACTTGACCAATACCTTGTGAGCGAGCGATAGCCTTCGCGGTGAGTGCAAATCCACTCGCATCTGCATGATTGAGCTGCTGCCAGCCAAATAGCTCAGAAGCAGAACCCGCCCCAAGAAGACGTTGCATCAGATCCGTGGTCGCCGGGCGGCTTTGCATTGGCTGTTTCACCATTTTGGCTTGTCTGTTGTTTCGGTTCGATCGGGACGTCCGATACCGTCCTCTCTGGTCCACTCTCTTCCAATTTGTTCAAAAGCTTCCGTTCGAGCTCGGTGAGTTTTCCGACCCACTGCCCCAACAGCATCTTTGTCTTGGCATCGTTATAGCCAAGGCGTCGAGTCAGCTCACAAATCCTGCCGAGCTGCTCGTCTCCGTCGCTTGGTCCGATGCCAATCGACGATTCATTTGCAGAAGCTTCGGCGTCGGGATAGAACTCACCGGCAATCTCCTCGGCCCGTTCGACATCTTCCTCGCGCACTACGCGAGACATATCGAGCGCTGCGCGACCTTCGCTAAGGAGCCTAGCTGGTTCGGTCATGTTCGTAACTAGTGTCCGCAGATCTCTGGCTCCAATTTCTAGACTCAGGATGTAGGCAACGGACGAATGCCTGGTCCCCTCCCGATCAGAGTAGGAGATTCTCTCCGGGGTGGCCTTCAGGGTGGCCTTGATGCCTGCCAACCGCCCACCGTTCAAGCGCTGAATCTGCATCAAGCCATTCGACAGGTTGCGAACAGACCGATAGCTGCTTGTGTGCAGCCGGCAGATTGCGCCAAGCGTTGGGAATTTTTCCATGATGAAGTAGAGGTCTCCCGAGGGTCGGCAGTCGCGCCGCTCCAAATCGGGGCATCCCTCTCCGCAGGCCTCGACCGGCTGACCCTTTTTCGGTCCGTCGATGTACCTGTAGTTCCCCGGCCACGGTTCGCCTTCAGGATGCTTTTGTGTTCTCCGGGTTGCCCGCATTTCAAACTTGGGGCCGATGTCATTGGTAATCTGCACGAGCTCCCCATGGCACTTGCAGCCGGCCGGAGTCCACAACGCATATTCGGTTCGGAAAACCTCTCGCATGTCGTCATTGAGAAAGATGATGTCCAGTTCCGTTGGCTTCTCGCCGTGGGCTTGTGCAATGTCCGCCGCTGGCACCCAAACCACATCTTGCCCGCGAAGCGTTTTCCGCTTAAACACGAAATGGTCAAGCTTTCGTGGGTAACCGTTTTCGCTTCCAGGTTCCGGACCTTCCCCAATCGCAACCTTGATGCTTATCGGGAGCTTCTCGAGGGCCGCACCACTTTCATCGTGAGTTAAACCAAGGATCCCCATGTTGGTTACTCCTTTCCTGAGTTCGAAGAATTCCGCGGTTTTCCAGAGAATTTTGGGCAGGCGAGGCGCAGTTCAGAATAAGGTGAGTTGACCTTCGAGGGCTTCACGGCGCGAGGTCTTGCGGCGTATCGATTCCCGCGGCGCAGTGAGCTGAATCAACTCGCTGGTAGGCACTGTGGAAGGCACACTCTCAGTAAATCCCGCTTCTTGGACAAGTTCTGCCGTAGCTGCTTCCGTCTCGGTTAACGTCACCGCGAATACTTCTTCCTGTTTCTTCTGGATACTGGCCCACACGTGGTCGGCGCGTTCGCCTATGCCTTTCTCAGTGACCAGTTCGCGAGCCATAGCCATGAGGATGTCATCCTCCTCGTTGATCGCTTGCAGACCTTCCGAAGAGAACTTGCCCTCCATGGCCAATGAAACCAGCAGCTTCTTCCCCATGAGCCGCAAGCAGCTTTCCTGCATCGTCTCGGCGTAATGCAGGAACTTTACTTTCACCGGAAGGCGCTGCCCGATTCTCCAACTCCTCCTGCTCGCTTGCCGAAGGACATAGATGGAGTATCCAGTCTCGTAGAACAGAATTGTCGGAAAGTCGATTAGGTCGAGCCC
>CAZGBQ010000409.1:0-2175 GCA_964524045.1 uncultured Acidobacteriaceae bacterium
GCGGAGAGGAAGTGTCTCTTGACAACGCCTTCGCTCTTATCGAGCGGCACCCAAATTCGTCTCCGTTATGCAACGTGTCGGCCACCCGCCATTCTTGTTTACCCTGAACCCGTCGAAGGGCCTGTCCTAGTCCGGGCGTGCTTTGCTAGACGGGCAATTCCCCTGAGTTGAGCCTCGCTTGACTTACTTCTACGGGCCGCAACAGGAAGAACGGACAGAAGGAAAAATCATGTGTTCAGCGTAGTTTGGCGTCGTATGACTCCGTGCGCAGAGCCAGGGCGCAGCTCACACCCCAAAACGAGCTTGCAGCTACCATCGAGAACCGCGACGCCCGCTCCCGCGCCCACTCCATATGTAGCTTTCTGCGGTGGGCTTTCCTGCGTGACCTGCGTCATGGTTGGCGCTTTCTAAGGACCGCACGATGCCAACAGTCAACCAAACCCCAATGACTATCGTGAAAGCCCCAAACCCCCACCGCCAAATTCGCGTCCCCAGTACCCATTTGGATTGGTAGAAAGCGTATATTGTTAGCATCAGAGCGATAAAGACAAGGGCGAGAAGCTCGACTTTGCGCTTTCCCATGGAACGGCTAGAGACACGAGCGTACTTTGTGCTCCCGATGCCGCGTTCTTCGATGGCGTGTGGTGTCTCTCGACGGGTGGCCCGGGTGTTGAGCTGCTTTTGGTTCTTTCTTGGGACCATCGGTGAGAGGATACCACCGTTGCAAAGCCCAAAATGTATAGCGATGAGGGTGCCCCACGCGTCGGTTTTACGCGTGGGGGTTTTCGTCATGCCGAAAGGTTTGAATCGCTACTACGGCCGCGGGGATCTGGCGGGTGGAGCACAGAATTCTCTTTCTTTGTGGGATTGCACGCGCAGAGTATACCCTCAAAAAAATCGAGGGTGCGGCGCCCAAACTCGTCTCTGTATTTAACGTGTCGCCCACCCGCCCGCGGCAAGATAATGTTTTGAGTCCTGCGATGGCTGGGGAAAAGAGTTACAACGTTCTTAGCGCCGAGAAGGGCGTGCCCATCAAGGCGTGGACCAAGGGCGTGCCGCTCGAGGATCAGGCACGCGCGCAGCTCCTGAACGTCGCGCAGCTTCCGTTCATCTTCAAGTGGGTCGCGGCCATGCCCGACGTTCACTGGGGCATCGGTGCGACGGTCGGCAGCGTGATCCCGACAAAGGGCGCGATCATTCCCGCCGCCGTCGGCGTGGATATTGGCTGCGGCATGATGGCCGTGCAGACCGACCTGAACGCGCGCGATCTCCCGGATAATCTGAAGGGCATCCGCAGCGCCATCGAACAGGCCGTGCCGCACGGCCGCACGAATCATGGCGGTAAAGGTGATGTTGGAGCATGGCAGGGAATTCCCGCGCGCAACGCTGAGGTCTGGCAAACACATCTGAAGCCGCGCTACGACGCGATTCTCGAAAAGCATCCCAAGCTCGACCGCGGCAACCACGCGAATCACCTCGGCACTCTGGGAACCGGCAATCACTTCATTGAAGTTTGTCTCGACGAAGCGGACAACCTTTGGTTCATGCTGCACAGCGGCTCGCGTGGCGTCGGCAATCGCATGGGCAGCTACTTCATTGAACTGGCGCGCAAAGACATGCAGAAGTTTTTCATCAACTTGCCCGACAAGGATTTGGCTTATTTCTCCGAAGGCACCGAGCATTTCGACGATTACGTCGAAGCGGTGGAATGGGCTCAGGACTTCGCGCGCTGCAACCGCGACTTGATGATGGAGCAAATCGTCGGCGCGGTCCGCACTTCGGGTGAAGTGCGTCCCTTCATCGCCGAATTGAAAGCCATCAACTGTCACCACAACTACGTGGCTCGCGAACGCCACTACAACCAGGACATTCTCGTGACGCGCAAGGGCGCAGTCCGCGCCAGAGAAGGCGATATGGGCATCATTCCCGGCAGCATGGGCGCGCGCTCGTACATTGTGCGCGGCAAGGGCAATCCGGAAAGTTTCATGAGCTGCAGCCACGGCGCCGGCCGCGCGATGTCCCGCGCGGAAGCGAAGCGCCGCTTCACCGTGGAAGACCACAAGCGCATGACCGAAGGCGTTGAGTGCCGCAAGGACGCCGACGTCATCGACGAGACGCCAGCGGCCTACAAGCCCATCGAGGCGGTCATGGCCGCGCAGACAGACCTCGTCGAAA
>CAZGBQ010000410.1:0-2174 GCA_964524045.1 uncultured Acidobacteriaceae bacterium
CTGAATTACGCGATGTTTGGGCCGTGTTGTGCCCGGCGCAAGCGCGTCAGCAGGGCAGCAAGTTTCGGGCGGTCCTGCTCACTGAGCGCGGTAAACTTCAACCCCAAACCGGTTCCGGGTTCGCCGTGTCGCACAACCGCGTCGGCGCGGATTTGCCCCTCTTCGACCAGGAAATCAAGCCTGGTGACAGTGCCCGCGGGCCTGAGCAACGGCGTCTCAATGAACAACCCGCCCATGCTCATGTTGCGGACGAGCGAAACATCCTCGCGTCCCTGGCACTTCCAGTAGACCCACACGTCTCCGGGCGCGCGAACCCGCGAAGTAAAACGCCGCGAAGGGCTAGTGGCAGTGTGCAAACTTGGACTCTCCGGTCGCCCGACTCCGCCATCGTAAAAACGACAATCAAGTCGTACACCAACAATATGTCAGTAGTGTCAAGGGAGATTGAATCGTTTCGCCTTCCTCGGAAGACTTGCGCTGGAATTTATCCAGCAGGTGCGCCAATATCAAATCAGAAAAACGAATGCCCGCGTCCTACAAAATCGATAAGGAGCGGCAGTTGGTGCTGAGTACGGCATCGGGAGTGTTGACCCTTGCGGACGTCGTCTCTCACCGCGACCGGCTATCGAAGGACCCGGAGTTTGATCCCAGCTATTCTCAAATAGCAGACTTCACGCAAGTCACGCGCGTCAGTTTAACCGCCGGCGAAATCCACGAGTTTGCACAAGTTGGCATTTTCTCTCCGCATGCACGGAGGGCCCTTATCATGCCAAATACGCATCTCTACGGACTCGGACGGATGTTTGAAATCCTACGAGAGATCGAAGGCGAGAAGGGCATTCGCGTCGTCCGCACTATAGAGGAAGCCCTCGCCTGGGTTTCGCCCGAAGGCGATTTGCGCTGACACGGATGCCGGTCCCCACAAGTTGGAACCGCGATCTGCTCGACACGACAGGGCAAACTGAGGTAAAAGTAATTGTTCTCCCCTCAAGGCCCCTCGAAAGGTGAATATGAGAGGCTATCGGATTGGCCTGGCGGCCGCCGTCATTTTGACTCTTTTTGGCGTTGCCGCGATGAGAGCGCAAGACTCGCAGGACAAATCGAGCAGCAGTTCGCAGGACAAACCAAGCACCAATACGCCCGACAAACCCAGCTCTGACACTCTCCCCTGGTACAACCCCAAGCGATATAACCCGAAGAAGCTGGTCAAAGGCGAAGGAAACTCGGCCAACGATCAACTGGCGTCGAACGGCCACCTGGAAGACAAGCTCAGCAAGCAACTGCGGATCCAGGGAATTCTGGGACAGGATCAGGAACTGCAAGCCGCTTGCTCGAATTTCCGGGAACTGGCCACGTGCATCGCTGTTTTGCGACTGAGCAAGAGTCTCCCCGTGGAATTTACGTGCTTGAAGTGGAATGTGACCGGGGTGAAGCCGAAAGGCGTGGCTGACTCTTGCGCGGGGCCGGCGGGCGGAAAAGCGATGCCGCTGGATCGTTCGATTGACTTGCTCAAACCGAACGCGGATGACAGGAAAGAAGCGCAGAACGCGCTAAGAAAAGCGCACGACGATATTCGCGACGCCAGCTCTTAGCCCTCAGCATCGCGAGGAGTTTGCGTCCTTCGCGCGAGACTGGAGCGTGTTAGGTTCCTGCAGGGGCTTGCAGCCAGCGCAAGACTCTGCGGCGCAGCGTAAACTCACCGCTGGCCATGGGCGCTTGCAGCCAATGGATCATGACGTGCAAGATGGCGGCGAAATGGTGCTGGCGTTCGGGCGCGGGCATGGAGAGCGCAGGCGTCCCGGTCGCGGGCCAATCGCCCATGACATAGGGCGTGGCATGGTGTGCCGCTGCGCTGGCCTTGGTCTGGTCATTTAGCTGATCCGACAAAGAGAGCTTCAGCAGCGCGCCGAATTGCTCTTGTGAAGCCCGAAGTGTTTTGAGGATTCTCCGCGCAAACCACACGCCCACAGCCAAAAAGGCAAATTGCGCGAGCAGATTGCCCAGAGAATACCAGTTGCTTTGGATCCAAGCAGCGATTTCGTTCATGGTTACACCTTGGGCTTGGGCAAACTAAGCGTATCGCTTCGTTAGGCGCAGAAAAACTGGCTGAAAGTCCAAGAAATGGCCAGTTCCGGGCCTGCTCCAGCGTTCCATGAAAATTTTTCACACAAGAA
>CAZGBQ010000411.1:0-2161 GCA_964524045.1 uncultured Acidobacteriaceae bacterium
GATCTTCTTTTGCCCGGCGCTCACTTGTGGGCGTCTCCTGTTTCCGCTGGCAACGATAATTCCACGCGAAAACGATCCGCCTGCGTGTCCACTCGTACAGTGGCTCCTGTAGCGTAGCAACCTTCGAGCCGCCGGCGCACATTGGTCAGTCCCACTCCGCCGCGGCGGGAAGGCGTAGAGTCCGGATCAAAACTGTTTTCGACGAAGATATTGAGCCGTCCATCCAGACACCTGGAAACCAGGCGAATGGCGCCGCCTTCGGGAAGATTGGCGATGCCGTGGACGACCGCGTTTTCTACCAGCGGCTGGAGCACCAGCGGGGGAACGAGCAGCGCCTTCGATTCTTCCTGAATATATTCTTCGACGCGCAGGCGCGCGCCGAAGCGAACTTTTTCAATCGCGAGGAAGCGATCAATCAGCGCCAGCTCCTCGGAAAGCGGAATGGCGTTCTTTTCTCCCAAACCGAGGGTCATGCGCAAGAATTCAGAGAGCAGGATGCACATTTCGCGCGCTCTCGTGGGATCGACGCTGGTCAGCGCGCTGATGGAATTGAGGCTGTTAAAGAGAAAATGCGGATTGACCTGCGCCTTCAGCGCTTTCAGCTCGGCTTCGCGAGCTAGAATGCTGGTCTCCATCACCCGGGCTTGCGCTTCCCGCGAAGTTTCGAGCGAGAGGATAACGTAATGAAGCGCGACCGCGAGCAAGTAAAGCAAGAAGCCGGCCCCAAAGAAAGGACCGATTAGAGGACCGAACCGCTGGTCCAGCCCGGAAAACGCGGGCGTTCTCGAGAGCAGGAAAGCCATCACCGAGGCGAATCCGACCCATAGAAAGCTCACGATAGCCGCGGCCAGGAAGTGCCCGAGGATGACGCGGATGGCGGTTTCGGGCTGAAGGGGTGCACTCTTGGCGGTGTACCACGCAGAGAGGCAGACGAACGCGTACACCGCGCAAAGCGGAATCACGATGATGAAGGCTTCCAGCCAGCTTCGCGCGCCGCCAGAGGCGGTCAGAACGACCAGAATGGCGGCTAGGGGGACCCACGCCAGCAAGTAGAGGCCGAAGCGGTCTCGTGTGAGCAGAGGATGCATCAGGCTTGGCTCAGTTCTTGATTTCTAGTCCGCCAAAAACGATAGCGCCAGTGAGAACCAGGGTCTTGGGTTTAGCGGCGGCGGGATCATTCGCGTCGAGGACCGGAGTGCGCGTCTTATCCTCGATCCCGCCAAAAAGCGGTGAGCCACGATACGCCACTTGCCACGACGTGGGCACACGAAGCTCCACGCCGCCGAAGACAACATTGATCTCGAGCGTGGCTTCGTCCGCTTGGATGTTCGCTTCCGTCAGGTCCAGCTCGACGCCTCCAAAAACAGCGTTCACGCGCCCGCCTTGAAAGTCCTGGCTGGTCATTCGGCGTTCCAGCCCACCAAAAACCACGGCTTCCTGCAGCGTGGTGCGCGGGTCCCTTTCTCCCGACGTGAAAATTGGGCGTTTGTTGCGCCACTCGAACGAACCCCACATGACCACAAGACCGAGAGCGATCAGGATCATGGGCCAAAAGTCGCCCCAGCCAAAATGGGTGATGCCCAATTGATTGAGTTGCAGAACGGAGCCGCTGAGGATCAGCAGGACGCCCCACATTCGGCGTCCACTCGATATGAGGTTGCCGATGCCGGCCAGCACGATGAGCATGGGCCAGAATCGCCAGAGGTAGTTGATGGAAATATAGCCGAGATGATCGAGCAGGAAGGCTAAGCCAATCAAGACCAGGATCGCTCCGGTGATAATGCCGCCGTGGCTGCCACGGCGACCCACAAGGGACACGCCAATCACCACGGGGCGCCGGCCGGGCTCCTGCCGGATACCCGCAGAATTCAAGGTGTCATGAACGTCGCGATGGATGCGGTCGTGCAGTTCGTCGCTATATTTCTTAGGGTCAAATGGATTCTCGTTACTCATGAGCGATCTCACTTTCTGCAAGACCCTCGCTGGCTTGGCGAACCATGAACTGCCTCCTGAATGCGCCTTGCAACAGAACCGCTCCGATAATGACCAGAATCACCGGCCAGCATGATACCAAGATCACATGGAGCCCGGTCTGAAACGTGGGCTGATCAAAGAAATAGGATTGCACGGCGCGCATTCCCGCCAGACCAAGCTCAATCAC
>CAZGBQ010000412.1:0-2157 GCA_964524045.1 uncultured Acidobacteriaceae bacterium
TTGCGACAGCGCGGCATCGAAAACAACCTGCATGGCAGCGTGATCGTGCTGCAATTTCTCGTAAACGCCTGGCGCAAAGTAAACGTCGCTGCCGCTGATGCGCGCCACGGCCGGCTTTGGATATTGGAAAGGCTCGAGAGCTTTTTCGATTCTGTCCTGCAATTCCGGCAAGTGCAGCAGACCTGCGTCCGCGCCGGTCTTTTGCATGTCTTCGGGAATGGGAACGACGCCGTGATCCGCGCTCAATGCGACTATGTAGTTTCCACGGCCGACTTTCTGATCCAGGTGCGCGAAGAGATCGCCGAGGTCTTTGTCCAGCCTTATTAATATGTCCTGGATTTCGCGGCTGCGCGGGCCGAATTCGTGGCCTACATAATCCACCGTGGAATAGCCGATAGCGAGAAAGTCCGTTCCCATGCCGTTACCCAGATGCAGCGAGTCCACGGCTTTCTTGGCTAGCCCGGTCAGAGCTGTATCGGCATAAGGGCTGGAGGCCCATTGCTCGTAATACGCAGCGTCGGGCTCACCCGCTCCCGACTTGCCGCGAAGAGGATGGGGGAAGGTGAGGTCCCATCCTTCAGGCGCTACGGCGCCGAGGGCTCTCTCGCCGTACCAATACGATTTCTCAAGAAGCGAGAGCGCCCAGGTTTTGCCGAAGTCGGCTCTGGGAGGATGCGCTTTGGCCTGTTCTTCGACGAATGGTTGCACGCCGTAAGGACTCGAAGTGACCCATGCCCCGCCATCGAACCAGACGGCGGCATCGGCTTTGTGGCCGGCCAAGGTAAGAGCAGCACGCGCTTTGAGGGAAAAGCTGACAATGCGTGTCGCGCCGCCGGTCTGAAACTTCAATTCTTCCGCGAACGAAGGCACGGCCATACGCCAGGTGGTGTCCGCGCCTTTCGGGGTCGCGCCTGCATATCCGACGTTCTTCACGTTGGAGTCGGGATCAGAGGTGCAGGTCACCATTTTCTGTTCTTTGCGGTCCCACCAGGCGTTGGCGACCATCCCGTGCGTCGCCGGGAAAGAGCCCGTAGAGATCGTGGCATGGCCAACGCAGGTTTCCGTGGCCGCGTAGGGATAAGCGGCATCGCGGAACCACGCGCCTCCGGTTGCCAGGCGGTGCAGGCCCCCAGTCCATTGGAAGCCGAACTTTTCAACATAATCGGCTCGCATCTGATCGACGACCAGGAGAACCACCAGCTTTGGCTTGTCTGCAGGCTTGACGCGTTTTGGGATGGGGACTTGCGCTTGCGCCTCTGTCAATGCGGGCAGAGTTGGGAGGAGCGACAGGAGCACCACAAAATGCGAAAAACGGATCCCTCGCTTCGCTCGGGATGACAGTGAGCGTAGAGCTTCACTACACCTTGCTGGCGTCAATAGAATCCCTCCTCACGGGGCGAGAGAAAGCGTCGGCAAGGCACGACCAGGAGTCTGAGTAAACTTGCCGCCTTCCAAACTCCGCGTCTCCATCGGTTCGCGCTGCGAGACATAACGAGTTCTGCCTTGAACGGAAGTTGGCAGTCTACCATGCGGAGAGTGCGGTGACGTTTTGCAGCCCGGATTGACCGCGCGGCGGCTACCAATGATAGGATTACCCGACCATGCGCATCGTCGAAAAGTCGCAACTGATGTCTGCGCCGGAAATTGACCGCACATTGCAGCGGCTGGCGCACGAGATCGTGGAGAAGAGCGGCGGCACGAAGCACCTGGCGCTGATCGGAATCGTGCGGCGCGGCGTGCCGCTGGCACAGCGGATCGCGCAGGCGATGCGGGGGATCGACGGCGTGGACGTGCCGGTCGGCGTGCTGGACATTACGCTTTACCGCGATGACTTATCGAAAGTGGCGCCGCAGGCGGTGTTGCGCTCCTCAGACATCCCGTTCGGCGTGGACAACATGGACCTGGTGCTGGTGGACGACGTGTTGTACACCGGGCGGACGATTCGCGCGGCGATGAACGGTCTTTTTGACCTGGGGCGGCCGAAGCGCGTGAGGCTGTGCGTGCTGATCGACCGCGGGCACCGCGAGATGCCCGTCGAGGCGCAATACGTCGGTCGGCACGTGCAAACCAGCGACACGGAAATCATCGAAGTGCGCCTGCGCGAGATTGACAAGGAAGAGCGCGTGGTGCTGGTCGACCGCGTGGAATAGTTGAGTG
>CAZGBQ010000413.1:0-2157 GCA_964524045.1 uncultured Acidobacteriaceae bacterium
TTGGGCTCGAGCAGGGACTTCTCCGGCTGCTGCTTGGTGATGTGGCTGTTGTCCACGACGGTGATAAACCGCCGTGACGCTGTGTATGGATTAAAGCTCTTCAGTCCCATCGCTGCCTCTTACTCTACGAATCCTTGTCTCTCTAAAGTGTCCCGGATTTACAGGTTCTCCGCGTACTCGATCATTTTTTCGCCTTCGGCAAGTTTCACGTAGGCTTTCTTCCAGTCCCGCCGGTAGCCTTCGTTCTGGCCGCGGCGGCGCATCTTGCCGACAAAGTTTGCCGTGCGCACGTTGTCGACCTTCACTTTGAAGATCTGCTGCACCGCTTCTTTGATCTCCGTCTTCGTGGCGGCCGCGGAAACCTCGAAGACCACGGTGTGTTGCACTTCTTTCACGCCGAGGCCCTTTTCCGTGATGATTGGCCGGCGAATAATCTGATAGTGAGGGGTCGACATCGCTTATTCCTTCCCCTTCTTGGTTGCGGGCTTGGCCGCTTTCTTTGCCGCCGGTTTCTTCGTTGCCGCTATCGGCGCCCCTTCTTTCTTCGCCGGTTTCGCTGCCGGAGCAATCGTGGCCACGTCGGGCACGACCACCGGCTGCTTCTCGGGATCGAGCGAATGGCTTAAGCGCGCCGCAGCATCCTTCGAGAGCAACACCAGGTCATGCTTCAGCACATCGTAGGGCTGCAAACCGTTGGAAGCGGCCAGCTTGACGCCTTCGATGTTGCGGCTGGCGAGCTCGAGGTTGCGGTTCTCGCCAACTGCCACCAGCAGCGCGGACTTCGTGCGGTTGAGTTTCTCGAGCGCCGAAACCAGATTCTGTGTCTTGTGCGACTCCAGCGCCCAGGCGTCCACGACAGTCAGCTTTTGCTCGGCCAGTTTTGCAGAAAGCGCCGAGCGCAGCGCCCCCAGCAGCATCTTCTTGGGCAGCGCATAGCTATAATCGCGGGGCTCCGGCCCATGGACCGTGCCGCCATGGCGCCAGAGCGGGGAGCGAATTGAGCCCACGCGCGCGCGACCCGTGCCCTTCTGCCGCCAGAGCTTGCGGCCCGCGCCGCTGACTTCGCTCTTTTCCTTGACCTTGTGGGTGCCCCGGCGCAGCCCGCGCAGATGCCACCGCGACGCTTCGTGCAGCAGGTGCTGATTCACCTTCGCGCCAAAGACGGCTTCCGCCAGTTCTACCTGGCCAACTTTCTTGCCATCCAGATTGACTACATCCACGACCGGCATTTTTTCTATTTCCTTCTCTCGTTCTCAACCACAGCGGCCCGCCTCAGAAGGCGGCCCCTACAAACCTACTTCGCGCTCCTCGCTTTGCGGATGAAAATGTACTGCCCGCTCGGGCCCGGCACCGATCCCCGCACCAGCAGCAGGTTTTCGTCCGTATCCACTTTCACGACTTTCAAATTCTTTGCGGTCACGCGCTGATTTCCCATGTGACCCGGGAAGTGCTGGTTCTTCCACACGCGCGACGGAAACGAACTGCCGCCGATGCCGCCCGGCGCGCGGTGAAACATCGAGCCGTGCGTTTCATCGCCGCCTGCGTAGTGCCAGCGCTTCACGCCGCCCTGAAAGCCCTTGCCCTTGCTTACTCC
The DNA here is from genome assembly GCA_964524045.1 of uncultured Acidobacteriaceae bacterium. GTDB lineage: Bacteria > Acidobacteriota > Terriglobia > Acidiferrales > UBA7541 > Acidiferrum. Next base: position 1,595 of record CAZGBQ010000413.1, read on the forward strand.
GCTCACATCTACTAGTTCGCCGGCTTTGAAGTTTTCGACCAGCACGCGGTCGCCCACTTTGGTTTCGTCCGTCGATTCGGGCAGACGCACCTCGTGAAGAACTTTCATGAGCGCTGCACTGGCCTTATTGAAGTGTCCGGTCATGGCTTTGTTCACGCGCTGCGGCTTAACGAATTCCACGAGGCCCAGTTGCGCGGCTTCGTAGCCGTCCTTGTCTTTCGTCCGGCGCTGCACCACCACGCACGGCCCCGCCTGCAACACGGTGCAGCCCACCAGGCTGCCGTCTTCGGCGAAGACTTGCGTCATGCCCAGCTTGATTCCGATGATTCCGTTGACTGCCATCTCTCTCTTCTCTCTTCTCTCTTTTCGCAGCATGCCTCAGAGGGTATTGGCTGCGTACAGCTGAATCTCGCTCCAACTTCTCCGGTCTAAAGACCGGTCACTACAACTATTTCGCTGCGTGGCCGAAGGCCTTGATTTCCACGTCCACGCCTGGCGGCAAATCCAACTTCATCAGCGCGTCCACCGTGTCCGGCGTCGGCTCGAGAATGTCGATCAGCCGC
>CAZGBQ010000414.1:0-2144 GCA_964524045.1 uncultured Acidobacteriaceae bacterium
TCCTCAAAGCTAGGGATGATGTCGAGCAGACGGAGCACCCTGAGTACTTCCAGCACGCGGCCACACGGACAGAGCAATTTCAAGTCGCCGCCCTGGCCTCTGAGCGAAACGTACGTTGTAACGATGACGCTCACACCGGAACTGTCAACTTGCGTCAAGTCTGCCAGATTCAGGAGCAACTTGCGCGCGCCGCCGGCAACCAATTTTCGCAAGCGGCTGCTCAGCAACTGGCTCTCACCGCCGTCGATGGTCGATCTTCCGCGAAGGTCCAGAATGGTCACATCGCCGGATTTCCGGATTGAGACGTTGAGGCCCACAACGCTCCCCGTTTCAAGTTTACAACATCCTCGGCTACTCATTCACAGGTAGTGATGGAGCACCCGGCATCGTTTCATCACGATATGCGCTCCGGAGAAACATGCCGGGCTGAAGCCCGGCGCCACGAGAACGAAAGGGACGCCTTAGGAAGGCGGCTGCTTCCAGGGCAAACCAGCCCTCAAAAAATAATTCAAAAAAAGACTTGACAAGCTATACTGTGTGGCGTACAGTGTATGGCGTACACTATATGACGCCCGGTACAAGCAACCACGAAATGTTTGAAAACCTGCGGCTGGAGCTGCGCCGGGGCTCGCTGGTCCTGGCGGTCCTCGCGGCCCTGCGCAAAGAGCAGTACGGCTACACGCTGCGCAAGACGCTGGCCGAACAAGGAATGGCCATCGACGAAGGGACGCTGTACCCGCTGTTGCGGCGCCTGGAGAGCCAGGGGCTGCTGCAGAGCGAATGGCGCGAAGAAGAGAAACGCAACAAGCGGTTTTACCGGCTTTCGGGTGAAGGAAAACTGATTCTGAAGCAACTGCTAGCCGAGTGGCAAAGCATCAGCACTTCCCTGAACGGAATGCTGTAAGGGAGGAAGGAGCGCTTATGGATCTGGTGGATGGCTATTTGAAGGGTGTGGCGAAAGCTCTTCCCGCGGCGCAACGCGAGGATATTATCCGCGAATTGTCGGAAGACATTCGCAGTGAAATGGAAGACAAAGAAGACGAACTGGGCCGACCGCTGACTGTTGCGGAACAGGAGGCGGTGCTGAGGCAACGCGGCAACCCGCTGGTGGTGGCGGCGCGCTATCGCCAAGACCAGCGCACGGTGTCTTTCGGCCGGGTGATCATCGGTCCGGTTCTGTTTCCGTTTTATATGAGGGTTTTGTCTTTTAACCTAGGACTCACCTTCGCGGTCGTCGCCACGATTTTCGCCGCACTTGCCGCGAGCGGGCATGCAATCCGCTTCAATGACATCCTTTCCTCGGTGCTGCTGCAGCTATTTATTCAGCTGGGCGCGGTGACGCTGATCTTTTCACTGGTGGAACGTCACCTGACGAAGCACCCGGATCGCTGGGACCTGAGTGGCAAAGGAGGAGGACTGTGGTGTGGGATGAGTATCGAGAAGGACCTTAACATCCCGCTCGATACCCCAAAAGTTTCGCGGTTCGAGTCGGTCTCGATCATTATCGCGTGCGCGGTTGCGCTGCTTTGGCTGACGGAAGTTAAGACTTATCCGTTCCTGATCCTGGGGCCAGCAGCGGCGTTTCTGAAGCTCGCGCCCATTTGGTACCGGGTGTACTTCGCCTTTGTGTTTCTGACGGCGGCGGAAATTACGCGCGCGGTCGTCAATCTTGTGCGGCCAGACTGGACGCGTTTTCGCTCGATCTTCAAGGTTGTCGCGCATTCCGCAGGGCTGGTGGTCGCGTACTTTTTGATCCGGGCGGGCACCTGGGTCGTAGCCGGAGGTCCTGAAGCAGGACACGGTGGAGAGTACGTGCACGTCGCCGAAATCGTCAACCAATGTATCTATTACGTGTTGCTTGCCGCAGTCATCTTTTCCGCGGTGAATCTAGCTGTCAGAGTCACGCGGCTCATCCGGCCGTCGCGGAGCGCTGGCTCGGCCATGCGCGCGACGGCCAAGGAGAATTAAGGAAGGAAGGAAGGAAACAAACATGTTACGCGTATTTTTCTTCCTCGTATCACTGACAACAGATTACGGAGCCGTGAGCGACTTGGCTCACTATGTCTTTACCCTGGGCGTGGTTAGTGCCGGCGTGCTGGGAGTGATCGCAGTGCGCCTGGGCTTTCGCAGCCGGCTGGCAAAGC
>CAZGBQ010000415.1:0-2134 GCA_964524045.1 uncultured Acidobacteriaceae bacterium
GTGCTCGAGCGTGGCTCCCAAGATCTCTGCGCGGTGTTCGACGAGAAACGACCAAGCGCCTGCGTTCATGCCGGCGCTCCAGGGGCAATATCCAGAGAAGCACTGAAGGCGCGCACTTCAGGATGCTCCAGGCGGAGAAATTCTTGCGGCGGTGCGGTCGCGACGACACGTCCCGCTTCAAGCAGCACGATGCGCGAAGCAAGCAGCAGCGCTTCGCGGACATCGTGCGTCACAAAAACGATGGTCTTTTTGAGTCGCCGGGCGAGCGCGCGGAATTCCCGCTGCAGCTCGGCCCGCGTCACCGGATCGAGCGCGCCGAACGGCTCGTCCATCAGCAGAATCTGCGGATCGGCGGCCAGAGCGCGAGCTACTCCGACGCGTTGACGCTGACCTCCAGAAAGTTCGCGCGGACGCCGCTTCGCAAATTCGTTGGGTTCCAACCCGACGAGCATCAGCAGTTCCGTCACGCGCGCAGAGACGCGAGCGCTTTCCCATCCTTCCAGCGTGGGCACGAGCGCGATGTTTTCCGTGACCGTAAAATGCGGGAAGAGCCCGGCCTCCTGAATAACATATCCAATTCCACGCCGCAGGCGAATCGGGTCCCAACTGTTGGTGCGCCGCCCCTGAACGAGCACCTGGCCTTGGGTCGGAAGTAACATGGCGTTAATCAAGCGAAGCAATGTGGTCTTGCCGCTGCCGCTTCGGCCGAGAAGCACCAGGGTTTCGCCCATCGGAACGGTCAACGAAATGCCAGCAATGACGGCGCGGGAAGGAATATCGTTTATGTGATACGACACATCACGAAATTCAATCAAATCCCCCGGAACATTGTCCGTCTTCGCATTCATTTTCGATTGACAGTCCCAGAACTCGGAGCGAATATAGTAATGCAGTTAGCCTCCCGACGCCGATTTTTGGCGCATCCTTCGTTCGAGCGCTGCATCAAAGAAGGGGTAAACGCCATGGGAGCACTCGCAACCGCTGTCCGCATCCGGCACGACCTGCACACACGCCTGCTTGAAGCCCGCGCCAGAACCGACGAAGCCTTCCAGCTAGTGCGCGAAGACTCCATGTATGACCGCCCGATCGCGGAACGTCACCGCATCATATTCTACGTTGGCCATGTTGAGACGTTTGACTGGAATCTACTGGCCCAGCGCGCCTTTGGGCTGCGCTCCTTTCATCAAGCCTTCGATCAACTGTTTGCATTCGGGATCGATCCCGTTGGCGGCGGATTGCCGATGGATACTCCGTCGGATTGGCCTACGCGCCCGGAGGTGGATCGTTACGTGCGCCGCATCCGTGAAGAACTGGATCGCGCCGTGGAGCGGGCCCTGGAGCGGCCTGTGGAAGGCCATCCTCATCTGTTGCAAATGCTCCAGGTAGGTATCGAGCATCGCCTGATGCATGCCGAAACCCTGGCCTACATGCTGCACCGGCTGCCTGCGGACAAAAAGATTCGCGGTCCGCAAAAAGTGGCGTGGAAGGCGGCTCGTGTGAAATCCCGGCTGATGGAGATTCCCGCTGGGCGCGCGACGTTAGGATTGCAGAATGCTAGCGGGCAAGAATTTGGCTGGGACAATGAATTCGGCGCGCAGGAAGCGCACGTGCCGGAATTTGCCATTGACAGTCACAACGTCACGAACCACGATTTTCTGCGTTTCATCCAGGCGGGAGGCTACCAGAACCGCTCGCTCTGGAGCGCGGAAGCCTGGGCCTGGATCGCCAAGGACCGCATCGAGCATCCCGCGTTCTGGAGCCGCGAAGGCAATCTTTGGGTGTATCGCACGATGTTCGGCGACGTTCGCCTTCCCCTCGAATGGCCCGTCTATGTGAGTCACGCGGAAGCCAATGCCTATGCAAACTGGCTCGGGAGGAAGCTGCCAACCGAAGCGCAGTTTCACCGCGCGGCTTACGGTTCGCCCGAGGGTGAACCGGAGCGTACCTATCCATGGGGTGAAGAGTCTCCGAGCGAGCGGCATGGCAACTTCGATTTTCGATCCTGGGATCCCTCTCCCGTGGGCGCGCACGCTGCCGGCGTGAGCGCGTTCGGCGTCAGTGATCTCGTCGGCAACGGCTGGGAGTGGACGCGGACGGAGTTCGCGCCGTTTCCGGGTTTCACGCCCATGCCTTT
>CAZGBQ010000416.1:0-2128 GCA_964524045.1 uncultured Acidobacteriaceae bacterium
GATCCCGGCGCTTGCATCGTCACCTGCAGTTCCGATTGCAACTGCGGCAGATGCTTCAGCGTAAGGAGCGCTCCCTGTAACGACAAGTCGCAGACCACGGTCTCTTCCACAAATTCCTTTCCGCCTTCCGTCAAGCCACACACTTTCGCCTGGAATTGCACTTCGCGGCGCAGCGCCGTGCGCGTTCCAGGCATATGCGCCTGGACCGGGTCGCCGGGCGCGCCTAGCGTGATGACCATTCCCTCGCTCGCGGCGAAGACCGAATCAAACTCTTCGCGCGCCTGGCGCAAAATTGAATCCAGCATGCGGTCCGTCGAATCGGGGTCGTGATGAAACAGCACAAGCGTTTTTGCTCCGGAATCCCGCGCCGCTTTTGCGCCCTCAAGCCACGTGGAGTGCCCCCAGCCTTTTTTCGTCCCCGCTAGTTGTTCCGGTGTGAACTGCGCATCATTGATAAAAATATCCGCGTTCGTTGCCAGTTCGCGTAAAGCCGCATCCAGCTTGGCGTCGCCCGGTTCATTGTCCGTCGCATAAACGACGGTGCCGGCACTCGTTTCGATTCGGAAGCCCAGGCAGCCCTGCGGATGATTCAGCCAGCGCGCCGTGATTTTGTTTTCCCCAATGCGAAAGGATTCTTCCCCGTCCACTTCCTGAAATTGCCGCTTCGCGCTCATTGCCGACATGTCCACGGGAAAGTACGGTACAGCCATCTGCGCCTCGAACACCTGCCGCAGGCTGTTGCGGCCCAAAAACTTCGAGCGGAAACTGTAGAAATGAAATTCATTGTTCTCTACGTAAAGGGGCGCAAAAAACGGAATCCCCTGGATGTGATCCCAATGATAGTGAGTGATCAGAATGTGCGTTCGCGGACGGCTTCCCCGGTTTGGACCGTTCCAGCGGTTCCCCAGCATGCGCAATCCCGTTCCGCAATCCAGGATGAATTGCGTCCCGTCGGGGGCCTCCAGCTCCAGGCACGGCGTGTTTCCGCCATATCGCCAAGTCGTCGGGTCTACGGTCGGCGTGGACCCTCGCACGCCCCAGAAACTCAATTTTGCAATTGGGCCCGTCATAACCCCGCGCGCAATTCCCTCCGTCAGAACGCGTTTCTGCATGAGACGCCTGAAGCAGAAGCTCGTTTCATCGTCGCAGCCGTCGGCAGGAGCGTCAATGCATTCCAGGGCGGGACGTGTCAAACTGCCCACTAACCAGCGGTTACGGCGGCGCACTCGTCCCCATGAAGGTAGAATGCTTCCATGGATGGCCACTCTCCTGATCATGACCACAGCCATGGCGGCCACATCCATGACCCTCAGAGCCACAGCCATATCGGCCATTCTCACACCGGGCATTCGCATCCGACGCTGCGCCCTTCCATTCTTGGCTGGGCCATGGCCGCGACCCTCGGCTTGGTCATCGCGGAGGTCATCGGCGGCATTCTTGGCCGCAGCGTCGCTCTCCTAAACGACGCGGTGCACAATCTCTCAGACGTCCCGGCGCTCGGTATTTCCTATCTCGCCATGCGCTGGGCCGAACGGCCCGCCGACAGCGAGAAAACCTACGGCTATCATCGCGCGGGAACTTTGGCCGCCTTCACGAACGCTGTTCTTCTGGTTGTGCTCTCGCTCTGGCTCGGCTACGAAGCCATCGACCGCCTGCGCTCTCCCGTCGAAGTCGTCGAGAAGTGGATGATCTGGACTTCGATCGCGGCGCTGGCCGTGAACGGCGGCATCACACTCTCACTCGCGCGTGGCCGCCGCGACCTGAATCTTCGCAGCATTCTTATTCACAATTTTGGCGATGCGCTCTCGAATATCGGGATCATCGTTGGCGCGGTCATTATTCAAGCGACCGGCGCGCACTGGATCGATCCGCTCCTCGGTCTCGCTATCGGCCTACTCGTCCTATGGTCGAGTTACGGGATCTTGCGCGAGTCCTCGCACATTCTTCTGGAAGGCCGACCGCTGGAAATGCAGGTGGAAGAAGTCGCGCGCGCCATTCTCACTGTCGAAGGCGTGCAGGAAGTCCACGACGTGCATCTCTGGTCGCTCGGCGCCGGCCATCATGCCCTTAGTCTGCACGCACGCATTCCAGACATGCACCTCGATGAATGCGAACGCGTGCTGCAATC
>CAZGBQ010000417.1:0-2118 GCA_964524045.1 uncultured Acidobacteriaceae bacterium
CCGGCATCCAGCCCAATAGCGCGCTCCCAGAGTGCAAGTTCCTTCGCTTTCTTCTAGAATCCCCTCGGATTCCATTGAGCTGCACGTTTGCCGGTTCAATCATTCAGTTCCTGGGAGGCGCCAAGTGGGTGCGAGCGATGATTTCGACCTGATCGTGATTGGCTGCGGACCTGCCGGCGAAAAGGCGGGCGCTCAGGCCGCGTACTTTGGCAAGCGTGTCGCTGTCGTCGAACGGGCCGAGCACATGGGCGGGAGTTGCATCAATACCGGCACTGTTCCGAGCAAGACGCTCCGCGAATCAGCGCTCTATTTCTCCGGGCTCCAGCAGCGTGGGCTTTATGGAATTGACTATTCGCTGAAAGAGAACCTTACCGTCCACGACTTTATGCATCATGAACGCGAAGTCGTGGACATGGAGCGCCGCCGCATCCTGAAGAATCTCGCGCTGCACAAGATCGACCTTGTGCGAGGCCAGGCCGCTTTTGAAGACACGCACACGGTTGCGGTCTCGAGTGTGGAAGGCATTCGCCGCCTAAAAGGCGAGGTGATTCTCATCGCCACCGGCTCCAAGCCGCATCGCCCGCCGGAAATTGCTTTCGACGACGTGCACACTTTCGACTCCGACACGTTTCTCCAGATGGACCGCATCCCGAAGAGCCTCGCCGTCATCGGCGGCGGAGTTATCGGCTGCGAATATGCGTCGATTTTTATGGCGCTTGGCGTTGACGTCACCCTGGTCGACGGCCGCGACCGCCTTCTTCCCTTCCTCGATAATGAAATCTCCAACCGGCTGCGGGACCGCCTTGCCGCTCTCGGCATGCATTTCTGGTTCAACGAACGCCCGGTAAAAACTGAAAACTCTGCAAGCGGCGTGCGACTAATCATGAAGAGCGGCAAAATCCTCGAAACCGATGCCGCGCTCTTTGCCGCCGGGCGCCGCGCTGCGGTCGATGGCCTCGCTCTCGAAAAAGCCGGTCTCGCGCTCAACGACCGCGGCTACATTCCGGTCAACGAGAACTATTGCACCGCGGTCCCGCACATCTACGCCGCCGGTGACGTCATCGGCTTCCCGGCTCTGGCTTCTACATCTATGGAGCAGGGCCGAGTGGCGGTCTGCCATGCCTTCGGCTTGAAATATAAGCAGCGCGTCGCGTCGCTGCTGCCGATGGGCATTTACACGATTCCGGAGATTTCCGCTGCCGGCGAAACCGAAGAGTCCTGCAAGGAAAAAAAGATCGATTATGTCGTTGGCCGAGCCCTCTACGAAAACAATGCTCGCGGCCATATCATCGGCGACACCGCCGGCATGCTGAAGCTCATTTTTGCCCGCGCCGACAAAAAACTTCTCGGCGTCAGCATGCTCGGGGAAAACGCAACGGAATTGATTCACATTGGCCTGACCGTTCTCGACAAGGGCCTCACGATCGACGAATTCATCGAGCAGGTTTTTAATTACCCGACGCTCAGCGAAACCTACAAGTACGCGGCCTACGACGGCCTCGGCAATCTTGCCGGCCATAAGCTCCGCGAAGGCTAAAGAGATTCACCACAGAGGCCACAGCGAGCACGGAGAAGAGAAAAGAGGAGAGAAATGACCATGAGGTTTTCTCTCGCTGCCCGAATGGTTATCGTCCTGTCCGCCGCGGTTTTCTTTGCCAACTCCGTCACAATGCCTCAAGAGGCCGCGCGCAGCTCCTATCTCGGCTTCGACCGCAACATTTATCCCGGCGACGCCGCTTTGCCAATCCTGCGCAAGACATTTGCGTTCTCGAGTTACTGGCTCAGCCCTCCGCCTGGAGAAAAGAGCAACACCTGGTCCGGCAAACGTGAACTCCTTCGCTCGCAAGGTTTCGGTTTTCTGATTCTCTACCGCGGCCCGGAGAGCCGCGATCTCAAAACGCAGGCAATGGGCAAATCCAGAGCTGCTCGCGACGCGGAAGCCGCCATTGCCGCCGCGAAGGCCGAAGGCTTCAGCGCGGGCACAATCATTTTTCTCGACATCGAGGAAGGCGGCCGCCTTCCCGAAACCTACCACGCTTACCTCAGCGTTTGGTCGGAATCTCTCAACCATGCGGGCTTTCGCCCCGGCGTCTATTGCTCGGGCATTCCCGTCAAAGA
>CAZGBQ010000418.1:0-2078 GCA_964524045.1 uncultured Acidobacteriaceae bacterium
CATGAGCGGCCGCGTTCGGAGAGCTGCGCAACTTGGGATTGTCGTGCAATTTGCGGCGGTGATTCGCTGCCTCGGAGAATATTTCCGGTTGAAGTATTCTGCGGCTGGCGGTTTCTCTATCGCTCGCGTTGAGCCTTTCGTCCTCGGCGCGCTGGTGTGCGCAGTCTTCGCGCTCGCAGGGATCCTCTTCTACTTTGGTGAGAATTACAAAGCAACTGTGGCTATCGCTGCGCTGAACGTGGGAATTCTGCTTATTCTGCGTTTTACCCTGCTTTGAGTTTCGATCTTCTCGATTCGACAGCCCGTTGGGAATGACAGTCGCTAGGCGTGTAGTTTCGCAAGGCGCGCTTCGGCGGCGGCGAGGGTTTCTTCCTTCTTGCAAAACGTAAAGCGGACTTGCGAAGCGCCGTCGCGAGGATCGTTGTAGAAACTCGAACCCGGAACAACAGCGACGCCGATTTTTTCAACGAGGTATTTGGCGAAGCGAACGTCTTTGGTGTCGGCCGGAAACTGAAGGGGGTCGGGGTCCGCGAACCGCGAAATGTCAGTCATGACGTAGTAGGCGCCGCGTGGCTTGAACACGGTGAATTCCGCAGCCGTGAGTATCTTCAGGATGCGCTCGCGCTTGGCGGTGTAAGAAGCCGCAAGCTTGTCGTAATAAGTTTGCGCGAAATGCATCGCGATCGAACCGGCTTGCTGAAGCGGAGCTGCCGCGCCGACGGTCAGAAAATCGTGGACTTTGCGAATGGGCTGAGTCGGCCCCGGGGGAGCAAGAACCCAGCCAACGCGCCATCCGGTGACGCTATAGGTTTTTGAGAGGCCATTGATCACGATGGTGCGGTCACGCATGCCGTCGATGCAAGCCATAGAGATGTGCTCCGCGCCATCGTAAAGAATGTGCTCGTAGATTTCGTCGGTGATGCAGTAGGCGTTCCAGCGAACGCAGAGATCGCGGATGAATTCCAGCTCGGGGCGCGTGAACACCTTTCCCGTCGGATTATTCGGGGTGTTTAGGATAATCGCCTTGGTGTGCGGGCCGAATGCAGCGGCCAGCTCCTCTTCGTCGAAGGACCATTCCGGCGCGCGCAGCTTGACGAAACGCGGGATGGCACCGCTTAAAATCGCGTCCGGACCGTAATTCTCATAGAACGGCTCGAAGACCACGATTTCGTCGCCCGGGTTGATGATGGCCATCATCGCGGACATCATGGCTTCGGTGGAACCGCAGCAGACGGTGATTTCGCGCTCGGGATCGTATTTCACGCCTTGGGTGCGCTCGAATTTTTCCACGACTGCGTCGCGCAGCGATTTCGCGCCCCAGGTGATGGCGTATTGATTGATGTCGTCAGCGATGGCCTTGCGCGCGGCCTCTTTAATTTCTTCGGGCGCGGCAAAGTCAGGAAAGCCTTGCGATAGATTCACCGCGCCGTGCTTCATGGCCAGCCGGGTCATTTCCCGGATGACGGATTCGGTGAATTGCTCAGCTTTGGCCGAGAGCATGCGGCGCGAAATTTGAGCGATGGTGGAGTCGGGAGCGGTCATAGCACCTCATAGTCTAAATTAGACTATTCTAAATTGGACTATTCTAATTTGGACTAGGGTAAGGTGGATCGCGCGCCCTTCTAAGGGGCTACGCCCGTGTCAAGGGGCCCTCGTCAGCGGGCGTGGCCGGTCGAAGCTTGCAAAGCTACGCTCGGCTGGCCGTAAATCATCCGGTAGACTTGCGCGTTTCGCAAGACGATCTGCACGTAGTCGCGGGTTTCTGTGAAAGGGATGGACTCGACGAGCTCGGGGATCTCTTCGTATTTTCGTTCTGCCTGCCAGGCAGAAATGCGGTCTTCGCCGGCGTTGTAGGCCGCCGCGGCGCCTTCGAGCGAACCAAACTGCCGCACTAGGCTCGCGATGTACACCATGCCGAGCTCAATGTTGTAGTCCGGGTCGAAGAGTTTGGCCTTGGCATACTTCACTTTGACCTGCCTGGCGAGCAGCTTCCCGGTTTTTGGAAGCACTTGCATCAAGCCGATGGCGTTAGCGTGGGATACGGCGTCGGCCTGGAAAGTGGATTCCTGGCGAATAAG
>CAZGBQ010000419.1:0-2066 GCA_964524045.1 uncultured Acidobacteriaceae bacterium
ACACCGCGATTTCGCTTAGCAGCGACGGCAAGACGCTGGCGTTCGAGCGGACCAGTCTGACCATGCCAGTGGAGATCTTTGTTGCAGCGAGTGATGGCTCCAATACGCGTCAGCTCACGCATCACAACGACTCGATTCTTTCGACAGTCGAAATCGCCCCGCCGGAAACGTTCTGGTTTGACGGCGCCGAAGGAGCGAAAGTGCAGGCTATGCTGATCCACCCACCGAAATTTGATGCCACAAAGAAATACCCTTTGTTGGTTCTGCTGCACGGCGGACCTCAGACGATGTGGTCGAACGCGTGGGGATACCGCTGGAATCCGCAAGTGTTTTCCGGCGCGGGCTACGTGACTCTGATGATCAATCGCCGTGGCTCGACCGGCTATGGCCAGAAGTTCACGGACGAAATCACGAACGACTGGGGCGGCAAGGCGTTCGTCGACGTGATGAACGGCATCGACTACACGCTCAAAAAATACACATTTATTGACGGGACGCGCATGGCCGCTGCGGGCGGCTCCTACGGCGGATACTTGGCCGATTGGATTGCCACGCACACCGGGCGATTCAAGGCGATCGTGAGCCACGCGAGCGTGTACGACAAAGTGTCGATGTGGGCGACCGAAGAGTTATGGTTTGAAGAGCATGACATGCAGGGGACGCCGTGGACGAATCCGGAGAGCTACAAGAAATGGTCGCCTTCGAGTTACGCCGCCGAACTCACAAAGTTCAAGACGCCAACGCTAGTAATTTGTGGCGAGCGCGACTACCGTGTGCCCTATACGCAGTCGCTCGAGTTCTTCAGCGCGCTCCAGCGTCAGGGCGTTCCTTCGAAGCTCGTCGTTTTTCCAGACGAAGGGCATTGGGTGTTGAAACCGCAGAACAGCCAGTTCTGGTACAAAACATTTCTCGATTGGCTAGCGCTGTACGTAAAATAGCGGACTGCCAAACGGCCGCAGCCAGCCGTTACTTCTGTACAAAGCGCGCGAAAGTGCAGTTTGACCGCGCTGCGAAAGCAAGTGATTCTGTTCTTCAGGACGGTCATTCATGTTTGGCTTGGCCCATCTCTTTTACCCCTGGGGAATCTTCCTGCAGGCCTTCGCGATCATTCATTTTTTCCGGAGGCGGCCCGAGGGCTATTGGTTCTATGTGATTCTATTCCTGGGACCGCCCGGTGCTGCCGTGTACATCCTTGCGGAGATGGTTCCTGATCTCGGCTTGCTCCGCGGCGTTGTTCAGGGATTTGGCCGGCGGTCGCGCATTCAAAAGGTGGAGACGGATATTCTCGATAATCCATCGGCGGCAAACTACGAAGAGTTGGGCGAACTTTACAAGGATCAAGGACAGTATGCGAAGGGGCGTGAAGCCTTTACCAACGCAATCTCGGCACGCAGCGATTCGATCTATACGTTTTACTCGCGGGCGCTGTGCTCGCTGGCCCTGAATGACTTGGCCGGGGCGATTCCGGATCTTGAGCGCGTGGTGGTGGCGGACCGCAAATTTGATTATTACCGCGCGGGAGGACTGCTTGCAGATGCCTACGCCCGAACCGGGCAAATGGACCGTGCTGAGCCGCTGTTCGCAGAAGTCACGCAAATCTCGACGACTCCGGAAACGCTTTACAATTACGCCGCTTTTCTGAAAAGCGCGAACCGCCGCGAAGAAGCCCGCGAATGGGCGCAGAAGCTGTTGGCGAAGAAACGCACGCTGCCTCGCTACATGCAGCGTCGCGAGCGACCGTGGTTCCAGAGAGGCAAGGCCCTGCTCAAAGAACTCACTGTCAGAACCGCTGCCGAATCGGAGGGCACGCAACCGGCGTCAAAGACAAGTACGCCTTCATCGGAGAGAATCGCTACGGAATTGCCGACGAAGCCGACGTCGCCGTGGCGCGAAGAAGTGAAAAGATAGACGCCGGCGCCAACTTTTTGCATGGTCAGGCGGGCTGTGTAATCACGAGCGGAGAAAGGCGGAGCTAGAACTGCGAGCAGAGCTGCGCAAACAACCAAACGTCGAGGCAAGAAGAACTCCTGCCACTCGCAGGGTAGGCACGTCCACAGGAAGAATCT
>CAZGBQ010000420.1:0-2023 GCA_964524045.1 uncultured Acidobacteriaceae bacterium
GCTGTGCGCAGCGTACTGGAAGCCTGTCTACAAATACATCCGGTTGCGCTGGAACCGCCCGGCTGACGAAGCGCAGGATCTGACGCAGGGTTTCTTCGTAGAAATACTCGAGCGCGAGCTGTTGGAGAAATTCGATGCCAAGAAGAGCCGCCTGCGCACGTATCTGCGCGTTTGCGTCGATAGCTTTGTTTCCAATGAAGACAAGGCAAGCCGGCGTCAAAAGCGCGGCGGTAATGTCCCACAGGTGGCTCTGGATTTTCCGGGCGCCGAGGAAGAACTGGGGCGAACCGTGATCGATCCCTCCGCCATCCCCTCAGCGGAGTCGCTCGAGGAGTTCTTTGAGAAAGAGTGGCTGCGCAGTTTGTTCGGCCTTGCCGTTGAGGAATTGCGGCAGCTTTGCGCGGCGCGTGAACGCGATCGTACCTTTCGTCTTTTCGAAGCGTACGACCTCGAAGACTCCGAGAACGTATCCTACGAACAACTGTCGAAGGAATACAGCATCCCCGTGACTGATGTAACCAACGCGCTGGCCTGGGCGCGCCGGGAATTCCGCAGAATCGCGCTCGAGCGTCTGCGCGAACTGTGTGGCAGTGAAGAGGAATTTCAGCGGGAAGCGCGCGCCGCGTTTGGATGGGAACCGAAATGAAGTTTCTTTCGGACAAGACTTTGGATCGTCTGCGCGATACCGCGGACATTCCGGATCTGACCGGCACACGTTACCGGCTTGTCGAGCGTGTGGCGCGAGGCGGCATGGGCGTCGTGTACGCGGCGGAAGACGAAAAACTGCAGCGGCGCGTCGCGCTGAAGGTTTTGGATACACCGGGGACGGATGGCGACCTCGCGAAACGCTTGACGCGCGAAGCGCTTGTGCTCGCGCGGCTCGAGCATCCCGGCATTGTACCCGTGCACGACGTGGGAACGCTGGCGGATGGCCGCGTTTTCTACACCATGAAATTCGTCCAGGGGCAGCGGCTCGATCAATACATCCAATCGGTCGCGTCCATTCCGGACCGCTTGCGCATCTTTCTTCGCATTTGTGATGCCGTGGCTTTCGCTCACGCGCGTGGCGTCCTGCACCGCGATCTCAAGCCCGCCAACATCATGGTCGGTTCATTTGGCGAAGTCCTGGTTATGGACTGGGGATTAGCAAAGCTGCTTCGCGGAACGGATCAAGCTCCATCGCAAATAGCCGATCCGGACGCTACGATCTTCGAAAAGCCTCGGGTGTCGGGCGATATAAACGCTGCGGAAACGGCGGCGGCCACTAGCCACGGGACGGTCATGGGCACGCCTGGCTACATGTCGCCCGAACAAGCGCGCGGGGACATCGAGCAACTCGATGCGCGGAGCGACATTTTTTCCCTTGGCACGCTCTTGCGATTCTTGCTGAGGGAAGAGCCGTCCGCGGCCGGTTCCGGTGAAAGACCCCGGCTGGGCAAAGCTCTGGAAGCCATCTGCTCCAAGGCCGCCGCGCCCGCCGCCGGGAACCGTTACGCCACTGTTCAGGAGCTGGCTCTGGATATCGCACGCTATCTCGACGGCTTTGCGGTGGCCGCCCACCGCGAGTCGGTTTTTGAAAGGCTCGGGCGCTTGTACCGCCGCTACCGCTTTTTTATCCTGCTGATAGCCGCCTACCTGGTGATGCGGGTACTCGTTTTGTTTTTCATGCATCGATAGGCTTAAAGGATTTTGCGAAAGGGTTGTATAGGCCATTAAGAGAGAGGAGCCGGAGGAGCGCATGAACAAAATACTGCTGGGACTGCTCTTGGGAACCGTGTTGGGCGCCGTGGATGGGGCGACGGCCTGGTTTACACCGGAAGTGCGGCCGGAAATGGCCACCATCATCATCGGATCGACGTTTAAAGGCCTAGTCGGCGGGGTCTTGATTGGCTACTTTGCCCGAAAGGTGAAATCGCTGCCGCTGGGCATTCTGTTTGGCTTGGCAATCGGTGCGCTACTAGCACTGGCCATTGCTGCGATGCCCGACGCGATCACGGGCAAACACTACTACAAAGAGATCATT
>CAZGBQ010000421.1:0-2015 GCA_964524045.1 uncultured Acidobacteriaceae bacterium
GCGGCTTTTCCGCTGGCGGCGCGCACGGCGGCGGTGGCTTCACGGTTGATCTTGGGCATCTCTGCCGCGACTTTCTGGCCTAGCGGAGAACCGTAGAACTGCAATAGGCCCTTGATTTCTTCGTCGGTGAAATGCTTGTCGTAAATTCCCACCAATTGTTCGGTAATCTGGTCCACATCGAATTTCTTCTGGTAACTGGTGGCGAAGGCATTCACGAACGCCTGCCCTTTGTCGTTGTTGGGCACGGTGGCGGTCAGCTTTTCGCGCGATTGCTCGATGGCGTTGTTGGCCCCGTCCTGGACCATGTCGCGCGCTCCGACCAGTTCCATCAGCGAGCGGATATCTGATTCTTTCGTTGGGTCAAGGGAGGAAGTGGCCTGCCCGGAAGCTGCCCCTTGCTGCGCCGCTTGCACGGAGTTTTGCGATGATCCTTGAAGCACAAGGAAAAAAGCGCCAACGTACACGACGATCAGCGCGAACAAAGCCTTCATGACTGCCTCCGTGACGCCTTTTGCGGTCCCGCGTCACAATTTAATTTTAGAAATGGCAGGCGATGCGCGCTACGGGCCCGAGGGACAGTTTGTGTTCACTCGATTTACTGGTCCAATGTTCAGGTCCAAGGGAGAAGAAACGATGAGTTTCTGCTACGATGCGTCGCCATGACGGAAATGGCCCTCGGAACTCCGGCACCGCAGGAAAATACGCGGCCCGCGACGATGGAAGATCGCGAAGCGGGCCTGCAGCGCAACCTGACGCCCGCGCAGCTCGCGATGCTCGGCATTGGCAGCACCATCGGCACCGGCCTGTTCCTTGGAAGCGCCATATCGGTCAAGCTTGCCGGCCCGGCGGTGATCCTGAGTTTTGTCGCTGCGGCCTTCATTGCTTTGCCGATGATGTGGGCGCTTGCGGAAATGGCTGCGGCTCACCCGGCGGCCGGCTCCTTCGGGCTGTACGCGGAGATGTATCTGAACCCGTGGGCAGGATTTGCAATTCGCCTTACCTATTGGCTGTGCATGATGGTGGTGGTGGGCAGTGAAGTCGTCGCGGCAGCGATCTATTGCAAGCTCTGGTCAACGATGCCCGCATGGATTTGGATTGCTCTGTTTTCGCTGGTGATTTTTTACGTCAACACCATCCACATCGGCAGCTTGGGAACGTTTGAGCTTTGGCTCTCGATCATCAAGGTTGTGACCATCCTCGCGTTTCTTATCCTGGGTTCCGCGCTATTGTTCGGCTTAGGGTTTCCGAAAGTAGGCTTCGCTAACTTTTCCGCGTCGGGAGGATTTCTCCCGAACGGGTGGAGCGGGGTCGGCCTCGGGGTCGTTCTAGGCCTTTTCAGTTTCTTCGGAATTGAAGTCGTGGGAAGCACCGCCGGTGAAGCCGCCGATCCCAAGGCGGCTGTGCCGAAGGCTTTGCGCAGAACACTCACCGCTCTGGTGCTGTTTTACGTTGCGGGACTCGCGCTGGTTGTCGGGCTTGTCCCTTGGACGCAAATCGGCATGGGCGAAAGTCCCTTTGTCCGCGTCTTTCAAACCGTGGGCATTCCCGCGGCCAGCCACATCATGAATTTCGTTGTGTTGACCGCGGCGCTCTCCAGCGCTGTTGCTAATTTGTACTTTGGAGCGCGCTTGGCGTTCTCGCTCGCGCGAGGCGGCTATCTTCCCTCGCCATTGGGCCGATTGAGCAGAAAAAACATGCCGGTCGTCGCGGTGCTGGTTACTGGAGTTGGCATGGTCGCTGCGCTGGTGCTGTCCAAATACTTTCAGGATTCCCTCTTTGTGTACATGATCGGCCTTAGCTCGTTTGGCGCGCTCTTCGCCTGGTTCATGACGTTGCTGACGCACGTCGCCTTCCGCCGCTACCACCACCGCCACGCGAAACCTTACTTGCGTCTAGGCCCTCGCGGTCCCTGGGCCTCAGTCGCTGGCCTAATCGGTGTGCTGGCCGTCATGGTTTCCACCTGGTGGGTCCCCGGATTCCGCATCACCCTGCTCGCAGGCGTCCCCTGGCTCGCG
>CAZGBQ010000422.1:0-2012 GCA_964524045.1 uncultured Acidobacteriaceae bacterium
GGAGGCGCGGGAGCGGATGGCTTGGTCGGTGAGGAGGGCTTGCTGGCGGACGCGGTCGGAGATGTCGCGCGATTCGCGCTCGTAAGGGCGAATCGCGGGCAGATCCTCGGCGCGCCCGATGAGATAGAGCGCGCGCAGGGCTTCCCAGACCTGCTCGTCGCTGGGATCGACCGTGGCGATCTCGGAGCCAGCGGCGACGCTGGCTCCGGGGGCGACGGCGAGAGCGCGGATGCGGCCGGCGATGGGCGAGCGCACTTCCGTCGCCGATTCGCCATTTGGCGAATCGGAGGCAGGAGGCGCAGCGAGCTGAAGCTTGGCGACAAGGCCGCCTTGGCGGATGGCCGTGCCGGGGCGGGCCGTGTCGGTGACACGGCCCGTGGCGAGCGCGAGAATCTGCGCGGGCCGCAGGAGGGCGACGATTTGCTCGCGTCCCGATGCGTCGCCAAGGCGCACCAGCGAGAGTGCGGCGTTGCCGCGCACCATCGGCGAAGAGTCTTGCAACATTCTTAGCAATGCCTCGTGGAAGCCTGCGCCTGCCGTGTCCTGGCCCATCACCCAAGCGTCGGTATTGCGCACTTCTTCGACAGGATGCGCCGCCAGGCGGAGCAGTTCAGGATACCAGCGCGCCGCGGCGGAGTCGTGGCGCGCAATGCGCTCGCCGATTTGCACCAGGGCATGCTGAATGTGGCGCGGGTGTTGGTCGTCGACCAAATACTGTGTGATTTGCGGATCGGAAAGCTGACGCCCGAACCAGGTGTTCCACCAGAACAGAAACGGCATCAAGACGATGAGCCACGCGGTCAGGTAGAAGAGCAGGCGATTCCGAGTCGACATGCCGTGGGCAGATTTCTTGGCGGACGTGTCAACTTGCGTGGAGGTATTTTCGATCACGGATGCATTCACGTTATCACAAAGCGAGGCAAGCCATGAGTTGGCCCCAGTGGCTAAAGCCGGTTTGATTTTGCAACGATTACAGTACGATTCGGCACGACTGAAATCGTGCCCTGAAGAGAGCTCACAGGAACGTAGCTTCAGGGGCTAAAGCCCCAATTCGTTTCAAGCGGCTACGTGGGGGCTAAAGCCCCCACCTCCTATGGAAGATGTCTCCCCGCAAGATGCAAAAGCCGGCTCAACTCTCGTCGGAGGGCGCGCTGGGCTTGGGCGGTCCACCTGGTTTCTTGGCGCCCTTGCGCACTTCCCAGAAGGCGTTCAGGAAGAACACACCGGAGAGACTCAGCATGATGAGGCTCTCGAACAGGCCATCGACGGTGGTCAGGGTTCCGGAAACGGCGATCCAAGCAATGCCAGCAAGCGGAATCAGGCCGAGCACGATGGAGATCAACAGCATCACGGCAAGCAAGTCGCCTCCTCGAGAAAGCTGTTGCCAGTTGTAACGCCGCAATAAAAAGAAACTTCGCAGTTGCCGAAAGGATGAGTTGAGATTCTTCGCGCATCCTCGTCGGATGCGCTCAGAATGACACTCAGTTTTGTGTCCACCGTCACGGCTTGAACGTTACGTCAACGGTCTTGCTGTCTTTTGCCGCGAGCGTCACTTTCTGATCCTGCTCGGGATATTTCTCGTGGACGAACGCCAGCGTGTAATCGCCCGGCGGCAGCCCCTTGATTTCAAATTTGCCGTCGGCGCCGGTCACCGCGTAGAACGGGCTCTTCACCACATTGACGTACATCTTCATCCACGGATGCTGGTTGCATTTCACCGGGAGAAGAATCTCTTCACGGGCGAAATCCTTTTCGAGCGGGGCAGTGTTCGGAGCCTGCGATTCGTTCCATTCGCGATTGTCCTTTGGCGTGGGATGAATGTTGTGCGTGGTGGGATCACTGTTGACGATCTTCACTTTTTGTCCGGCCATTACGCCGAGCATGTGCGGGTGGTATTTGCAACCGCTTTGGTCAAGCGTGACCGCTTCCTTTGGAATGTCGAAGGTGCGGCCGCCGAGGCCTTCCTTCACATAGACGAACACGTTGGCGAGGTGGCCGCCGCCCGCGACAAC
>CAZGBQ010000423.1:0-2001 GCA_964524045.1 uncultured Acidobacteriaceae bacterium
GGGCGCGAGTGCAAGCGGGAATCATTGGACTGCCACAGGTTGGGAAAACAACGCTATTCCGGATTCTGACGAGGGCCCACGTTGAGGGAAAGGGCGCGGCGTCAACGACGCACCTGGGTGTGGCCAAAGTGCCGGAGCCGCGGCTCCTGGAACTGGCAAAGCTCTATAACCCCAAGAAAATCACCTATGCCACCGTGAATTACGTGGATTTGGGCGGCATGCAGAAAACCCACATGCGCGAGGCCTTGGCGCAATTGCGCGAAGTGGACGTGATTGCCCACGTGATTCGCGTGTTTGAGGACCCGAGTGTGCCGCATTCGGAAGGAAGTATCGATCCGCTGCGGGATGCGACGAATCTGGACTTGGAGCTGATGCTTTCGGACCACGATCAGATCGTGCGCCGCTTGGAGCGCGTGGAAAAGGATTTGAAGAAGAAGCGCGATCCGGCGCTGGAAGTCGAGAAAGCGGCGCTGGATAAATGCAAGGCGCAGATCGAGGCGGAAAAGCCGCTGCGCGAGCTGGAGCTAACAGCGGAAGAGAAGAAATCGATTGGCGGTTTTTTGTTTTTGTCGGCGCGTCCTGTCCTATATGTACTGAACTTAGGAGACGACGAAGCGGACAAGCTGGACACGGCTGTAGAGCGGCACAAGCTGTTAGCGCTGCAAGGACGGCCGAATGCGGCCGTGGTGGCGGTGTGCGGGCGGCTGGAAGCGGAACTGGCGGAGATGGAGGAGAAAGAAGCGGCGGAACTGCTGGCTTCGTACGGGTTAAAGGAGCCGGGGCTGAACCGGCTGATTCGCGCGACGTATGATTTGCTGGGATTGATCCAGTTCTTCACTGCCGGCGAGCCGGAAGTGCGGGCGTGGACGATTCGCAAGGGAGACCACGCGGTGAAAGCAGCGGGAGTGATTCATAGCGACATCGAGCGCGGATTTATTCGCGCGGAAGTGGTGCGCTGGAGTGACTTGGTGGCGGCTGGAAACATCGCGGCAGCGAAAGAGAAGGCGCAGGTGCGACTGGAGGGAAAGGAGTACGTGGTGCATGAAGGCGACGTGATTTTGTTCAGGCACAGCGGGTGATGGCGCAGGACGTTGCATTTCGGGCAATGCTCGCGGCGGGACTGGGACTCATTGCGGCGGCGGGAAACTTGCTCGGCGGATACTTCGTCGTGCGCAAGGACTGGCCGCGGCGATTCCTGCAGTATTTCGTAGCGCTGGGCGCGGGCTACATGCTGGCAGTAGCTTTCGTGGAAGTGATCCCCGAGTCGGTGCGCCTTTCTGGTGAGAGTGCGCTGCTGTTCGTGCTCATTGGTTTTTTCCTCGTTCACCTTTTCGAGCACACGATCGCTCCGCACTTCCATTTTGGAGAAGAAACGCATCCCCAGGAGTTCAGCGGAGTTCACGCCGGAAAAACAGTTTTACTGGGATTAACGATTCACACGTTTTTTGACGGCGTGGCGATTGCCGCAGGCTTTCTGATTTCGACCTGGTTGGGCGTCGCGCTTTTTGTGGCGGTTTTCCTGCACAAACTGCCGGAGGGGTTCACCATTGCGTCGGTGGCGCTGGCAAGCGGGCAAGGGAAGCGCAACGCGATTCTCGGAGCCGGGTTACTAGGAGCGGCAACGCTCTTAGGCGTGGTTCTGACAAGCGCTCTGGAGAGCCAATTGAAATATGCCCTGCCGTTATCGGGAGGCGTAACGGTCTATGTCGCAGCGACGGACTTGCTCCCCGAAGTGAACCGGGAGCCAAACTGGCGGATGGCGCTCCTAGTTTTCGTAGGGGTTGCTAGCCTATTGATAATGCAGCACTTATTCCATGTCTAAGCATCGCTGAGCCAACTTAAACGCTGCATAAACCGCCGCTTTAAAACCTGTCCTACCAACGCTTTGAGGGCGTATACAATCGCAACTTTTTGAGACCGGCAGGGTTTGGTAAAGTGTGGTGGCCATGGCCAGGTCGGACGTCCAACTGATGCTGGACGTGAAGGCGGGCGACGAACAGT
>CAZGBQ010000424.1:0-1979 GCA_964524045.1 uncultured Acidobacteriaceae bacterium
GCAATAACCGCACCGCTTGGATGAACGAGAATCGCGAGCGCTACAAGACGACCATAGTGCAGCCGTTTCGCTGGCTGCTCGAGGAACTTACGCCCTCCGTGCTGGATCTAGACTCACGTTTCGATACGTCGGGCAGGACTGGAACGAATTTCTCGCGCATCAACCGCGATATTCGTTTTGCAAAAGACAAGACTCCCTATAAGACGCAGATGTACTTGAAATTCTCTGTTCCTGCGCCCGGTGACGGAGAAACCGGGCAGCTTTATGTGGGTCTTTCCACGGACACGGTCACGGCAGGTTTCCGGATTTATTCCGGCGGAAAGCGCAAAGGATCGGTTCTTGCGGAAATCGCCCAGCCACGCGTGCAGGCTAAACCGAGTTGGGTGGCAAGGCAGAGAAAGAGGCTCGGCCGCCGCTATGAAAGCTATTGGTACACTATGGAAAAAGGCGAGTGGACGAAGCACACTGGCTGGCCGGCGGCGCCGGAAAACTGGAACAGAATTCTGGCGTGGATTGTCCGCCGAAAACTGAGCCCCGCTGCGGCGACGCTGGCTTCGTTTCCCCGCGAGGTGGCCAGAAGTTTCCGCGATCTTTTTCCGCTGCTCCGTTGGACTTCGCTGCCGGAATAAGAAGCAAGAACCAAGGAGAGAGACGATGAGTCACAGCCTGGCGCTGCACCGAACCCGCAGGACATTCCTCAGAATGCTGGCAACGAGTCCGGTTCTTGCGAGTTCGCACTTGCTCTCCAATTCTGTCGCAAACCTTCTCGCGGCGGACGAGGTAACGGAGAAGAGTTTCCTCGGCTGGCTGGAGAATCTGCAGCAGAGCAACGAAGTGATTTCTTCGCCGGACCAGGCGCTCGACGTGATGGATTTTGAACCCGCGGCGCGCAAGGCAATTCCTCCAGCGCACTTCGGCTACCTCGCGACTGGGGTGGATGACGATGGAACGGTGCGAGCGAATCGCGATGGCTATTCGCGCATCCAGGTTCGCGCGCGCCGTCTTGTAGATGTCACAAACATTGATATGTCGAGGACGATCTTTGGCACGAAGTGGGAGACGCCGATTGTGCTTCCGCCGATTGGCTCACAGAAGGCGTTCCATCCGGATGGCGAGGTCGGTGTGGCCAGAGCGGCGAAAGCCAAAGGCCACTTGATGATGCTGTCCACGGTTACCACTGCATCGATTGAAGACGTCATCGCCGCGCGCGGCGGACCGGTTTGGCAGCAGCTCTATCCGACAAATGTCTGGGAAGTGGCACTGAGCATCGTCAAGCGCGCGGAAGCCGCAGGCGCGCCCGCGATCGTGCTCACCGTTGATCTGCAGGAAGGCAGCAACCGCGAGACGCTTTTCCGCGCGCAGCGGGTGGATACGCGGCAATGCTCGACGTGCCATCAGAGCGCGTATACCGGCTTTGCGCGCGGGAGGTCGGGGTCAGCCGCAACAAGCACAGCCTCGAGCGGCATCGCGCAATTCCTTTCGCGAAAGCCAATGTTCGACAGACTCGACGTTTCCAAAGTCACGGAATTGCTTTCCTCCGGCCTAAGCTTGAATTTTGTCAAACGGCTGCGCGATGCAGTGACTGTGAAACTCCTCATCAAGGGCATCGTCACCCGCGAAGATGCGCAACTCGCCGTGGAGCATGGTGTTGATGGCTTGATCGTGTCTAATCACGGCGGACGCGCCGAGGAAACTTTGCGCCCGACGATTGAAAGCCTACCCGAGGTGATTGAGGGTGTTGGCGGAAAGATACCCGTGATTGTCGACGGCGGCGTGCGGCGCGGCACAGACATCTTCAAAGCGCTCGCCCTTGGCGCGACTGCCGTGGGCGTCGGAAGGCCGCACTGCTGGGGACTCGGCGCCTTCGGCCAGGCGGGCGTCGAAGCCGTGCTGGAGATCCTGCGGCGTGAATTGCGCACCATCATGCGTCAGGCGGGAACCACTTCAGTGGAAAAAATCACTCGCAGCTACGTCGTAAC
>CAZGBQ010000425.1:0-1970 GCA_964524045.1 uncultured Acidobacteriaceae bacterium
GGCGCGTTGTTTGGCCCGGTGGTTGCGGCCGCAGTGATCCTGAATCCCAAACGCCGCATTGTCGGTCTGGACGATTCGAAAAAGCTGGCCGCAGAACGCCGTGCGGAGCTTCGCGAGCGCATTTGCGAACATGCATTAGCCTGGGCCATTGCGGAAATCGACGCACAGCGCATCGATGCCTGGAATATCTACCAGGCATCTCGGCAGGCCATGACCGCGGCCCTCGAGCAGCTCACGATTTCGCCGGATTATCTCTTGATTGATGCCATGGAGCTCGATGTGCTGATCGAGCAAAAGTCCTTGATTAAAGGCGACGCGCGCAGCGTTTCCATTGCCGCCGCGTCCATCCTTGCGAAAACGCACCGCGACTTGCGCATGGAAGAGTGGGACGCCGTCTATCCGCAATATGGGCTGGCGCGCCACAAGGGCTATGCCACGCCCGATCATTTGGAGGCTCTGCGCGCGCATGGCCCGACGCCGCTGCATCGCTATTCGTTCGCGCCGGTGCGCGAATCCAACTGCTGGGCTTCTGGCGCGATACAAACCTCGCTGCCCATCTGAACTCCCGTGGATCGCATTTACCTAAGCGCCCGCTTTAGCTCATCCGCGGCGGTAATCATTATCGCGGTTGTGCTGATGGCGATTCCCATAAGCAAGCCTGCTTCACAAGAATCAACTTCCACTCTTGCGGCTACGCCACCGATGGGCTGGAACAGTTGGGATGCTTACGGCGAGACGGTAAGCGAAGCCGACATTCGCGCGAACGCAAAATGGATGGCCGAGCACCTCAAGAAGTTCGGCTGGGAATACGTCGTCGTGGATTCCGGCTGGTACGTGACGAATCACTCCGCGGGCACCAACGCTGCGAACGCCGAATTCAGTCTGGATGAGTTTGGGCGATACACGCCGGCAGTCAATACTATTCCTTCGGCTGCGCGCTATGCGGGATTCAAGCCGCTCGCAGACTTTGTTCATTCGCTTGGCTTGAAATTTGGTTTGCATATTTTGCGCGGCATTCCCAAAGAAGCGGTCCGCAGAAACCTTCCGATCGCGGGGACTAAGTTTCATGCCGCCGATGCAGCAAACACCTCTGATACTTGCCCCTGGAATCCGTTCAACTTTGGACTCGACGCGACGAAGCCTGCCGCGCAAGCCTATTACGATTCCCTCGCGTGGCAATTCGCTGTCTGGGGTGTGGACTTTCTGAAAGTCGATTGCATTTCCGATCACCCGTACAAAGGCGACGAGATCCGCCTCATCAGTAAAGCTCTTCGGAGCACAAGCACGCTTAGCATGAACGGGAGGCCCATCGTTCTCAGTCTTTCTCCGGGTCCCACCGCGCTCGAAAAAGCGGAAGAGGTCCGCCAGTACGCGCAGATGTGGCGGATTTCTGACGACATCTGGGACCTCTGGCACAGCGACACAGAGTTTCCATCGGGCATAAAAAATCAGTTCGCGCGCGCGGCGAAGTGGGCGCCCTTTTCAGGCCCGGGCCACTGGCCCGACGCGGACATGCTTCCCATCGGCCGCCTCGAACCAGCCGCCGGCTGGGGCAAACCGCGCGCCACGCGGCTCACTCACGACGAACAGCGCACCCAACTCACTCTGTGGTCGATCTTTCGGTCGCCGCTCATCATGGGCGGCAATTTGACTTTGTGCGATGAGTGGACGGAGTCGCTGCTCACGAATGCAGAAGTCATTGCCGTCGACCAACACTCCACCGGCAATCACGCCGTGCTGACGACGGAAAAAGCGGCAGTCTGGCTCGCTCGTCCCATCGATGGAGAAGGATATTATCTCGCTATTTTCAATCTGGAAGACGCTTCGCAGGAGTTTCGTTATTCGTGGAAAGAAGTAGAGTTGCCCGATGGGAAACATCAGGTGCGCGACCTGTGGGAACATGAAGACCGGGGCCCTGCGGATTCCCTCGCGGTCAAGCTGGCGCCGCATGCTTCCGTACTCTATAAAGT
>CAZGBQ010000426.1:0-1946 GCA_964524045.1 uncultured Acidobacteriaceae bacterium
GTCTGTCCCCCTTTCGCGACGTTGACGCTAATCAAGCGTGGCCCTGGCGAATCGAACGCTTGTCTTAGGACCGGCTCCAGTTCCTCCGGCCGGTCCACTTCTTGCGCCGTCATCCCGTAGCCTTGTGCGATCTTCACCACGTCGATTCCGGGCAATTCCATGCCCGGAACATTTTGCCCAACATGCGTGAAGTCGCAAAAAGATTTCAGCGCAGAGTAGTCTCCGTTGCGCAAAACCAGAAAAATCACCGGCGCATCGTATTGAACCGCGCTCCAGAGGGCCTGGATGGAGTATTGAATCGAGCCGTCGCCGACCGGGCAAACGACTCTCCTATCCGGGCGCGCAAGTTGCAGCCCCACCGCCGCAGGCAAGCCAAAGCCCAGGATGCCGTTCGGGACCGAATAGAATGAACCTGGTTGATCCAGCACAAGATACCTCTCGAGATCGCCTTTTGAGGAAGGGCATTCTTCCGAGATGACGGCGTTTCGCGGCATGACCTTGTTGAGCACCCTGAACAAGTAAGCCGGTGTGATGGGAGATTCCGGTTTGGGCGGTGGCGGTTCAAGTCGAGCGGATGAAATGCTGCGAGTTTTTGCATCCGTGTGGGCACGAAGGTATCGAGTTGCTGCGCCGACGTTGCCCACAATGCTCGTTCCGGCCAACGCAGCCGAAGCATCTTGCGGCGAGTTGGTAATCTGAAACAGCTTGGTTCCTGGCGCGATGGGATTGCCAGGAACGTAGGCGTAGTAGAGGAAAACAGGAGCGCCTAAGACGACAACCACGTCATAAGCAGCGAGCTGATCTGCAAGCGGCTGCTGGGCGGGGAGCAAGCCGCCGCGAAAAAGCGAATGCGAGCGCGGAAAGGTCCAGCGCGAAGCAAGCGGCTGCTGATAGACGTCAGCTTCAAGATGCTCCGCAAGCGCGATCACGTCGTGCCATCCCGCATCCTCTTCGATCTGAGCTCCGGCTACGAGGGCAGGCTTTTGCGAGGAGTTCAGGGCCTGAACGACGGCATCGAGCGCGGCGGGGTCTGGCAGAACCGTTTGATGAACCTGGCGACTAATGGCAGGCTGGCATTCGCGTGTCCAGTCGTCCATAGGAATCGAGAGGAAGACCGGTCCCATCGGCGGCTGCATCGCCAGGTGAAAGCCACGCGCGATGGCTGCCGGTACATCTTCGGCGCGCAACGGTTCGTAAGCCCACTTCACGTAGGGCTTCACAACTTCCACCGCGCGGCTGGTGAGAAATGGTTCTGCAAAGATATGCCGGCGGTCCTGCTGTCCGGTGGTCACCACCAAAGGGGCGTGGCAATAGAAGGCGTCAACCAAACTTGAGAGCCCGTTCCCAACGCTGGCAATGGAATGCACATTCACGAAGGCTGCTTTGCCCGTGGCAAGCGCGTGTCCCAGTCCCATTCCGATCGCGACGCGTTCGTGGAGCGCGAGGACGTAACGGAAATCAGCGGGCATCTCGCGCAGGAATGGCAATTCCGTTGAGCCGGGATTGCCGAAGATCATTGTCATACCGAGGTCGCGAAGGACTTCGTAGGTGGCCTCTCTGACCGTCGTCAAGGCAGTCTCCTGGGATCAAGAGATGGATGCTCTTGCAATGCGAAAGCTATCGCATTTTAGCGTAACTAGCGAGGGCGCTTGTGGTAGCAACCGCCCGCCGCCTGGGACAGACTGCGCCTGATCATGTCACGTCATGCTTGCTTGCAGGAGTGAGCTGTACGCTCAGGCTGATCTGCGAGCCGTTCCCATTTCTGTTTGGTTGGCTGCGGCGAAACTGTTAGAATTACAACTTTGAGGAATGCGCGTTCGTTGTGGCGCCAGAGTCATCGATTGGCCGAACCCGCACCGAAGTTTGCAGCCTTTCCAAAGTGCAAAACTATCCCGCGTGGCGTCAGTCGGGCTACAAAATGCCATCGCATGGATCTGGAATTCTTT
>CAZGBQ010000427.1:0-1945 GCA_964524045.1 uncultured Acidobacteriaceae bacterium
CCGTTCGCCGGAACTGGCGGCACGGCGCCGTGAAATTGGTCCGCTTCCGTCGAGCCGGCTAAGGCGGTCGTTGACGAATTGCCGCCGGACACTACCTGCGCGATTTCGTCGAAATACCCGGTGCCGACAAATTTCTGGTGCGTTACGGCGCGGTAACCGAGTTCCTGCGAAGCAAACTCTTCCTGCTGCAGCTTCGAATAGGCCGTCATGCCCGCGTGCGCGTAGCCGCTCGCCAGGTGGAACATGGACATGTTCAGCGAATGGAAGCCCGCCAAGGTCACGAACTGGAACTTGTAGCCCATCTTGCCCAGTTCTTGCTGGAAATTTGCTATGGTCACGTCGTCTAGCTTCTTCTTCCAGTTGAACGATGGTGAGCAGTTGTACGCCAGCAGCTTGCCCGGGAACTTCGCATGAATGGCGTCGGCGAATTTCTTCGCTTCCGCCAGATCGGGCGTCGAAGTCTCGCACCAAATCATGTCTGCATAGGGTGCATAGGCAAGCCCACGCGCAATGGCCGCGTCGATTCCGCCGCGGAATTGATAAAAGCCTTCGGGAGTGCGCTCGCCGTGAATAAATTCGCGGTCTCGCGGATCGGCGTCGGAAAGCAACAAACCCGCTGAATTTGCGTCCGTGCGCGCGATTAGGATCGTTGGCACGCCACAAACGTCGGCCGCTAGCCGCGCTGCAATCAACTTTTCGATGAATTCGCGCGTGGGAACCACGACTTTGCCGCCCAAGTGCCCACACTTTTTCGCAGAAGAAAGCTGGTCCTCGAAGTGCACCGCTGCGGCGCCCGCTTCAATCATGGCTTTCATCAATTCGTAGGCGTTGAGCGAGCCGCCAAAGCCGGCTTCGGCGTCGGCGACAATGGGAGCAAACCAGTACGTCCCGGACTTCTTGCCTTCCGCCGACTCAATTTGGTCGGCGCGCAGGAGCGCTCGGTTGATGCGCTTCACCAGGTTCGGAGCAGAGTCGCAGGGATAGAGCGACTGGTCAGGGTAAACGTCACCGGCGGTATTGTTGTCCGCAGCCACTTGCCAGCCGCTACCGTAAATCGCTTTCAGCCCGGCCTGCACCATCTGGATTGCTTGATTGCCCGTGATCGCGCCCAGGGCTGGAACGAAAGGCTCCGAATGCATCAAATTCCACAAGCGCTCTGCGCCGAGCCGCGCCAGCGTGTACTCGATCTGAACCGAGCCGCGAAGCCGCAGCACATCCGAGTATGAATACGGCCGCGTGATGCCTGCCCAGCGGGGATCTGTGCTCCAGTGGTTCAGCGTTCCCTGGACTTTCCCGTTTCCGTTTGTTCCATGGCCGTTGGCCCCGTTGCTTCCGTTTGCTGCCATTTTTGCTCCCTGATCCTGAATCTCCTCAGACTGGCGAAAACTCTGCGGAACTGAATCCTCCTCCACTAATCCAAAATCCTTGAATGAAGCTCTCGTTACCTCGGATCGAATTCCTCGTGCCGGATCATTTCTTCGCTGATGCGGCGCGCCTCGCGAAGAGTCGCCGCCATCTGCGCATCTTCGCTCTTCATTTCTCGCAGCAGCCGCTCGAGTTCTTCGTCGAACAGCTTGCTGATCAATTCCGGGGTGTGCCGAACAGCCATTCCACTCTCGTTAAGCACTTCCACTTTGCTTGAGTGCCGCATGCGCTGCGCAATCATCAAGCGATAGATGCGATCCGTGGCCAGGTCCTCCATGTAGCCATCCAGAAGGCTGGCGCCTTTTCCATTGAGCACTCCGTTGCGATAGCGAATCACTGTTCGGATCGCCGCACGCGTTCCCGCCAGCGTGCGTTTGCCCACGCCCGTTGGCAGAGGCCGCAAATCGGGATGCGGGTTCGCGCTCGTCGGCCGCGCGTGCAGTTGATTCGGGGAAGGGAATTGGCTCACCGCGATTTCGTTTTGGTCCGGGTGGCCGGTCCACGCGCCGTCCATCAGGGA
>CAZGBQ010000428.1:0-1928 GCA_964524045.1 uncultured Acidobacteriaceae bacterium
CCGGCGGTTCGAGCGGAGGCTCCGCTGCTGCAGTTGCCGCCGGCCTGTGCTACGGCAGCATCGGCACGGACACCGGCGGCTCCATCCGCATCCCCGCCGCACTTTGCGGCGTCGTCGGCCTCAAGCCCACGTTTGGCCGCGTCTCCGTCGCCGATGTCATCCCGCTTTCTCCGCGTCTCGATTGCGTCGGCCCCTTGGCGCGCTCCGCCGCCGATGCAGCATTGATGCTCGATCCGATCTTCGTCCGCGGCAAGAGCGAACCGCCGCTGCGAGGCGCGATAACACAACGCTCCCGCCGGCGTTTTCGTTTGGGCCTGCCCAAGGATTTTCTCAGCGAGAATTCTTCATCGGATGTGGAATACGCCTTCACGGAAGCCCTGCGCATCTTCCGAAAACTAGGCGCGCACTTGAAAGAAGTCTCCATTCCGTTGCTGCACGAAACCGAAGACGCCGGCAACCAAATCGCCTGGGCCGAAGCTACTCACTACCACCAGCAAGCCGGCTGGTTTCCTGCTCGCGCCACCGACTACGGCGAAGACGTCCGCTCCCGGCTCGAACTCGGCGCCAAAGTTCCCGCCACGGCTTATCTTAAAGCATTGGAACTCCGCGAATCCTTCATTGGAAGCTTCCACGCGGCCATGTCCGGTGCCAATCTCGACTGCCTAGCCGTCCCTTCTACCCCCATCCCCGCCCCCCTCATCGGCGAAGAAACCACCGCCGTCTGCGGCATAAATCATCCCACGCGCGCACTCCTTCTCCGGAACAATCGCCCCGCCAACCTTGCCGGCCTTCCCGCCATCTCTGTCCCCTGTGGCCTCTCTCCCGCCGGCCTGCCCATCGGCTTGCAGCTTATTGGCTGTGTCACCGACGAAGCCCTCCTCCTCCGCATCGCCCACGCTTTCGAACTGGCCAACCCGCTCTCCCGCCGCCCGCCCTTGTAGCGGCGACTTTACGTCACCAATCTGTTCTTTCTTCGTAGTATTCAAATTCCACAATCCTGTGTAGAGTACGCGGACTAGAGGAAGTACCATGAAACATCCGCTTCAACCCCGCAGCTTCACGAACCAATCCGTTTCTCGTCGCAAGTTCCTCGGCCAAGCCGCAGCCGCAACTGCCGGCCTCTCGATCATCCCGCGCCGCGTTCTGGGCGGCCGTGGCTACGTTCCTCCAAGCGACAAGGTGAACATCGCTTTCATCGGTGTCGGCTCGCAAGGTTTGCGCGTCATGCTTCGTTTCCTCAAACAGCCTGACGTGCAAGCTGTCGCCGTCTGCGATCCCAATAAGTCCAGCGCCGATTATCCCCAGTGGGACACGCACGAATTCTGCAAATCCGTCCGAAGTTTGCTCGGCGTAGACTCCGGCTGGGACTGGCTCAGCCCCGACCAGCCCATTCAACTAAACCACACTCTCCGGGTCACCAGCGGCATTGCCGGCCGCGAGCCCTGCCAGAAAATCGTGGATGCCTACTATTCCGCTCAACAGCGCTCCGGCCAGTATCGCGGTTGCTCCGCCTACGCCGACTTCCGCGAGTTGCTCGAAAAACAGAAAGACGTTGACGCCGTCGTGGTCGGAACCGCAGACCACCTGCACGCCGCGGTCTCCGCAACGGCTATGAAGAAGCGCAAACACGTCTTTTGCCAGAAGCCGCTCACGCACTCTATCTACGAAGCGCGTCGCATCGCGGAAATCGCCCGCGAAACCGGCGTGGCCACGCAAATTGCTGTCGGCAACCAAGCCTCCGAGGACACGCGCCTGCTCTGCGAATGGATTTGGGCCGGCGCCATCGGTCCGGTACGTGAAGTTCAAAACTGGTCCAGCCGTCCCTTTTGGGCGCAGGGCATCGAACGTCCAAAAGAGACGGAACCTGTCCCCGAACGTTTGGATTGGAATTTATGGCTCGGCCCTGCGCCAGAACGTCCCTTCCACCA
>CAZGBQ010000429.1:0-1926 GCA_964524045.1 uncultured Acidobacteriaceae bacterium
GCCAAGTACAACGAAATTTGGAACGAGGTGAAGGCCGCGCAGTGAGCGCTTTCGGCGCGAATTCGCCGCAGCAAGCCGCAGCGTCGGACGGCGTGCTCCTCGAAGTGCGAGGTGTGGCCAAACGATTTGGTTCAACCGAAGTGTTGAAGAACATTTCTCTGCATGTCGCTGCCGGTGAATTCCTCACCCTCCTCGGCGAGAGTGGCTCCGGCAAGACGACGCTTCTTCGCTTGATTGCTGGATTCGAACTGCCCTCGTCGGGAGAAATTTGGATGAACGGCGAGCGTCTTGATACGCTTCCCTCGTACAAGCGCCGCGTAAACACTGTTTTCCAGAACTACGCGCTGTTTCCTCATCTCAACGCGCGCGAAAATGTCGCGTATGGCCTGCGCGTAAAGAATACTCCGGCAAGCGAAATCAGCGACCGTGTCGAAGAAGCTCTTCGCATGGTGAAGATGCAGGACTTCGCAGGAGCGCGCCCGTCAAAACTAAGCGGCGGCCAGCAGCAGCGCGTCGCGCTTGCCAGGGCGCTCATCAACCGGCCGCAACTTCTTTTGCTCGACGAGCCCCTTTCCGCGCTCGACGCCAATCTGCGCAAGCAAATGCAGAGCGAGCTGAAGTCGCTGCAGCGCGAGATCGGCATCACCTTTTTGTTCGTCACGCACGATCAGGAAGAAGCGATGGCGCTCTCTGACCGCATCGCTCTGCTCCGCGACGGCGCGCTCGAACAAATCGCCTCTCCGCGCGAAATCTATATTCATCCTGCCACCGCCTATACCGCGCAATTCGTTGGCCAAACCAATCTGCTTCGTGGAGAGATTCGAGGCAGCATCGCGACCTGCGGCGCCTTGCGCTGGCCTTTGGAGGAGCCTGATGGTCCGGTAGTTTTCTCGCTTCGGCCGGAAGCGATTCGAATTTGTGTGGACGGCAAGCGCCAGAACAGTGAAGTGAAGTTTCGCGCCACGGTCCTCCAGCAACTGTACAGCGGCTCAACCGAACTGCTGGAAGTGGATTGCGGAAACGGCCAGACTCTCCGCGTAAGGATCTCCGCCCGCGGGCCTCTCGCCCGCGAAAGCGATTTTGTTTTCTCTCTCGCGGACGCTATCCGTGTCCAGGAGTAATAATCGCAAAAGGAGGTTTCTGCACACCGCATGACTCGGTGACCACCGACGACCTAAAAGCCGCTCTTTGCCAGTCACGAGTCACCAGTCGCTTCTTTATGTATTCACGAGCTTATAGATCCGTCGTTTCGCTCCCGCCGCTCTTCTGGGTGGGCTGTTTTCTCTTGCTTCCCTACGGATTGATGTTTGCGCACAGCTTCTGGGCCGTCCAAGAAGGGGTCGTGATTCATCATTGGAATCTGAACAATTACGAGACGCTTTTTTCCAATCCCCTCTATGCTAGAGTCCTCTTCCGCACTATGCGCATCGCTGGCTCTGTCACACTTTGTGCTCTCCTGCTTGGCTACCCTCTCGCCTACTACTTGTCCTTCCACGCCGGCGTGCGCAAGAACCTCCTCTATCAACTCGTGATCGTGCCCCTTTGGGTCAGCTATTTGGTTCGCGGATATGCGTGGAAGACCATTTTAGGAAGCGACGGCGTTCTCAACGGGTTTCTGCAATATCTTCATATCACAAAAGAACCCGTCGCTTTCCTGCTATACAGCCCGTTCGCGGTTGTGCTGATGCTCACGCATATTTACACGCCATTTGTTTTTCTTCCCATTTATGCCGCTCTGGAACATATTCCTCGGCCGCTGATCGAAGCTTCACAGGACCTGGGCGCCGGGTCAGCCCAAACTTTTCTCCGCGTCATTCTTCCTCTGTCGATGCCCGGCCTGCTTGCGGGCGCCACGTTTGCTTTCGTTCTGTCGCTCGGCGATTTCCTCGCGCCGCTTCTGGTTGGCGGTCCTTCCGGCACGATGAT
>CAZGBQ010000430.1:0-1924 GCA_964524045.1 uncultured Acidobacteriaceae bacterium
GAAACGCTGGCAAAGCTTCACGGGGAACAAGGCCACGCTTGAAAGTGATGGACGCACTTTTGAGGAAATCGCGCAGGAACGTTTCCAGGAGACGGTGTGAATCGACGCTGCAAGAAGATCTGCGGCTGGTCCAAGCCAAAAGAAAACGCCCGCCTCGGCCGTGACCGGGCGGGCGAGAGGCAAGTGGGGGCGATGCTACTTCACCAGGCTGTAAACGCGATCGCCATCCTCCCGTTTGGTGGATTCAACCTTCAGGCCCATTTTCTTGCGCAGGGTGCCAGAGAGAAAGCCGCGCACCGAGTGGGCCTGCCAGTCGGTGGCTTTCATGAGGTCCTTCAGAGTGGCGCCGCCGGACCGCTGGAGCAGGTGGAGGACCTTGGCCGTCTTGCTGCGTGGCCGGGGGCCAGGAGTGGCTCGTTTGCGTGCCCTGGCGCCCTTGTTTGCGCTGGTGGCCTTGTGGCGCGCCTTGGTGGCGTGGGTCTTGGTACGAGGCTTTGGCTTTTGGGCCGTGCGGGTTGGTTGCGGGATAGCTTGCTGTTCCGGGATCGAAGTGCTCATGTCGTATTCTCCTTTTGCGGTAGTAACCGCAGTCACGACATGGATTGCTCTGAACGTCCGCACATACAAGCAAATTGTGCAGGAATCATTTTGAGGGCGAAGGAATCGCGATGACGGAGAGCAGGCGCCGCCAGAAGATGGAGCGAATCGCCCAGGCGATGTTCGAGCACGGCAGTGTTCAAAAGGCTGCCGCGGCCCTGGGCATGTCGGAGGTGACGGTATGGCGCTGGACGCGAAAACCAGAGTTTCCGGAGGCCTTCAGCGAAGTGCGGCGCGAGGCGCTGTCGCGTTCGGGCAGCAGGCTGCTGCAGGGTGCCAATGCCGCGGCTGCGACCCTGTTGAAACTGATGGTAAATGAGGGTACGCCGGCAGCTGTTCGCGCGCGCGCCGCTGACAGTGTTATGCAGCATGCCGAGAAGACGTACGAGTTAGAGGACGTGGGCCTGCGGCTCAAGCGGCTGGAAGAGGTAATCGGCCAGAAATGACGAAAAACACGGATTAAGGAGCGTCGGGGAGAAGATCATGAAACGTGAGCTGGCGAAGCGCCTGGAAAGGCTGGAACAGGTGATATCAAGGGACGAGTTCAATTTTCACTCCAGCTCGAACGATTCCAGCCCGGTGGGCGATTCAGGGGGTGCGGGTGCGATCGACTTGGTCAAACTCGAGAAGCTTTGTATGCTGCACTGCACCGATCCGGAGATCGCGGGCTATTTTGGCGTGACCCCGGAGAGGATCGAGCAGGAGCGCCAATCTCCGGCGTTTGTGGCGGTGATGGAGCGGGGCCATGCCAAGGGAAAGATCGCGATCCGGCGGGGGCAGATGCGCCTGCTGGAAAAAGGCAGCAGCAGTATGGCCGCTCTACTCGGCCGGCAAGTTCTCGGACAACGGGAGGAAGTTGAGGCTACTAATCGGCCCATCCCGGTAGTAGTGCTACCACCAATTGTCCCAACCAAGGAGGACGAGATTCAAGACATTGCCCTACCCAACGACCGGCGCCATCACCACGAGTCGTCGTAGCTGGCGGCGATGGCGGAATAGGGGCTCTAGCGGCGCGGGCTACGGTATCGTCTCTCCACCATCACGACGAAGAAGACACGGCAGGGATCCCAGCCGCCGAGCCAACAGACGCGCCAGCCATCGATGCATTCCCCTAACGCGGCCGGCTGGCGAAGCCGTAAGAACTTGGTCTGAATGGACATGTGGTTGCGTCCACACATCCATGGCTCTGTCGCGCCGAACAGTCAAGGCGCCGCACCTTGTAAGGTTACCCCCAATTCAGTGCTCCACGGAGGGCACTGCCAGATTGGCACTGGAGGGCCGGCCGTTAACGATTGGGTTTTCTCACGACGTTCGGGCCCCCGAACGA
>CAZGBQ010000431.1:0-1920 GCA_964524045.1 uncultured Acidobacteriaceae bacterium
TCCGCGAAAAGAAAATGCTGGAGCGGGCCAAGTACCTGCTGGTCAGCGAAATGGCTACAGCGAAGAACACGAGCGCGGAACTCGCCGAAGGCTTGGTCGTCAAGTCGCTGGCGAAGGCGAAGTTGCAGTTCCCAGTGATGACGGAGAAGTTCGAGTAACTCGGGCGCCCCTCTTGGGCGCTTTTTTGTGGCTTTAGCAGGCGGGCAACCTCGTTTGCCCGCTTTCCTTTTTGATCCCGATTTCCTCCCGAGTTTTCTTCCCGCATTGCCTCAGCTCGCAATCCGCCGCTGGATGAGATATAAGCCCTATCTATCCGCGAGGCACCTATGAAATGTTTCAACCACGAATCAGAAGACGCTGTTGCTACCTGCAAAAACTGTCACAGAGGGCTGTGTCACCAATGCGCAGTTGATGTAGGGAATGGAATTGCTTGCCGAAATACATGCGAGCAACATGTCCGGGAATTGAATGCAATGCTGAAGAAGGGTCAAAACGCAATCAAGCGGTCTGTCTGGTCGTACTACGGGCTTGCGATTTTCCTGTTCCTTATGGCGGTCGTCATCGGCCAGGATGCGCTAAGGTCGAATGAGCATGGATGGCTAGTTTTTGGCAATGGCATGGCTCTGACTTTTCTTGCGGGCGCATTTTTCTTCTTTATAGTCGGAAAGAAGGCAGCAGGTGATAATAAGTGATGTTCAGGCATGCGAAAGTCCGCTGACGCTAACACCTGCTTCGCGTAGGGTGCGGGCGACGGCGGCGGCGATTTGGACGGAGCCGGGGGTGTCGCCGTGGATGCAAATGGTCTGGGCGGTGAGGTGGACTTCGGTGCCGTCGTGGGCAGTGACGATGCCGCGTTGCGCGATGCTTAGAGCTTGCTTGGCGGCTTCGGCCGGATTGCGGATGAGCGCGTCGTCGAATTTGCGGGAGCGCAAGGTGCCGTCGGGCTTGTAGCGGCGGTCGGCGAAGGCTTCGGCGGCCACGGCAAAGCCCGCTTCTCGAAAAACGTCCAGCATCGGAGAGCCTGCCAGGCCCACGAGAACGACCTTCTTGCTCCAACCTTTACTTGTAGCTGGCAGAAAAGCAGATCCCTCGCCCCCGTTCGCGGCAACGTTTCGCCCGCTCACCGCGGGCAATCGGCGACCGGGCTCTGGATGACAATGGATGGGGTCTTTCAACATGCTGTTAAGGCCAACGGCTTTGGCAACACCTTTTGCAATGGCGGCAGCGAGCTCGCGATTGCGGACCGCCTGATTGTAAAGAGCGCCGTGCGGCTTTACGTGAACGAGCTTCGCGCCGCACGATGCGGCGACGGCGGCGAGAGCCCGAACTTGCTCGCACGCGGAATCGGCCACTGCCTCGGGCAGCATCTTTAGCTCGAGGCGGCCAAAGTTTTCGCGGTCGGGATAACCTGGATGAGCGCCAACCGCTACGCCCGCGCGCAAGGCCTGCTCGATAGTCGTGCGCATGGTGCGTTCGTCGCCCGCGTGGCCGCCGCAGGCCACGTTGGCCGAGGTGATGGAGCGCAGGAGCGCTTCCTGCGTGCCGTCGGCAATCGCCTCGGGCAATTCTCCCATGTCGCAATTTAGATCAATCCGCGTCATGTCAGCCCCGTGTCCACACGATCTTGCAATACGCGCACGAACAGTTCCTCTGCGGAGAGATCATGCCACGATTCCTCGTTTCACTCGGAATGACAAGGCGTGGAGTGGTGACCAGGTTCGCCCACCACTTACCATCTTAGGACCCCGGCTCAAATAAATCCTTAGAGGCCAGCAGCTTTTCCTGCTCGATCAGCAAGGTCCGAGCGGTGTCAAAACTCACGAGCTCGAAGCGTATTTCGTCGCGGGGTCGAAGCTGTCCCACGGTGCTCAAGTCCGCAGAAATGACGTTGGCAATCTTCGCATATCCGCCGGTCGTTTG
>CAZGBQ010000432.1:0-1917 GCA_964524045.1 uncultured Acidobacteriaceae bacterium
AATGTTGTATTGCTGCTGGATGCGAATCCCTGTGAGCTTGCGCAAAACATCCAGGCGGTCGGTAAGGTCTTGAAACTGGACCAGTTCCACTTCCCAGGAGCGTTGCTGCTGGGAAATGATGGTCTGTAATGCTACTGCCGCGTTACGATGTCCCCCTCCCGCGTCGTGGTACACAATCAGGATTTTCTTCATTGCGAGGGATTTTGCCACAAGGGGTAGTGGTTGCGCCACAGCACGCTCCATGCCTTGTGGATAATTTTGTAAACCCTATGTGCTCAATGAGTTCCATGAGCACATTCATTTAGATTTTGCCGCCTCTTCACAGGCCGTTCATATTTGGACCCCACAATTCTATCCATGCGATGCGACCTCCATCTCCACACGATCGCTTCGGGAATGTTCAACGTCCCTGGGTTGCGCCAGCTTTGCCGCGAGTCTTACAACCCCCCTGACGCCGTCTATAACCTCTTGAAACAAAGAGGGATGTCTGTTGTGACGATAACCGATCATGACTCCATCGACGCTGCCGAAGTGCTTCGGTCCCATACGGACTTCTTCGTGAGCGAAGAAGTGACCGTGAAAATGCCCAGTGGTACGGAAATGCACTTGGGGGTCTACAACATCAGCGAGCGCGATCACCTGGAAATTCAACGGCGCAGAAACGATTTCATCGCCCTGCTCATGTACCTGACGGAACGCAAGCTGTTTTTCAGCGTGAACCACGCTTTCTCCGGACTCACCGGCCGGCGCGAGGCGGAGGATTTTTCATGGTTTGCATCCTACGTTCCAGCCTACGAAACGCGTAACGGACAGATGTGGCGGAGGGCCAACGAGCGGGCGGCCAATCTGGCGGCGCGCCTCGGAAAAATCGCCATTGCCGGAAGTGATTCCCATGCTCTCGCGGGGATAGGACGTACGTACACGGAAGTTCCCTCCGCCCGCACCGTCGACGAGTTCTTTGCCGGATTGCGCGCTGGCTGTGGCCGCGTTTGCGGCGACCACGGGAGCTACGCCCGGCTCACTGCGGACGTGTACAGCATCGTGGCATCCCTTTTTGTGGACAAGCCGTGGACCTCAGCGCTCCTGCCACTGGCGATGTTGGTTCCAGCTTTCACTTTTGGCCATTGGATCAACGAGATCCGCTTCTGCAGGAAATGGGAGACGGCTCTGGAGAGTGGCGTCCCAAGGAAACGAATGCTGTGGGATCTCGATTCCAGCTTCGAGGCCAATTGGGCGAGTTAAACCGGCAATGCGAATTTGGATTCCAAATCCTTGCGAATCGAGAACGAAAGAGTCTCGCTCGGGTGTGCTCTTTGCGGAAAGCCTTCTGGCATGCGCGCGCATCCTATTGAACGGGAGCGTAGTTCTGTTTCCGGCCGTGTGGATAAGGTAAGCGATGGCAGTCGCACGCAATCTCTGGGGACATATCGAGCGCCGCGATCATCGCGTCATGCGGCGGTTGAACCGTTGGCGCGCGCCGCGATGGATTCGCATTTGGATGATTACTGCCACACGCTTGGGCGACGGCTGGGTTTGGTACGGACTGGGCGGCCTGTTGCTTGCTTTTGGCGGAGCGCAGAGATTTGCAGCCATAGGCGCGGCCGGAGCCGCAGCGGTCCTGGGGATTTTTCTGTTCAAAGCCCTTAAGAACTTGAGCCAGCGGCCGCGGCCGTGTCAGATTGAGCCCCATTGCTGGTCGAAAGTGCTTCCACCAGACCAGTTCTCGTTTCCGTCGGGCCATACCATGACGGCGTTTTCCATCGCTATCGTCGTCAGCTACTTTTATCCTTCGCTGGAAGGCATGCTGTTTTTTCTCGCGCTGAGTATCGCGATTTCGCGCATCGTCCTGGGCATGCACTTCTTAAGTGACGTTCTTGCCGCTGTGGTTTTAGGCGTCGCACTCGGCTGCGCATCCAT
>CAZGBQ010000433.1:0-1912 GCA_964524045.1 uncultured Acidobacteriaceae bacterium
AGCGAGGCAAATCAGCTTGTTCCGGCGTCAGCCTCTTTCTGGCTCGACGTCTGTCGTGCAAGCAACTTGGCTACGCTCTCCAGGGTGTCGATCTCTGACACCGGCTTATCTGTTCGAATGCGAACGATTCGCGGAAAACGCAGCGCATAGCCGCTCGCATGGCGGTTGGACTTCTGGATGTTGTTGAATGCAACCTCCAGCACGATCGTTGGCTCGACGACCTGCCGGTGCCCGTGATCCTCAATCGTGTGTCGCAAGAAAAAATCGGTGTACTCACGAATCTCCGCATCGGTCAAGCCGGAATACGCCTTGCCAATATTCAAGAGCTTTTCGCCATCTCGCACCGCAAAGGTGTAGTCGGAAAGCACAGCGTGACGCTTTCCGTGGCCATATTCCACGGCGGTGACCACGACGTCCAAAGTGGCCAACGGCTCCTTTAACTTGAACCAAAAACCGCCCCGCCGACCCGGCGTGTATGGCGAAGCTGCAGCTTTTGCCACAATCCCTTCGTGCCCGGCCTCGAGCGCGCTGCGAAATGCCAACCGCACTTCCTCGGCGGTCTTGCACTCCGTGCGTCCCGCGAGGCGCAGTGCCGCAGGAGCGTTCGCAAGGACCGCATCGAGGCACGATTCTCGGACTGTCAGCGGCTCATCCAGCAACAGTGCGCCATCCTGGTAGAGCAGGTCGAACGCGACGAATTTCACTGGGACGGCTTCCTGCATCCCGCGATCCACGCGTTTTCGTCCCAGCCGTTTCTGCAATTCCGTGAATGGCAACGGTTTGGAGTCGCGCCAAGCCAAAATTTCTCCATCGAGGATCAATTCTCCGGGCAGCTCACTGATGGGCTGCACCAACTCAGGAAATTCGACGACCTCATCGAGTGTCCGCGAAAAAATCCGCACTTTTCCGTTCCGATCCTTGTGCACTTGCGCGCGAATTCCGTCGTACTTTTCTTCCACCAACAGCGCCGCAACCTCCGCCCCCTCCAGCTCCTTGTCGAAGAGGTCGTCAGCGCTCTCGACCGGAGCCGCCAGCATGAATCCCAGCGGATGAAATAGGCGCACGACCGCGTGAGCCAATCGATCCTCGGCTGCCAGCTGCAACGTTTCCCCAATATCGCCGGTCATCATATTCGCTCGGCGCACTTCCGCGAGCGGCCGTTCAAAGGCTTTCGAAATAGCTTCTTCGACTAGGCTCTCCTTCGCTCCAATCCGCAAATCGCTGGTAATAATTTTCACTATATATTTCACGTCGCCGGCGCTCGCGCGCCCAAATGCATCCGCGAGCAGTTTCGCCTTTTGCGCTTGCACCCGTGTCGCCGCTATTTCCTCAAAGAGCCGGGCTATCTCCACGAGCGCTAAGTCTCCAGTCCGGCTCGTGCTGCTCAGCAGCTCCTCCGCCATGTCGCCCACGTCGCCATGCTTCCGATACGCAGCCCATAGGCTTTCCGCCGGCTTGCCGACTGCTTCGCCGATCACACGCGAAAGAAGAGCTCCGCCGATTCCCAGCGTCCGCTCATCATGCGCAGGGAAAGCGCGCGCCGCGAAAAACCGCGCGGCAACCACAGCCTCAGCGATGCTCAAAGACTTGAACAGTTCGCCCACCAAGCGCACTTTTTCCAGCTTTTTGGAGGTAGCACTCACGGCGTCCGCAGTTTCTACAAAACGGCGCATAGTACATGCCTAGTCCTAACCTGTGCGGCAAACACGAAGTTTTCCCTCTTGCCTGAAATACGATTCTACTGCCGATGAGGATCGCCGGCAGCCGTGGCGTTTCAAGACAAGCTGGCTGCCGAATTTTGAGTGGCTTTGGAGGGCCGGGCTTCCGCCCGGCCGTCAAAGCTCTTGCAGAGTCCATATTACGTGCGGCAAAAAACTCAAAACCCTGTCATTCCGAGGAGCGGAGCGACGAG
>CAZGBQ010000434.1:0-1911 GCA_964524045.1 uncultured Acidobacteriaceae bacterium
AGTTGTTCGTAGAGGCGGCTCTCAAATTCGCGGACCTTGCCGCAGCGCAAGCACGCGACGTGAATGTGATCCCGCGGCCCATGCGTTTCGTAATAGTGCCGGTCGCCGCGAAGATGCAGCAAATCCAGCTCGTCGATGAGGCCTTCTTTTTTCAGCAGGTCGATGGTGCGATAAACCGTGACCAAATGGATGTCGGAGTCGATTTTTTGCGCCCGATCGAGGATTTGGTCCACATCCAGGTGTTGTTCGGCGGCGTCCATCACCTGGAGAATCACCTTGCGCTGCCGGGTCATGCGGATTCCCCGCGCGGCTACCGCTTGCTGAAGTTTTCCGGTGGTTTCCGCGGTATTGAGGCGCTCACCGGTGGAAACGCGATGAGCTGGTGATGCAACCATGGCAGGTTCTCCGCTTATTCTCCGCCTTTACGAGTGAATCGGGAGCAGCCCCACGACGTCATTGTAGATAAGGAACGCGGTCAAGGCCAACAGAAAGACCAAGCCCACCTGGACGAAGCGCTCTTTGAATTGCATGCTGAAATCTTTGCGGCGGATGCCTTCCATCGTAAGCAGCAGGATGTTGCCGCCATCCAATATGGGAATGGGCAAGAGGTTCAGAATTCCCAGATTGATGCTCATGCCCGCCATAAGCAGGATCACAGACATCGGTCCGCGATGGACGGCGTTGCCCGCGGCGCGCGAAATCTCCACGACCGTGTGGAGCTGGCGCACGGAAACCTTGCCGGCAAAAACCCTGCCAACCACTTTGATAATCGATACGGCGACATCGGTGGTCCTGCGAACCGAGACTTGAAGAGCTTCGCTGAAAGGCACGCGCTTGTAGGCTGTACTCTGTAGCCCAGAAATTCCGATCTGGTAGTATGTCTCGCCGGTGTCCAGCTTAACTTGAATTGGCGTCACCGTCTTATGGATGACCTCCCCCTTGCGCCGGATCTCCAAGTCCAGCGGCTGACCCTTGGACAGGCGCACACCCTCGACAAACTGTCCCCAGTAGTCGATTTTCTTTCCGTTTACGGAAAGGATCAGGTCATCGGTCTGCATTCCGGAGCGCATCGCAGGCTTGCCCGGCTCGACATAGTCGACTACTGCCGGGTTTGGTAGATATCCGAAAGGGATTTCAGATTCCAGCGGGCTCTTGGGCATAACTTCCACGGTGCGGAGCTGCCCGTGATTGGAGACTTCCATGCGCAGCTTGTTCTTCAGGCCAACCTTGTCCAGCGCCTTTTCGGCTTGCTCCCAGGTCCTGGTTTTCTGTCCATCGATCGAGACGATCTGGTCTCCGGTTTGGAGAACGTCGGGCGTGGAAGGAGTGCCGTCCGGGGTAGCGACAATCTGCACCGGCTGGTCCATGTAAGCGGAATACGGCAAGCCCACGGTGGCGACAATTCCTGTGAACAGAAGAACCGGAAAAATCAGATTGACCGCCGGACCGGCCAGGGAGATCAGCGCGCGCTGCCAGCGCTTCTTGCTCATCAGCTCGTCGGGAGCGCCGGTGGGTTTCTGGTCGCCGGAATCGATCTCGCTGATGTCCTGTCCAGCCATGCGCACGTAGCCGCCCAGCGGAATCGCGCTCACGCGATAGTCCGTCGCGCCGCGCTTCCACCCAAAGAGCCGCGGTCCGAATCCGATCGAGAACACATCCACGCGCACGCCGAAAATCCGCGCCACGATGAAGTGTCCCCATTCGTGCACCAGAATCAGGATGCCCAAAACGAGAACAAATCCGACCGCCATATTCCGAATATCCATACTTACGCTGAAACCTCTTCTTTCCTGACCATCTATTAGACTCAGACGCTGGAATTAGGACTCAGGCGCTTCGAACCTGCGCTGCGGCAACCTCGCCTCCCACTCGCCTGACCTCTTCCTGCGCCATGCGACGCGCTTCGGCATC
>CAZGBQ010000435.1:0-1885 GCA_964524045.1 uncultured Acidobacteriaceae bacterium
ACAGGCTCGCCCGAAGTGCAGATTGCGCTTCTCAGCGAGAGGATCAACTATCTGACCACGCACCTCAAGTCCCATGTGAAGGACCACGCATCCCGTCGCGGATTGATCATGATGGTCAATAAGCGCCGCCGTTTGCTGGACTATCTCAACCGCCGTGACCCGGATCGGTACCGCGAGATTGTCGACCGTCTTAGCCTGCGCAAGTAATTGCTCTTTGCCGTTTCTGCAATTGGGGCAATATCGAGCGCTTTCCAAAGAAGTGACAAATTCCACACGGAGTCTGTCCTCAGGCGTCCGGCTGACTTAAGGCCGGAATTTCTCGTGGTGTAGCCGATTCCCGGGTTCGCT
Source organism: uncultured Acidobacteriaceae bacterium (assembly GCA_964524045.1). Lineage (GTDB taxonomy): Bacteria > Acidobacteriota > Terriglobia > Acidiferrales > UBA7541 > Acidiferrum. Next base: position 349 of record CAZGBQ010000435.1, read on the forward strand.
GGCCCCGCTTGGTCCTGCCTCTTTTCTTCCTGAAGTTGTCCGAAGTGGACAGCCTATCTTAGACGGGCCATCGCAAGGCGATTGGCTTTGAATTGCCCCGACTGCGTCGGGGCCAAAGGAAATGCTTTATGTCAGAAAACTCACAAACTCCCGCGCCTCATCAAGTTACAGTGGAAGTCGGCGGGCGCCCGCTCATTCTGGAAACTGGAAAAATCGCAAAACAGGCGAACGGCGCCATTGTGGCGCGCTATGGCGACACGGTCGTACTCACGACCGCTTGCATGGCTTCTGAAGCCAACGATCGCGACTTCCTCCCGCTCACCGTGGACTACCGCGAAAATACGTATTCTGCGGGGAAGATACCCGGCGGCTTCTTCAAGCGCGAAGGCCGCCCTTCCGAAAAGGAAATTCTTACTTCGCGGTTGATCGACCGCCCGCTCCGCCCGTTGTTTCCCGAGGCGTGGCGCAATGAAACACAGATCGTCAGCATGGTACTTTCCGCCGACAGCGACAACGACCCCGATGTCATCGCCGTCACCGGGGCCTCTGCGGCATGCTACGCGTCGGACCTTCCGTTTGAAAAGCCGATCGCGTGCGTTCGCGTTGGTTTGCTGGATGGCCAGCTCATTGCTAATCCCACAGTCGCGCAACAGAAGAAGAGCTTGTTAAATATCGTTATTGCTGGGACAGACGAAGCCATCGTCATGGTGGAATCCGGCGCGCTCGAAGTTTCTGAGGAAACCGTCGTCGACGCTTTGGAGTTTGGCCACGCGCAGATCAAGAAAATCGTTGCGGCGATCAAAGAACTTCACGGCCAGCTTAATCCCAAGAAGGTTGTTGTCGAGCCGCTGCCTTTCGACGAGGCTATTTACAAAGATCTGCAAAAGAAATTCGGCGACCGTCTGCACGACGCGCTCAACACAGAAAAGCATCCGAAAAAGGAAAGCTACCATCTGGTGGATGCGCTAAAGGAAGAAATCCTCGCCACCATTCCCGAAGAACCCAAGAAGGAAATGGACGAGAAGCGCGCGCTCACCAAGCGCGCCTTTGAACGTCTTCGCGAGAACATTTTCCGCGATGATGTGCTAAACGCACGGCGCCGGCCCGACGGCCGCGCCTTCGACCAGATTCGCAAGATCACCTGTGAAGTTGGACTCCTCCCGCGTGTCCACGGCTCCGCGCTCTTTACTCGCGGCGAAACGCAGGCCCTCGCAACGCTCACCCTCGGCACGAAGGAGGACATGCAGCGCCTCGACCTGCTCTTCGAGCAAGACCAGTTCAACCGCTTTATGCTGCACTACAACTTCCCGCCGTTCAGCGTTGGCGAAGTGAAATTCCTGCGCGGTCCTGGACGCCGCGAGATCGGCCACGGCGCACTGGCCCATCGCGCCCTCTTGAATTTGCTTCCGCCCGAGGCGGATTTTCCTTACGCCATGCGCCTGGTTTCCGACATCATGGAATCCAACGGCTCTTCGTCAATGGCCACGGTTTGCGGCGGCTCGCTTGCGCTGATGGACGCGGGCGTTCCCATCAAGTC
>CAZGBQ010000436.1:0-1883 GCA_964524045.1 uncultured Acidobacteriaceae bacterium
CTTGCCCGTCGATCCCCAGACACTGCCGCAAGACGCGGAAACGTTGAAGAAAATGGTGGTCGACGTGACCGCGCAGCTGGATCGCACCGAGCGATTGCTCCGACAGTTATTGCAGGCCAAGACTGGGCGCAAGAGCGAGCAGCTTTCACGGGAACAGTTGGCGTTATTTGCCGCCGAACTGGGAATGGCGTTGCCGGAGGCGGAAGAATCCGAGGATCACGATGAAGAGCCGCCGGCGAGCGCATCGGCATCGGGCCGCGGCAAGCCGCACGGGCGCAAGCCGCTGCCGCGGCATCTGAAGCGCGAGCGGATCGAGCATGACTTGCCGGAATCGGAAAAACACTGCCCGCATTGCGATCAGGACCTGCGACGCATCGGCGAAGAGATCAGCGAGCGTTACGAATATATTCCCGCGCAGATGACGGTGATCGAGGATGCCTGTTTCACTTACGCCTGCGCATGCAGGGTGCAGACAGCGGCCAAGCCAGCACAACCGATCGACAAGAGCACAGCGGGCGCGAGCCTGCTGGCGCAGGTGATTGTGGCCAAGTACGCGGATCATCTGCCGCTCCACCGCCAGGCGAAAATGTTTGCGCGGCATGGCGTGGAGCTCTCGGACCAGACTTTATGCGGCTGGGTGGCACAAAGTGCGCGACTGCTGGAGCCGCTGTATGAACGGCTGAAGCGATTCGTGCTGGCCTCGAAAGTGGTGGGGACCGATGACACGCCGGTGAAGGTGCTGGATCGCAAGTTGCCGCAGGCGCGCAAAGGAAGAATCTGGCCGTATGTGGGTGATCGGGACCATGTGGCAGCCGTCTACGACTACACCGCCACCCGGGAGCGCGCCGGGCCGGAAGAGTTTCTGAAAAATTATCGCGGCCATTTGCAAGCTGACGCCTATGTGGCTTACGACGCCTTTTTCACCAAGCCCGAACGCGGCATGCTGGAAGTGGGCTGCTGGGCGCACGCGCGCCGGCATTTCCATCAGGCTTTAGAAGCCGATCCTTCGCGGATGCGCACGGTGTTGCTGTTGATCGCTCAACTCTACGGGATCGAAAGAACTGCGCGCGAGCGCGAGCTGATAGGCGAAGAGTTGCGTCTGCTGCGCGAACACGGATCGCGGCCAGTGTTGGAGCGTCTGCACGGGTATTTGCTTCAGATTCGGGACGAGCTGTTGCCCAAAAGCGAGGCGGGCCAAGCCGTCGCCTATACCCTGAAGAACTGGACGGCCCTCACGCGTTACGTGGAGAATCCGGATTTATCGATCGACAACAATCACACCGAGCGGGCACTGCGCTGCTTCGCCGTGGGCCGGGCCAACTGGACTTTCTTCGGTAGCGACCGTGGCGGCAGAACCGCGGCGGTGCTACGCAGCTTCGTGACTTCGTGCGAGTTGGTGAAAGTCGATCCGTTCGCCTGGTTCCGCGATGTGCTCTCGCGCATTGCCGAGTTGCCCCTCACCAAGCTGGAGGAACTGTTACCGCATCGCTGGGCTGCGGCCGAGGCTTCTGCTTCCGGCGGCTCCACCCGCACGAAGATCTCGTCCCATTGATGATGCCTGCCTGAGGGGCTTGGCCGTCCGCCGGGAAACCGTTCTTCCAGCAGGTGGAGATCGAGAATCGACTTCACCAGTGCCCATCGCCAGTTCGGCAGCGGCTCACTGCTCACGCCGCTGACCTGATATCCAAAAAGTTTGACCACGCCTTTGTGAATCCCGTAATCGTGCGGCTCGACGATTCGCGGCTTGTTGTTATAAACGAATCGAATGAGACGCTTTTCCTGGATTGCTTTCCGAAGCAACTCATCAATCTTGGGCGGCAGAGTTTCCACTTCAGCCTCCTAATCTATTCTCGTCCATGCGTTGGTGTTCACCGGAGGCTTAC
>CAZGBQ010000437.1:0-1866 GCA_964524045.1 uncultured Acidobacteriaceae bacterium
CTAGGCGAACATGGCGCGGGCGTCGGGTTTTTTCTGCGCGGCGAAGGACGCGGTTAGGAATTGCAGGAATGGAGTCAGGACGCGGAAGCGGTCCACGATTTCCTTGTAAAGTTTCGGCGAAGTCGCGACGCTGGACGGAAGTTCCTTAAACAGAATGTAGTACTTGAAGCGCAGAAAATCGGCGGCGGGATGGTCGGCGGCGAATCCTCGCGGAACACGAGAAAGTTGCTCTCCTTCCAGATTGCCGTAAAGTTTGCGCACGTCGCGCGCAGCGAGGATGCGGCGGAACTCCTCGTGCCGCTTGGCTATCCGTTCGCGGATGGCCAGCAAATGGGCTGGCTCGGGCATGTACACGCCCCCACCGATGGCGACTGACTTGTGCGAAATCGCGAAGTAGTAGCCGCCTTGATGATGGGGCGCTCCGCTTCGGCGGAACGTGGCGGCGATCTGCTCTTTGTACGGCTTCTTGTCTTTGCTGAAACGAACATCCCTATAAATGCGAAAGATGGCCCTGCCCGGATCGGTTTCATATTCCGGAGCGAAATCGCGCAGCGCAACGTTCACCGCCTCCACCAACTGCCGCGTCGGTTCCTTCACTCTCTCCTCAAAGAGCGGCTTGCGCGGCAAGAACCATTCGCGCCGGTTGTTGCGCGCAAGTCCGCGAAAGAACTGCAAAGCCTCCGGTGGAAATCCAGGGAAGGAAGAGCGCAAGGTAGCCTCCGTTTCTCACGTCTGAGACTTTGAACGATGTCTGAGATGCACAGCCAGGGCCGGGGGCTACAACGCGTCTACCGGCTCACAACAGATCCCGGAAACTGGCTGCCGCGGCAATGGCGAGAAGCGCTATCGCGAGCAGGATATGTCCCGCAATAAAACCGCCAAGGAAAGTGTAAATCATAATCGCCGTCGCTGCGGGGATCAGCGCGACCAGAATCACCAGCGGCCTGGAAGCAACGGAAGGCTTCGCTGCAATCAGCCCGAAGATCACCGCGAGAATGAACAGCGTGGCCGAGTCCGCCAGCCACAGCCCTTTGGAACTACCTCCGTAGAAGCGAGGCAAGTTAGAAGCATCAATGGCGACAAGGGCCTTTCGAAAGGCGGCTGCGTGCATCCCGCCGCCCAATGCCGAAATGATTGACGAAAGCGCCAGAAGGAATCTCGAGGTGCGCGTGACCATGGGCTGCGATCTCCTTTACCGTTGACTCCGCTCATAGGCTTACAGGCGAATTCACGATAAACGTTCAAAGTACGATTCTGCAAGTACGGACAAAAATGATACTATGAGCCAATCTGCCCCAAGGCCCAATCGAGCAGGGAAGAGAGCGTGACATCGATGGCTGCGAAAGACAGGAAAGGCAAGTTCTGTCCGTTGCTCGCATTCGGGCTAGCAGCAGGCGGCAAATACAAAATGAGAATTCTCTGGGAATTGAAGCAAGGGCCACAGCGCTATGGGCAGTTGCGGCGTTCGGCGATCGTCGCTGCGCGCGGCAAACCGGTCACGCCGCGCATCCTCAGCCGCGAATTGAAAGAATTACAAAGCCGCGGGTTGATTCATCGCAAGCAATATCCTGTCGTTCCTCCCAAAGTCGAATACAGCCTGACCACCCTTGGCAAAACCCTGATTCCGGTCGTAAAGCAAATCGTCAAATGGGGGCTAAGCGTGGGCCAGGGATTGGCGCCTCAACAGTTCTGAGGAAAGTAGGGCCACCAGAACAAAGTTGACAAGACTCGGGAACGAAGGCCCGGGGCTGGGTCCGGGCTAAACCGCAACAAACAAGTTGAGTCTTGAGCTAAGCGGCAGGGTCAAGTAATTCTTGTGTGAAAAATTTTCATGGAACGCTGGAGCAGGCCCGGAACTGGCCATTT
>CAZGBQ010000438.1:0-1829 GCA_964524045.1 uncultured Acidobacteriaceae bacterium
ACCTGTTGCGTGATTTTTCTCCTTCATTGTGATGAGATGTGCCCTGCACATCTTGAGGGGACATCTCTTTCATGACCTGGAAACGTGTGGTCACAGCCTTGGCGCTGATTCCGTTGGTTGTGGCCTTGGTATTGTGGGGCTCCACCGCAATCATTTCTATCGCTATTGCGCTGGTCACCCTGCTCGCGCTCTTTGAATATTTCGCTCTAGGTGAAGTCATCGGGCATAGGGCTTACCGATTTTGGACAGGGACTTGCGCTCTGGTCCTTATTTTTGCGCAGTGGCGCGGAGTTTCTGAGCATGCTTATGTTTTGACCGGCGGACTGATCGCTCTTGAGAACAGGAGTTGGCTTCACGGAGGGGCGCCGCCTTTGGACGCGGCGTTCTTTTTGTTTGTGCTGGGAATCGCGGTGCTCACTATAGCGACCAGACGTCCCTTAGTGGAAGCTCTACCCGCAGCTGGAATCAGCGCCAGTGGTTTGATTTTAGTCGCATTCCCGCTCTCTTTCGCTATCCCGCTTCACGCGGCAGGCCCACAGGGACCTGTGCTTCTGCTTTTTGCGATGGTCGTCGTTTGGGTGGGCGACACGGCCGCGTATTTCGTCGGAAAATCCCTCGGCAAACGCGCTCTTGCGCCCCGGCTCAGTCCTAACAAAACGTGGGAGGGCGCCATCGCCGGCTTTCTCGGATCTTTGGTCGTTGCGCCATCGTTCGCTCCCTGGGTGAACGTACCGCTGATTCACTCGCTGGGGATGGCAGCACTCGGAAACATCGCCGGGCAAGTGGGAGATTTGCTAGAGTCCGGTTACAAACGCAGCGCCGGGATCAAAGACTCCGGGAGCCTGCTCCCAGGGCATGGGGGCGTGCTTGACCGCATCGACGCACTCATCCTTGCAATTCCGGTTGTCTGGTATTATTGGATCTTGATTTACTCGCCCCGGTCCTAGGTCAGGCACGGCTCTCCAATTTGCGTAAAGGAATTCGAAACATCCAGTGAAGCAGCTTTCTATCTTGGGCTCGACGGGTTCGATTGGCCGCCAATGCCTCTCCGTGGTGGAGTCGCTGCCCGGCAGGTTCGGCGTTATCGCCCTGGCGGCTGGAGCCAACCTGAAAGAACTGATCGGGCAGATCGAACGCCATCAGCCGGAACTTGTCTCTGTGGGGGACGCCCAGAGAGCCGATGAACTCTCTCAGTTGTTGGAAGAGAAGGGAAATGCGCGCAAGCCCGAAATTCATCATGGACGCGAAGGCATGCTCGCCGTCGGCACGCATTCGAAAGCGGACATTGTAGTTTCCGCCGCGGTCGGAGTTGTTGGACTGGAAGCGACCTACGAAGCCGTGAAGCTTGGAAAAACCGTCGCGCTTTCTAACAAAGAAGTTCTCGTGGCTGCCGGCGAATTGGTTATGGCCGCGGCCAAGCGGGCGGGCCGCGAGCTCCTTCCCGTAGACAGCGAGCACAACGCATTACACCAATGTTTGCGAGGAGGAACGCAGGGGGAAGTGCGAAGGCTCGTGCTGACAGCCTCCGGCGGGCCGTTTCGCAAAACGCCGCTCGCGAAACTCGCGAGTGTCACGCCGGAGCAGGCCCTGGCGCACCCCAATTGGCGCATGGGAAATCGCATCACCGTTGATTCGGCCACCATGATGAACAAGGGATTCGAAATCATCGAGGCGCACTGGCTCTTTGACATGAAGGCGGATCAAATCGACGTTGTCGTTCATCCGCAGTCCACAATTCATTCCATGGTGGAGTTCGTGGATGGTTCCGTTTTGGCGCAACTCGGCCCCACCGACATGCGCATGCCGATTCAATATGCGTTAACCTATCC
>CAZGBQ010000439.1:0-1821 GCA_964524045.1 uncultured Acidobacteriaceae bacterium
TCAAAAATAGTTCTCGCACCTCGACCGTGGTTGAAGTTTCGCCCGCGGCGTGTGCGGTTTTCTTGTCCGCCAGGTTGCTGTAAGATTCGCCCAATCTAAGTTACCCATGAATGGAGAAGCCTATGCCCTCGAAGAAAATCCGTCTGCTTAGAGTGTTGCTCGTTGCTACCGGCGCGCTGATCATGCCAGCGCATGCGCAGGAAGCAGCGAAAAAAGCGGCGCCGCCCAAGCCGCCGAGTGCGTCCGAAGCCCTGCTCAAACAATGGAATGAAATAGGACGCAAGCTGATCGACATGGCGGAAGATTTTCCGGAGAACAAGTACGACTTCAAGGCCGCTCCGAGCACGCGAACTTTTTCGGAGCGGCTGATCCACGCGGCCGCGGCAAATTACTTCTTTACGAACCTGGCCCTCGGGCAAAAGGCGCCCGGCGAGGAAGATCCTCCGCGCGCGCAGTTCAAAAATAAAGCGGCTGTGGTCGCCTTCATTAGGAAATCGTTCGCGGATGGTGCGGCGGCTATCAAGTCAAAAGGCGACAAAGGCATCTTGGATTTAGTCGTCGATCCCTTTGGTTTTGACGACCCGCAGCATGCAGGTCAAAACCAGATTCGTCTCTTTGATTTGGGCGAAAACGTGATCGAGCATTCGGGAGAGATCTATGGGCAACTAAGCGTCTATTACCGCGTTGCGGGCATGGTTCCGCCCGAGTCGCGGCCGAAGAAAGCTGCTCAGGATATCCAGCCGACGCTCCCCGGGGGCAAAATCCGGACATATTACCTAGCAGCCGTCGAAGGAAACTGGGATTACGCGCCAAGCGGCATGGACATGATGACGGGAACGGAATTCCACGGCCAAACCAAGATTTGGACCGAGCACACGAAAGACCGTATTGGTAAGGTTTACCGCAAGGCGATGTTTCGCGAATACAGCGACGATACCTATACCGTCGAGAAGAAACGGCCGAAGGAGTGGGAGCACTTGGGCATGCTGGGCCCTCTCATCCGCGCCGAAGTTGGCGATACCATCGTCGTTCACTTCCGCAACGATGCCAGCCAGCCGTACAGCATCCACCCGCACGGCGTCGCTTACGATCGCGATTCCGAGGGCACGCCGTACCCGGACACGAGCATGGATGCGGCGGGCCTAGTGCCACCGGGCCAGTCGCACACTTCCGTTTGGAATGTGCCGGAGCGCGCCGGACCGGGAGACAATGACGGCAGCTCCGTGGTGTGGCTTTATCACTCGCATAACTGGGAGCCCAGAGATGTCGAAGCCGGCTTGATTGGGCCAATGGTCATTACGCGGCGCGGGATGGCGCGCGCGGACGGCAGCCCCAAAGACGTGGACCGCGAATTTGCAGTGCTGTTTATGCTGATTGACGAGAATACGTCGCACTACCTTCAGCACAACATAGACGCGAACGTCCAGGATCCCAAATCGGTAAATAAGCTCGACATGGCGCCCATGGATCTAGAGGGAAATTGGAACATGGCGGGCACGGGCTTTGCCGCCGCCAATTTCAAAGCCGCGATTAACGGCTACATTTTCGGCAACCTACCCATGCCGACAATGAAGCGCGGCGAAAAGGTGCGCTGGTACGTGATGACCATGGGTGGCCAAGTCAACTACCACACTCCGCACTGGCACGGAAACGTGGTCACTCTCGATAAACACCACACCGACATCTTCTCTATTCTGCCTGCGCAATTTGTGACTGCGGATATGGTCCCGGACAGAGTCGGCACGTGGATGTTTCACTGCCACATCGACGAGCACATGGAAGCCGGCATGATGGCGATGTACCAAGTCACACCCTGAGAAA
>CAZGBQ010000440.1:0-1817 GCA_964524045.1 uncultured Acidobacteriaceae bacterium
TATGCCGGCGTCACATTCGGACACTTGGTCCAGGGACAGCATCCACAATAGAGCACAATGAATTGCGTCCGAGGCAAGGATTCGGCCCGCTTGCGAAGCTGCCCGAGGCCTTCCGGAGTAGAGGAAGCACCAATGAATTCAGACCCAGGGATATGCGCTTGGGCGTAAAGCAGACGGGAACCAACCTGCAGGATGAGCGGCTGGTCACCCTTACTCGCCTTCAATACGTTCACCAGTTCTTCCGGCTGAATCAAATCCGCACTGGGTGGTTCAGTGGCTTGGGGCTTGGGAGTGCTCTCCCTGCTGCGCGGTTGCTGGGCTTTCGCAATCGCGAGGAAAAAACACAGCAGGAAAATCAGGGCAAGAGAACTGAACCACTTGGCCGCACTGCCAGTATCCGTCATATCTTCCTCCCGAATTGAAGTTCCCGACATCGCTCAGATTCTTCCGCTGTCCCGCTGCTCACGGCAGGGTTGCAGATCCGCCTTTCGGGGCCTCAACGGTGACCTTCAGAGGGTTCGGAGTAAAAGGCAACTTGGAGGCCCCAGGCTGTTTCTCCCGCGCCGTTCAACCAGGTCTGAGATTCCTTCTAAGCAAGGTAGCAATTTCGGGAGTTCACCGGCAACACGGCTGGCTCGTTGCTTTGCCAAAGAAATCGGGTGTACGCTATCGACGAAGCAAGAATAGTGGTTGAGGCGGTGATGTAATGAACCGTCGCGATTTTCTGCGATCGACAGCTGTGGTTTCCGCAACTCTAGCCATTTCGAACCGACGCCTGTTTGCGGAGACTGCGGCACCTGCCAGTTGGCGGACGTTTGAAGTGAGCACTCACGTCGAAGTCCTGAAGACTGCCGGATCAACGCTCATATGGCTGCCGACCGCCCTCATAAGAGAAACGCCTTACCAGAGGACCCTCTCCAACCGGTTTAGCGCCGTAGGCGGCGCCGCTGAAACTATCGAAAGCAACGGCGACGCACTCGGAATCATCGCCGCCAAATTCGATGCGGGCGTGAAACCTGTTTTGACGCTTACAAGCCGGGTCGCCACAAACAACTATGCAGTCGATTTTTCCAAACCCGGTAAGGCCATAAACGCGGATAAGACAGAACTGATGCATTTTCTGCGGCCAACGAAACTCATGCCTACCGATGGCATTGTGAAAGAGACCGCAAGCGAAATCACGAAAGGCGCGAAGACCGATGTCGAGAAAGCGCGCATGATCTACGAGTGGATCGTCGACAACACATTTCGGAACCCGAAAACACGTGGCTGTGGTAAGGGCGACATCCGTTTCATGCTCGAATCCAGAGATCTTGGCGGCAAATGTGCCGACCTCAACGCGCTCTACGTTGGCCTTGCGCGCGCGGCGGGGGTTCCAGCGCGCGACGTGTACGGCATTCGTGTCGTCAAGTCGGAAATGGGCTACAAGAGCCTGGGCGCTTCGTCAGAGAACGTCACGAAGGCCCAGCACTGCCGAGCCGAGGTGTACCTCGACAGCTACGGCTGGGTCCCTGTCGATCCAGCGGACGTGCGAAAAGTTGTGCTTGAAGAACCACCCGGAAATCTCCCAGTGGATCACGAAATGGTGAAGAAGGCCCGGACGCGGTTATTTGGCTCGTGGGAGATGAACTGGATGGCTTACAACTTCGCGCACGATGTCACTTTGCCAGGATCGAACGGGGCACCCGTCGGTTTCTTGATGTATCCGCAAGCGGAAACGAGCGACGGACGCCTCGACTGTCTTGATGCAGAGAGCTTCAAATACGAGATCACCTCGAAAGAGATCACCTCAACGAAAGATTGACCAAAGAAGCCGC
>CAZGBQ010000441.1:0-1804 GCA_964524045.1 uncultured Acidobacteriaceae bacterium
CCGCGTCGATACACCGGCGGGCGCCCGAAGAGCACGCATCGCGGCGTTCTCGGCTTGCCTCCAAACGGGGGCCCGCCGGATTAAGGTTCCTTTCACTTTGTTTACCAACAGAAAGGAGTGTTCCCATGTACACACGAATCGTAGAATTCACCACCAAACCAGGAAAGGCAAGCGAACTCTGCGAGACCATCAATGACAAGGTCCTGCCCATTCTGAAAAAACAGACCGGGTTCGTGGACGAGACCGTTTTGGTTTCCGATACCGAATCCAGCCGTGTCTTGGGCATGAGCTTTTGGAACAAGAAGGACGACGCCGAGCGCTATCGCCAGGAACAGTATCCCAAGATCCATGAAATGTTGAAACACTTGCTCGAGGTCGAACCCGTCATCCGGACGTTCGACGTAAACAGCTCGACCACCCACAAAATCGCTGCCGGTAAGGCTGCCTGAAACTCAACTGGTGTCTTGGGAGGGCGAGCTTCAAAGCTCGCCCTTTCTTGTTGTGGGACCTACTTTGGTGACGTAACTTTGATTGTGTAAAAAGCGAGAGGGTGTAAGTTGGCTTTGGCCTGGCAAGCTAAAGCCGATCCTGAAAAGGAGACCTACACCCAATGGCGAAGATAATCCCGATCACGGAGCATTTCCAACATTTTCTGGCCGAGATGAAAGCGAGTTTCTGGGGCGATCTGTATGGGCAGACGCGCCAGGCATGGCAGCGGTTCTTCGAACTGCAGTCGGAGCGGCAGCGCGACCGGTTTTCGGGCTGGGGACGCTACGAGCGGAGGCAGGGAAAACGGCGTGACTACCGCAATGGCTACTACGAGCGGGATTTCGTGACCCGCTTCGGGACGATCCGGCTGCGCATTGCGCGCACCCGGGGGAAGAGTTTTCTGCCGGTGGGGTTGCGGCGGTTTCAGCGGCGAGCGGAAGAGGTTTCGCTGTTGAACGGGAGGCGTTTTTACGTGGGATTAGCACGCGACAGGTGGGTCGGGTGGTGGCGACCATCACGGGCGAGACGGTAAGCGCGCAGACGGTATCGAAGCTGACGCGGGATCTGGATGAGGCGGTACGGCAGTTTCATCAGGCGCGGTTGAGCGACGACTATGCCTACCTGTTTCTGGACGGAGTGAGCTTGCGGGTGCGGCGACCGACGGGGCGCAAACAGGTGCAGATGCTGGTGGCGTACGGGATCCGGCACGATGGCCGCCGCCACTTGCTGGCTTTTTTGCGCAGCCAGGGCGAAGGCCAAGCCGATTGGGAGGCACGGCTCGGGGATCTGTACCGGCGCGGACTGGAAGGGCAGGCGCTGGACCTGATTCTCACCGATGGCTGTGCCGGCTTGGCGGCGGCGATTCGCACCGTCTACCCGCGGGTGCGGCACCAACGCTGCTGGGTGCACAAGATGCGGAACATTCTAGAGAAAGCGCGGAAGCGCGATTACGACGAAGTAAAAGTCGGAGCCCAGGCGATCTATCGGGCGGAGAGTCGGGCGCAGGCCCAAGCCGCTTTTCGCGCCTTCCGCTCCCGCTGGCGCCGAGCCTATCCCACCCTGGTCCGGCGGCTGCAGCAGGATCTGCCCGAGTTGTTATCGTTCTTCGCCTTCCCCCGGCACCTGTGGCGCAAACTGCGCACCACCAACGTCATCGAGCGCTGCTTTGTCGAAGTCCGGCGCCGTACCCGGCCCATGGTTTGCTTTGTCAACGTCGAAAGCGTCGATCGCATCATCTACTCCATCTTCCAGAGATTCAACCTGGAATGGAAAACCCGCACCCTCAACCTATTTACACAAGCAGCTTGACGTCACC
>CAZGBQ010000442.1:0-1792 GCA_964524045.1 uncultured Acidobacteriaceae bacterium
GAGCTGGCGCGCACCGGTTTGCGCGTTGCCGTATTCGACCGGCAGCGGCCCGGCGAAGAAGCTTCCTGGGCCAGCGCGGGCATTATTTCCCCGGCACCGGAAAATCCCGGTCAGTTCGTCGTAGTCGACCTGGCAAAGCGAAGCGTTGCGCTCTATCCCGAGTTCGTCGCCTTGGTCGAGGAAGTCTCCGGACAAAGCACCGGCTTTCGCGCGAAAGGAACTCTGGAAGCGCTCTTTTCCGGCGACGCCAAAGCGGAACTCAGCACGATTATCGCGGTTCATCACGGCTTGGGATTGAGAGCAGAACCACTTCGCGCTGAAGACGCGCGCGAGCTCGAACCCGCGCTCAGCGAAGAGGTCGAAGCCGCGGTGCTCCGGCCCGACGAAGCCTCGATTGACAACCGCGCGCTGACCGCCGCCGTTTTGTCCGCCGCACAGCAGAGTGGCGCGGAAATTCATACTGGCAAGGGCGCGAAAGGGATCTTGCGCGAAGGCCGTCGCTGCCGCGGCCTGATGTTGCAGAACGAGAAAGTGGAGGCGAAGTGGACGATTATCGCCGCCGGCTGCTTTTCCGGCGCTATCGACGGAGTCGCCGCCTACGCTCCCGTGCGGCCCGCGAAGGGACAAATGGCCGCGCTGCGAGCCGACGATCTGCAAATCGAACGTGTGCTGTGGTCAGAAAAAATCTACCTTGTGCCGCGGAACGATGGCCGCATCCTTGCCGGCGCGACCATCGAGCACGTTGGCTTCGACAAGCGCGTGACGGCGGGCGGCATCGAGAAAATCCTTGCGGCGGCCATCGAGCTCGCTCCAGCCCTGAAGAATGCGCGCATCGAAGAAACCTGGGCGGGCTTGCGTCCCGATTCTTCCGACCACCTTCCCATCCTGGGTCCAACGGATCTAGAAGGCCTGCTAATGGCCACGGGACATTTCCGCAGCGGCATTCTGCTAACACCCATCACCGCGCGGCTGATTCGTGAATGGATCACCGAACAAAAAGTCAGCATGGATTGGGACCGCTTCAGCCCCATGCGTTTTCAAAATGAAGCGGCGACTTCAGCGGGACGCGCCCCTACGTGAACGGCGACACGAAAATCCATGCTGAGCAGCTCAGGGTGCCGGGCTTGACACCTCTGCCAACTGGAGCATACGCTTCGAGGCACTCCGGACAGGCCCCACAAAATCTTCGAAGGAGGTGGATTCCCATGCGTCGATTTTTCATGGTAGCCGCCGCACTGTGTTTCTTTGCGGCGACCGCAAATGCCCAAACCAAAGTGAGCGGAACCGCGAAGTGCGCCAAGCCCGATCCCGTGCACGCGATTCCCGTAGGTGATCGGCCAGACCACAGCATGGCTGTGGAGCAGATCAAGTGCACGTACACCAAGCCGATGGAAATCGGCGGTGATAAATCCAAAGATGGCGTGAGTACCGAGACCGCCGACATCAGTGGCAACATCGCGAAGGCGCGCGGCGTCCACGTGGCCGCGATGGAAAGCGGCGACAAGGCTTTCTTTTCGTATCAAGGCACGGGGACGAACAAAGACGGTGCCGTCGTCGAGCTAAAGGGCACCTGGGGATTGAACGGCGGGAGTGGCAAGCTCAAGGGGATAAAAGGCAAAGGCACGTTCAACTGCAAGCCAGATGGTGAGAATCTGTTGTGCGACGTTGAGGGCGAATACCAGCTCGCGAAATAGAGAATCCTCTACCTCAACGCGACACCCGACCGCGAGCGGAGAACTAGTGTTCGTGACTTGTGCTACTGCAGGACCAGCACCCAGTCGTGTGTGCCGTC
>CAZGBQ010000443.1:0-1766 GCA_964524045.1 uncultured Acidobacteriaceae bacterium
CAAGGGAAGTAGAGTCTCGAAGGTTCGGGCCTCATGCTTGAGTGAAAGATCTGCCACGGACTTGTTCCAGCGGTCACTGGCGCGGATCCCGAGGGACAACAAGGACGTAAGGATGTGCCCTGGAATAACGAACCGGAAGGCCTTGGCGACCGCGCGCATCTGGGACAGATCGAAGCGCCCGAAGCCGGTCTGCAATAAGAGATAGATGCCCGCATTCCCGATAAACAGATACTCGATCTCGCCCCGCGTCCAGGGTAAAACGCGCTTGAGCAAGTTTTGTAGCGATTCGTAGTCGGACGCCAGGCCGCTCAAGGCCACAATCGTAAACGCCACGGCCATCGGATAGAAATAGCGGGAATCATTGGGGAACTTCAGACGCTCCAGCACGTATCCGCAGGCCAAAAACATAATCGCAATCGGAATCAGCCGGAAATACAACTTGCTGTGTTCGTGATTCAACCAGTCGATCAGCCCCATGCGCGCCAGCGTCACGGTGCACAGCAGGACGCCCATCACCGAAGCTACGAGCGAAAACACGGAAGAGCGCGTATAGCGGCGCAGCCACACGTACACGGGCATCGAAAGAGCAATTGCCCACCACAATTGCAGGTTGGTGATTTCCTGGAACGACCCGGAAATGTTGTGCAGGAGCTCCCAATCCGGATCCTCCGCCGGAATCGCACGGATGTGATATTCGCCCATCGCCACAAGAAGGGTAATCGGAATCAACAGGCACACTGCGAGCAAATGCGCAATGCCGTTTCGAAGCTGGTTTTTTCGCCAGAGCGCCAGCCCTCCCCAGAGGGTCAGCACGGTTACGCAAGCCGCCACGAGCACGCGTGGAGTTCCGGAGAGGCGCACAAAGTGAAACAGGAACAGTAAGGCCGCGCCAGCAATCAAAATCCACGCGCCGAGATAGAGAGTCACCTGCGGAAACGTCAGCCGGCGCGCTTGCAGTATCCAGGCATCCTCGCGCTCCACGAGGCGCCCGTATTGCTTCCGAAACCCTTCGCACTCCGCATCCGAGAGCACTTCGTCCCGGCGCCAGCCTTCGATTTCCGCCAGATGCTCCTGGATCTTTGCTGAAACCAAGCTGCCGTAGGTTGTCGGGTTGGCATGGACTTTCTCGCCTGCCAGAAAACGCTCCAGTTCGCCTGCCATTTCCCGCGCGGAGCGGTACCGATTTTCCGGTTTCTTCTCCAAGGCCTTCAGGCAAATGTCCTGCAAGTCGCCGGGGATCTCGGGATTCATTCGCCGCGGAAGTTCGGGGTCCGAAGTGCGGATAGCCTCCATCTGTCCCGCGAGCGGCTGCGCTGAAAACGGCAGCACGCCGGTAAGAACTTCGTACAGAATTGTGCCCAGCGAAAAAATGTCGCTTCGCGCGTCCAATTCTTTCTCGGGAGTGGTTTGTTCGGGCGAGAAATAGCCGGGTGTGCCGACCATTTCCCCAAAAAGAGTGAGATGGTCGCCTGATTCTTCGTGGCGCGCCAGTCCGAAATCCAATAGCTTGGGTTGCAGATCAGCGCCCACCAGAATGTTGGCGGGCTTCAAGTCGCGGTGCAGAATGTGATGTTCGTGCAGAACCTCGACAGCCAGCACCACTTTCCGCATCAGTGCTGCGCGCTGCTCGATGGTCAGCGCTCTCGTGGCGGTGAACAAGTCCACGCCGTCGACGTATTCCATCACAAAGTGAGGAATTTCTTCAGACGCCCCGAGGCTGTAGATGGTCACGATATTCGGATGGCTGATTTGCGCCAGCGCTCTTG
>CAZGBQ010000444.1:0-1753 GCA_964524045.1 uncultured Acidobacteriaceae bacterium
AGCGCAGCCATCTCTACCGCAAAATGAAATCCCTCGGCATCGCCGCCCCAGATTAGCTCGATAAGGGTTCCGATGTCAGACTTCACAGCTGCACTGGAAAAATTGCGCGCCTGCAGGAATTCACAAGACACCAAAGAAGTGAACGCCATTTTCAACGAACTTGAAATCCTCACCGTAACTGAAGGTTGGCCAAAGGGTTTTCTGGAAGAACTGACGAAACTGCTTGGTGACGAGTTGTATTTGGAACTGAAGGATTCCTGGACGCTCGTTTATTTCATTAGTAGCAACTGGGAGGAACTGACAGACCGGCAGCGGGACGACTTGAGAGTTGTTTTGGCAAACGCCTTCGACAAGTACAAAGACTGGATGGGTGCTTTCGTCACGTCTGAGATTTTTGGTGAGCGGTACGCAGACGAAAACGCTTTAGAAACGCTTACAGCCCTTGGGCGAAAAGCACGTCTGCCTGCGCGGGCGGCCGTCCCTCACGGTTTTGAGATTCTGGCCAGAACGACGCCTCATGAGACCTCCGCGCCCTAGCGGCTGACCGACTTCGAGAATTGGAGAAGAGCGATTCTGAAGAGGTGCGGCAAGAGGCTCTCATTTCGCTTAGGAAACTTGACATCCCCTGGTGACGACTGAAGGCTAAGCGCTGGAAACCGGGCCCTATGGCCGATCCGCTGAATCATCAGGAAATTATTCCTCGTCCCTGGGAGTAATCGATAGCCCTTCCAGTTGGAAGCGCCAATCCAGTTCTCTCACGCGCTGTGGACTCTCACGCCAATCCGGAACCACTTTGACGTACAGGCCGAGATAGATTTTGGTTCCTAGGAGCTTTTCCAATTCCTTTCGCGCTTCCGTTCCAATTCGCTTGATCATTTCTCCTTTATGGCCGATCAGGATTTTCTTTTGTGTATCCCGCTCGACGTGCATGATCGCTTCAATGCGCAACAGCTTCGGGGTCTCTTCAAATTTCTCGACGATCACCGCCAGCGCGTAGGGCACTTCGTGATACATCACCCGGATGGCTTTCTCGCGAACAATCTCTGCGGCCAAAAAGCGCTCCGGCTGATCCGTCACCTGCTCTTCGGGAAAGTACGCCTCTCCTTCGGGCAGGAGCTTCAGAATCTCAGCCAGAAGCTCGCTGCAGCCATCGCCTTTCAACGCGGAGATAGGAACGATCGCGGAAAACTCAAATGCTTTCGCGTACGCATCGATCAGCGGCAGCAGCTTAGCCTTGGGCAGGCGATCTACCTTATTCAGCGCCAGGATCGTTTTGCCGCCGAACTTCCGCGCCCTTTCCGCCAACAACTCATCAGCGCGCGGCCTGCCTGCCGTGGCAGGCTCGGCCGCGCTCGCGTCCGCCATCAGCAACAGCACGTCGATCCCTTCTAGCGCCGCGGCCACTTCCTGCATCATCTGCTTGCCAAGCTCTGAATTCGCCTCATGCAAACCCGGCGTGTCGATGAATACAATCTGCCCTTCCGGCTTCGTCACGATTCCCTGAATGCGATTCCGCGTCGTCTGTGGCTTCGAGGTGACGATGGCAATCTTCTGCCCAACCAGGCGATTCAAGAGCGTGGATTTCCCCGCGTTCGGCCGCCCCAGAATGGCCACAAATCCGCTTCGGAACGCTTTCTTTGGGTTTTCAGATTTGGTCATCACAAATGCCGCATGGTCTTGAACGGCTAGTGTTTTTGTGGAACGGCTTGCAGCTGTTTGCGGATTCGCACGCGCAAGACTTTCCGCTGATTGG
>CAZGBQ010000445.1:0-1750 GCA_964524045.1 uncultured Acidobacteriaceae bacterium
ATTTCGCCGAACTGACCACCCCGTCTGCGCCGCTTCGGTGGCTTCGCGACTTCCTTTTACTGGCGCAGCCACCCCTCCTTTTCAAGGAGGGGAAAATCCCCTGGGGTAACCGTTCGCGAAAATTTGCCTAGCCTCGATTTCCACAGTACTGGAAAACAACTAACATTTTAATGATCGACGACCGGCTGGGTTAGGAGAACTCGATGACGAGCTTCTTGCCGGCGAACCAGGGCATAGGAGTCGGAGATTTCGCGAGTCCCGAAGAGACAAGGTAGGGATTGTGAGCGCGTTTGTCGAGAGTGACGACGACTTGACGCGCTTCGATAGTCACGGTCGCCGACATGTCCAAGAGGTTTCTGAAGATAGTTTTTGCCTGAGCGCGACTGTATTCGCGTGCAATGCGCTGGGCCATAAGGCGGTAGAGAGAACTGGCCATGAGAGTGATTTGCAGGTCGAAGTCGACTTTAAGGCCGATCATGGAAGAGAGGGCGTCGATGTGAAAAAACTGGATAGCTTCGGAGATTCCGTTCTCGATGAGCATTCTTTGGGCGTAGCGCGTGATCAGGGCGGAGCAGCCGATTTTGAAGTTATTGGTGAGTAAAATGGTCGGCTCTTCGTGGCCGAGATCAATGATGCTGACTTGGCGCAATTCGCCGCCATATTCCTTCAGTTGAATGCGCTCATCCAAGACTTTGGGAGTACGGAAAGTACGGGCTAAGGAGGGCAAGGTAATCCGGCGCCATGCGGAGGTCGGACGGCTCCAGATCTCGCCGAGCATTTTCTTGGAGCGTCGCCGCAAGGTCATAAAGAGGATGCCCCGGCGATTAATTTCCGCAAGATGCTCATAGGTAGTGAGGCGGGAGTCGAACACGAGCTCGGCGGGCAGCAATCCAGTCTGCTTCTTCCAGAAGTCGACAAAACGTCGAATCTCGCCAGGTTGCTCGGCCTTGGTGATTCCCGCGCGCGCGTAGCAAAGAACACGCTGGGTGGCGTCGCGCGCCAGGAAAACCAGGACGCCCTTCTGACTCCGGCTGCGGCTGGAAACGTAGTGTTTTTCCAGTGGCTCTTCCTGAGTGTTGGCAGGAACCGTATGAAAATCCAGATCGATCGACGAACCGTATTGGAGTCCAGCGAGTTGGACTTGCTTGGACCAGGCGGCCATCATCGCCAGGATGGTGTCTTGGCCGATACTGGAGCTGTATGCGGCCAGATAGGAACGTTTGGGAACCACGTTGAGTCCGGCAAACAGCGCAATGCCTTCGTCAAAGACCAAGTCCATGACATGACTCGTCCGTTCCTTACCGATAAGTTTGAGAGCCAACAGTGTGCGCACGGCCTGTTCAGCGGGGATCATGTTCGATCCGGGCATATCCACACCGCGCAATACTTGGCGCAGATCCAGGCTGCGCATCAGCGGGACGAAGAAGAACAGTCCGCCGGCTTGGGTGCGGAACGATCTGGGAGACGCATCCAATTCGCGCACATCGGCAACGGCAGCAGGTTCAGGCTTGAGCGTGGCGGGTCGTTCCTCATCGCCGCGGCGTGGAAGCCGCGCAAAACCTTCCTCGCGCAGGAGCACCGTCAGCGCATTGATGCTGATGGTGTGACCCGCACTGGCGAGATCGCGTTGGATGTCATAGACGGAGAGATTTTTCTTGCGCATGGCCACAGCCAATTGCCGGACTCGATCGCGCGCGGGTGCTTTCTGGGGGCCACGTTGGACCTGCTGGAAAAACCCGGCGCGTTTTGC
>CAZGBQ010000446.1:0-1748 GCA_964524045.1 uncultured Acidobacteriaceae bacterium
AGCAGCCAGCCAAGGAGCGGGTAAAAGGCGCCAGCGGCAATGGGAATTCCGATCACGTTGTAAAGAAAAGCCCACGCCAGATTCTGCTTGATGTTTCGAATCGTCGCCCGGCTAAGCTTCCGCGCACGCACAATTCCGCGCAAGTCGCCCTTCAGAAGCGTGATGCCGGCGTTTTCGATGGCTACGTCTGTGCCCGTGCCCATGGCGATCCCCACGTCGGCTGCGGCCAGCGCCGGCGCGTCGTTGATTCCATCTCCAGCCATCGCGACAACAAGCCCTTCCCTCCTCAATTGCTTTACGATTTCTCCCTTTTTCTCCGGCAGAACATCTCCCTGCACTTCCGAAATCCCGAGTTTGTCCGCAATCATCTTTGCGGAGTCCATTCGATCGCCTGTGAGCACCACGATGCGCAGTCTCTCTTCACGAAGGTCACTGATTGCCTGCGGCGCCGACTCCTTCACCCTGTCAGCCAACGCGATGGCACCGCCGATCTTTTCGTTGACTGCCACCAGGACGAGAGTTGCACCGGCCGCTCGCTCACTGCCGAAATCTGGGCTGCGTAACTTCTCTCCTGTTGCGCCAGTAACGCCTTTCTCCGACAGAAATCTTGTGGTCCCCACCAGGACTCTATCTCCGAGCACTCTACCTTCGACGCCGCTGCCCGAGGTTGCATGGAATTCGGAAGCCTCGGCTAGTTCGACGCCTCTTTCCTTAGCAGCATTGACGATCGCACGTGCCAGAGGGTGCTCGCTCGGGTTCTCGACGCTTGCGGCCAGCTGCAACAATCTGTCCTCTGTAAACCCCCCGCCTTCAAAGACGCTCACCGCGCTCACACGAGGCTTGCCCTCGGTCAGCGTCCCGGTCTTGTCGACCACAAGCGTATCCACTTTGCCGAGCGTTTCCAGGGCTTGCGCGTTGCGCACCAAGACGCCCGCGTGAGCGCCCCTGCCAACGGCTACCATGATGGACATGGGCGTGGCCAGACCGAGCGCGCAGGGACACGCAATGATTAGAACGGAAACCGCGGCGACAAGCGCGTGCGCAAAACGCGGCTCAGGCCCAAGAAAGAGCCAGCCCAAGAAAGCCAGAACCGCCGCGAACACGACGGCCGGAACGAAGTACGAAGCGACTCGGTCAGCCAGGCGCTGCACGGGTGCGCGGCTCCGCTGCGCTTCGCTGACCAGCTTTACGATTTGCGCGAGCATCGTCTCGCTGCCCACGCGCTGCGCTTCCATGACAAAGCTGCCGCTCGTATTCAGCGTGCCTCCGGTGACACCATCACCGGCGCTCTTTTCCACGGGCATCGGTTCGCCGGTGATCATCGATTCGTCAACCGCGCTCGCCCCTTCGCGGATCACGCCGTCAACAGGCACGCGTTCGCCGGGGCGCACGCGTAAACGGTCAGCGCGTATGACCTGATCGAGCGGGACGTCCTTTTCCGAGCCATCGGCCAAAAGCAAATGCGCTTGTCGCGGCGCGAGGTTCAGAAGCGCTCGAATCGCTCCGCTGGTCCGTTGCCGGGCGCGCAGTTCCAAGACTTGTCCAAGCAAGACAAGTGTCGTGATGACCGCCGCAGCTTCGAAATAAACCGGCGCGCCGCCATTCATGCTGCGAAACGACGCCGGAAAAACTTGCGGAAAAAATGTTGCAACGACACTGTCCAGATAAGCTGCGCCTGTTCCCAGTCCGATGAGCGTGAACATATTGGGGCTGCGATTCACGACCGAGGCCCAAAAGCGTTCGAAAAA
>CAZGBQ010000447.1:0-1740 GCA_964524045.1 uncultured Acidobacteriaceae bacterium
ATCGAAATCGGCAAACGGGCCGAAGGGAAGCTCAGCCTCGACGTTGGCTTCCAAATCCGCGATTGCCCCCCATTTGTAGAGATAGTGCGCCGCATTCATGCAGGCGCGCTCGGAAAGATTGTCTGCGGCGAAGCGTACTACTTGACCGGATACATCGACCGCCCGGCCTGGCCCAAGGCTTCCCCAGCTGAGCGCCGTCTTCGCAACTGGTTATACGATCGCGCGCTTTCGGGCGACATCATTGTCGAGCAGAATATCCACGTCATTGATATCTGCAACTGGATTTTGCAGTCGCATCCGCTGAAGGCATCGGCCACCGGTAGCCGCCTCGGACGGCCCGCAAGCGACGGCGATTGCTATGGAAACTACAACGCCGTCTTTCAATATCCTGACGGCGTGGACGTCACCTTCAGCTCCACGCAGTTTGCCAAGGGCTGGTGGGACGTTACCGAGCGTTTCTTCGGCACCAAAGGCACTTCGCAATCTCCCTATCGCGGTCCACTCGGTATTTGGGGCGATGAACCGTGGCAGTGGGAAGCCGCTGCGCCGAAGGAGGCTACTGCTACGGACAAGGGATTTTCCGCCACAGGAAAATTCACTTCGAATCTCGAGCAGGCCGATCCGGAAAAAAAGAAAGCATTCGTCGCCAGCATTACCAGCGGCAATTTCCATAATCAGGCTGCGAAAGGCGCGGAGTCCGCGCTTTCCTGCATGATGGCGCGCGCCGCCGCTTACACCGGGCGCGAAGTCACCTGGGACGAATTAATGAAGTCCAACGAAGTCTGGGATCCAAAAATCGACTTGCACAAATTGTAGCGGTGCCTTAATGCCGCCATCTTTCTTAACTTTTCGTCGAGGTGTTCCCCATGTGCGACTCGTCCCGCCGCGAATTTCTTAAATCCTCCATCGCCGCTGCTTGCGCCGCAGGAATGGGCGTTGGCGTTCCCGAGTCTTTGTTCGTTGGGCCCGCCGATTCAGCGTCACTTCCCATTAAAAAAGGCGTGCTGCTCGGAATGCTTCCGGAAAAACTCAGCTACGCCGACCGCTTCAAAATGGCGCGCGACGCCGGGTTCGACGTTGTGCAAGCGCCCACCACTCCTGACGAAAGCGTCGCCGAAGAAATCAAGAAAGCCGCCGACGCTGTTTCCATCCACATCGATTCTGTTATGAACATGGACCACTGGAAGTATCCGCTCTCCTCGAGCGGCCCGGCCGTCGTGGAGAGAAGCCTCGCCGGCATGCGCACCTCGCTCCACAACGCCAAATTGTGGGGCGCCGATGCCGTGCTGCTCGTTCCCGCCGTTGTGAATGCGCAGACTTCCTACCGCGACGCATGGACGCGCTCTCAGGCAGAAATCCGCAAGCTCATGCCACTTGCGGAAGAACTCAAAATCGTCATCGCCATCGAGGAAGTTTGGAACAAGTTCCTGCTCAGTCCGCTCGAAATGGCCAACTATATTGATGAGTTTCACAGCCCGTGGATCAAGGCCTGGTTCGACGTGGGCAACGTGGTGCTCTACGGCTATCCGCAGGACTGGATACGAGCACTCGGCAAGCGAATCGTCAAGGTGCACCTAAAGGATTTCAAGCGGAAGGAAAATGGATACGCCTGGACAAACCTCGGTGACGGCGACGTGGACTGGCCGGCGGTGCGCCAAGCCTTCGCGGAAATTGGTTTTGCAGGGAGCGCCACTGTTGAGCTGGAACCAGGTGATGAAGCTTATCTCCGGGACGTCAGCC
>CAZGBQ010000448.1:0-1722 GCA_964524045.1 uncultured Acidobacteriaceae bacterium
CGAAGTACGTCGATGTGATCGTGAAACGCTGGCAAGGCTTCACGGGGAACAAGGCAACGCTTGAAAGTGATGGACGCACCTTTGAGGAATTCGCGCAGGAAAGTTGCCAGGAGGCGGTGTGAATCGGAGCTGCGGAAGATCTGGTCCAAGCCCAAAAGAAAACGCCCGCCTCGGCCGTGACCGGGCGGGCGAGAGGCAAGTGGGAGCGATGCTACTTGACGAGGCTGTAAACGCGATCGCCATCCTCTCGTTTGGTGGATTCAACGTTGAGGCCCATTTTCTTGCCCAGGGCGCCGGAGAGGAAGCCGCGCACGGAGTGGGCCTGCCAGCCGGTGGCTTTCATGAGGTCCTTCAAAGTAACGCCGCCGGACCGCTGGAGCAGCTGGAGGACCTTGGCCGTCTTGCTGCCGGGCCGGGGGCCAGGAGCGGCTCGTTTGCGCGCCCTGGCGCCCTTGTTTGCGCTGGTGGCCTTGTGACGCGCCTTGGTGGCGCGGGGCTTGGTACGAGGCTTTGGCTTTTGGGCCATGCCGGTTGGTTGCGGGGTGTCTTGCTGTTCCGGGATCGAAGTGTCCATGTCGTATTCTCCTTTTGCGGTAGTAACCGCAGTCACGACATGGATTGCTCTGAACGTCCGCACATACAAGCAAATTGTGCAGGAATCATTTTGAGGGCGAAGGAATCGCGATGACGGAGAGCAGGCGCCGCCAGAAGATGGAGCGAATCGCCCAGGCGATGTTCGAGCACGGCAGCGTCCAAAAGGCTGCCGCCGCGCTGAACATGTCGGAGGTGACGGTGTGGCGCTGGTCGAAAAAACCGGAGTTTCAGGCGGCCTGCAGCGAAGTGCGGCGCGAGGCGCTGTCGCGTTCGGGCAGCAGACTGCTGCAGGCCTCCAGTGCCGCGGCTGCGACTATGGTGAAAGTGATGCTGGATCCGAGTACGCCGCCTTCGGTCCGCCTGCACGCCGCTGAGAGTGTTATACAACATGCCGAGAAGACATACGAGTTGGAGGACGTGGGCCTGCGGCTCAAGCGGGTGGAACAAGCGCAGCACCAAGAATTATGAACCACAGATGGGGGAGAAACACAGACCCACAATTCTAGCAGCGAGGGGGGCCAAAGATCATGAAACGTGAGACCGCGAAGCGTCTGGAAAGATTGGAACATAAGATGCCAAGGGACGAATTTGATTTCCAATTCAGCTTGGACGACCACCGCCCGACGGCTGGCCACGAAGACACAGCGATCGACCTGGTCAAACTGGAGAAACTCTGTATGCTGCACTGCACCGATCAGGAGATCGCGAGCCGCTTTGGAGTGACTGTGGAGAGGATCGAGCAAGAGCGCCAGTCTCCGGAGTTTGTGGCGGTGATGGAGCGGGGCCGGGCCAAAGGGAAGATCGCGATCCGGCGGGGACAAATGCGGCTATTGGAAAAAGGGAGCAGCATGATGGCCGTCTTGCTCGGCAGGCAAATTCTCGGACAACGGGAGGAAGTTGAGGCTACCGATCGGCCCATCCCGGTAGTAGTGCTACCACCAATTGTCCCAACCAAGGAGGACGAGATTCAAGACATTGCCCTACCCAACGACCGGCGCCATCACCACGGGTCGTCGTAGCTGGCGGCGATAGCGGAATAGGGGCTCTAGCGGCGCGGGCTACGGTATCGTCTTTCCACCATCACGACGAAGAAGACGCGGCACCGATCCCAGCCGCCGAGCCAGCAGA
>CAZGBQ010000449.1:0-1714 GCA_964524045.1 uncultured Acidobacteriaceae bacterium
GCCACCCGACGACCGGGAAAGAAGGCTGCTCCGCGAGTTAGCAGCTCGCCTGAAAGAGCTAGCACGCCAGGGCAGGCGGACGAACGCCTGCTTGTGGCAGCCGCGCAAAGCGATCCGGCGAAGTTCGATGCGCTCTATGAACTACATTTCGAGCGGGTGTATGGATTTGTCGCTAGCCGCACGCATGACCGCGCCACTGCCGAAGACGTGACTTCGGAAGTGTTTCATAAAGCGCTGGCAAATTTGCCTCGTTATGAATGGCGTGGCGTTCCGTTCGCCGCGTGGCTACTGCGCATCGCCGCAAATGCCGTTGTCGATCAGGCAAAACGCGCGGCGCGGGAGTTCCCTTCACCCGACGATCCGGAGGAAATTAGTGGCGATCCCGGCTTCCAGGCTTCAGAGTTGAGAACCATCGAATATCGCGCGAAGCTGCTGCGGTCAGTGGAACAACTTCCTGAAGCCCAGCGCCGCGTCGTTCATGAGCGATTTGTGGAGCAAAAGAGCATTCGCGAAATCGCGCGGAAGCTGGGCAAATCGGAGGGCGCGGTCAAGCAATTGCAATTGCGCGCGCTGCAACGCCTGCGAGCGCAGATAGGAGGTGGCCATGCCTAAGCACCTGCCTAAGCGCGCGCTTGCCGAGCAAGTCGAAGAAGCTGTGCAGGCTTTGCTGGTGTCTCTGCAGCCGAGGCCAGAGGCCGCCCCTCACCGCGATCTTGCAGCCCTCGCCGCCATTGCCCGCGAGCTGCGCTATCTGCCGCGGGAAGGATTTCGAGCAGCACTCAAGTCCGATTTGCAAAGGAGAACATCCATGAACCAAACAGCCTCATCTGCGGCGGTAGCAAAGCCCACTCAGTTCCGCCGCGAAAACTTCCCCAACATCGCGCCGTATTTCCTGGTCAACAATGCGCCCAAGTTTATTGAATTCCTCGTTGCGGCGTTCGACGGCAACGAACGCATCCGCGTGCCCCGGCCAGACGGCTCCATCATGCACGCCGAAGTTGCCGTCGGTAACTCCGTGATCGAGCTCGGGGACGCCAACGAACAATACCAGCAGCGTTCCATGACCACGCATTTGTATGTCCCAAATGCCGACGCCACCTACGCCAACGCCCTCGCGGCTGGCGCGACGGCGGTTTACGCGCCCACCGACGACCATCCTTCTGGGGACCGCTGGGGCGAGGCCAAAGACCCCTTCGGCAATACCTGGTACATCGCCACGCGCAAGAGTTGGGTTCCGGGCGCCGAGGGTTTTCTTACCGTGCAGCCCTATCTTCACCTGCGCGATGCGCACAACATGATCCCGTTTATCGAAGCTGCTCTCGGGGCACTGGCCACGGGTGTTCACAAGTCGCCCGGCGGCACAGTCCTGCACGCCACCATCGAAATCGCCGGCGCTACTTTCGAAATCGACGAAGCCCAAGGCGAAGCGCAGCAGTCTTACCTTCACGTCTACGTCCCCGATACTGACGCACTCTATGCTCAAGCCGTGGCTGCAGGAGCGAAAGGCGTCCACGCGCCTTACACCGCTCCGTACGGAGATCGCGCCGCCGGCATTGTCGATCCCTTCGGCAACACGTGGTTCCTGGCCACGTACCTTGGTCCCGAAGGCCGCTAGTTATAAGGCGGTGTCACACCGGCATGTTTAGCGAGCGAGGACTTAAGCGGCGGATTCGGAGCGAAACACGCGCTGGAAGCGCGGGCCGATGAACTGCAC
>CAZGBQ010000450.1:0-1694 GCA_964524045.1 uncultured Acidobacteriaceae bacterium
TCGTTGGGCTTGGGCATGAACCGGGCGACCGCAAGAGCGGAGATCACCGCGAACACGCCGGAAATACCTGCCGAAGAATAACGTCCGAAACAGATTTGCCCGATGCAGGCAAGCATGCTGTAAATCATGACGCACCCGAGCAGCCAGCTCAGAAGATTGCGGCCCAGATCACGCGTGCCCGGATCGCTGCTAGCGAGCGCTGCGATGGGCTTCCAACCGGTGACCTGCGGGCGCACTTTCTTGTAGAACCGGATAAGCGTTTCGTTTTTCTCCGGCACAGTCAGAAGCGTAACGGCAATCCATACAAGCGTGGTCACGCCGGTGGTGCACAAAGTGGTCTTCGCAAACACCACCGGATCGGAGCCGGAAAAGGGCTTCGACCGCCCGGCAATCGCCATCCACAACGCGCTCGAATGAAGCGAGAGTGTCGTGATAAGCGCGGCGGCCATCGCGGAGATTTCGCTCCACGCGTTCACGCGCCACCAATACCAGCGCAGCAGGTAAACTCCGCCCGTTCCGGCGCCGAGTTCCAGTACGATTTTCCAGCCTTCGGAGACGGACTTCAGTTCCCAGGCAACGGCGGCCGCAACTAGAACGAGAAATACCGTCGCCAGCCGCGATGCGTTTACATAGTGCGACTCGCTTGCGCCTTTCTTCAGAAAGCGGCGATAGAAATCTTCGACAAGATACGAGCTACCCCAATTGAGTTGCGTGGCGACGGTCGACATGAACGCCGCCATGAAACCGGCAAGAAGAATGCCGAGCACGGCGTGCGGCGTGTTGCGCGTGGCCACGAGCATGTAGCCGCGTTCCGGTTGCGCAAGGCCGGGATAGAGAACGACCGCGGCAAGGGCCGTCAAAATCCAGGGCCAGGGCCGCAGCGCGTAGTGGGCGAGATTGAACCACAAGACGGACAATAGTCCGTGGCGCTCGTCGCGGGCGCTGAAAATTCTCTGCGCGACGTAGCCACCGCCGCCCGGTTCCGCTCCCGGATACCAGAACGCCCACCACTGCACGGCAAGATGCACGACAAACGTGATGACCGGCAGAGTCCAGATTGCTTCACCTGTGAGGCCCCGCGAAAAATCTGGAAGCATTGCAGTAATGTCGCTCGCGCCCGCGCCCACTTCGCCGCGCTTCGCGGCAAGTTTCGCGAGCAACTCCTGCATTCCACCAGCAGCGTGCACGCCGTACCACGCGACTCCGATGACGATGGCCATCTTCAACACAAACTGGAACAGGTCAGTCCACAGGACCCCCCACAACCCACCAAGCGAAACGTAAAGCCCGGTGAACGGCATCAGGAAAAAAACGCAAATCGCCAGCGCCTTGGCGTCGCTCACGCCCAGCGACGTACTGATGATGTTCACCATCGCCTTGGTCACCCAGCCCAGGATCAGGCAGTTCATCAGCAATCCGAGATAGACGGCGCGAAATCCGCGCAGGAACGCGGCGGGCCTTCCGGAGTAGCGGAATTCGGCAAACTGCACGTCGGTGATCAAGCCGGAGCGGCGCCACATGCGGGCAAACAGAAACACTGTCATCATTCCGGATGGCAAAAAGCTCCACCACAACCAGTTCCCGGCGACTCCGTTGGCGTAGACCAACCCAGTGACGGCGAGCGGCGTGTCAGCGGCAAATGTTGTAGCCACCATCGACGTTCCAGCGAGCCACCAGGAAACGTTGCGGCCGGA
>CAZGBQ010000451.1:0-1677 GCA_964524045.1 uncultured Acidobacteriaceae bacterium
AGGAAGCGTTGAGCTGCATCGACACGCTGCAACAACGGCAGGCAGAGAAAGAGCTCGCGGAGGTTCAGCGCAGCATTGAGGCCAGCCCTGCCGGCGAGGCCCTGCGAGACTTGCTCACCCGCAAGCAGCAGCTCATGCGTCGCCTGGCTGCCGCCCGCTAATTTTTCCCTCCGGGCGCCGCAACCCTGAAACCTCAACTGGCGGGGCGTCGCTGGTGGTCTGTGGGCGTTCTTCCACACATTTCCGCGAATTAAAAAGATTGACGCGAGGGTGCTGGAACATGTAACGTAAAAAGGTTTTATGGGTAACCGTTTTGTCGCTAAACGCATCTATATCTATGTACTTAGCGACAGGGGCCAGGCCCAATACGGTGCGAGTGGCGGGCGGCGCACAGGGCCACCTAGCGAATGAACGGGCGCGGCACAGAAGATTCAAACAAAAAAGCGAGCGATCTTGTGAACTCCCGGTGGCTTTTGCCATTGCGCGGCCTTCCTGTCTCTCCGCGGATAAGCGAGTTCCTGACGCCCGCGGTTCGCTAAGGCCGTCGTTTCAGTTTCTGGAGGGTTTGTGGCAGCAGTAGGGCTTGAAGAAAAATACGATGCGGTACGGCAGCTCATTGCCATCGGTAAAGAGCGTGGCTACCTCCTGTATGACGAAGTAAACGATTCGCTTCCGGCAGAGGTCCATTCTTCAGAAGAGATCGACGATCTTCTGACCACTTTCGAGCGCAACGGCATTGAGATTTACGAGGACCAGGCGTCCGCGAAGGCCGCCCGCGCTGTGGAGGTGTCGGTCGAGGGCGGCGACCAGGAAGGCATCGTCAAAGAAGATGCCCACGAGGGCGAAACGGATCTCGACCTCACGCCCGGCTCGCTTGAGAAAACCAACGATCCCGTGCGCATGTACCTGCGCGAGATGGGCACGGTCCCCTTGCTAACACGCGAAGGCGAAGTCACCATCGCCAAGCGCATCGAGCGCGGCCAGCTCGTGGTGATGCGCTCGATCACGCGTTCTCCCATCGTCATCAAGGAATTGATTGCCGTCGGCGACGATCTGCGAAAAGGCGTGCGCTCCATCAAAGAAATTGTTCAGTTCGATGATGAAGAGCTGACGGAAGAGAAGATCGCCAACAAAACTAAACAGACTCTCAAGTCGATCGACAAGATTGCAAAGCTCTATGAAACGGCGCTGAAGCAAGCAGCAAAGCTTGCGAAAACGCTAAAGTCCAAGAAGCGCTCGTACGTTCGGGCAAAATGGGCCGTGGCGCGCACGCGCGTCGGGATTTCGCTGGCCATCCGCGACATCGATTTCAATCCGTTTGAGAAGAAGCGGCTGGTGGACAAGATGCGCGGCACCGTCGAGCGCCTGCAATCGCTCGAGCGCGAGGCCGGCCGCTTGGAGCGCCGCGCAGACGTTGCGAAGGGCGAAGTTGCAGCCGAAGCGCGCAAAGAATTGCGGACGCGCCGCACGGAATTGAAGGACATTGAAGAAGCGAGCGAAGTCGGCCTTACCGAGCTGAAGCGTACGCTCACGCTGATTCATCGCGGCGAAGCGGAGGCCGAACAGGCCAAAAAGGAACTGATTGAGGCCAACCTCCGCCTGGTCGTTTCCATCGCGAAGAAGTACACCAACCGCGGCTTGCAGTTCCTCGACCTGATTCAAGAAGGCAATATCGGC
>CAZGBQ010000452.1:0-1669 GCA_964524045.1 uncultured Acidobacteriaceae bacterium
CGAGATGGATCGCTGCGGCGGCCCACAACGGCACTTCTTCGATCAGCTTGTGGGTTCTTGCCGCAGTGTTTTTTTTTCTACCCATGGCTCTGGTAATCAATGAGCTTTCGTCGCGTTACCCGGAGGAGGGTGGGCTTTACGTCTGGGCCAAAGAAGCCTTCGGGGACTTTCACGGCTTCGTTGCGGGGTGGACCTATTGGATTTACACGATCTTCTACTTCCCTGGGCTGCTCTTGGCCAGCGCCTCGATGAGTGCGTTTGTGTTGGGAGGGAAGGGGGCGGCTCTCTCCCAGGATCGGACATTCTTGCTTGCGGGATCACTCGGGCTGCTTCTTGTGGCGGTAGTATTCAACATCATCGGGTTGAACATTGGCAAGTGGCTGCAGAATGCGGGCGGAGTGGCGACCTACTTGCCGTTGCTGATTCTCGTAGGCATCGCGGCGGTCCTAGCGGGAAAGCACGGTTCCGTCACGCAGTTTTCTTGGTCGAATGCGCTACCTGTATGGAATTGGGACACGGTGAATTTCTGGTCGCAGATCGCCTTTGCGTTCACGGGACTGGAGCTCGTTTCCGCGATGAGCGCGGAAATTCACAACCCAAGGAAAACTCTGCCGCGTGCGGCCTTGAGTGCAGCGGCGTTGATCGCGGCGATGTACATCATCGGCACGGTTGGCCTCTTGTCTGTCGTGCCTGCTGCGGATGTCGATCCCAAGAGCGGCGTGTTTCACGCAATCACGGTCGGCTCGATGGCACTGAAGATTGGCTTCGTGGGTGTGCTGGCGGCGTTGCTAGTGACCGTGGGGAACGCGGGGGGTGTGGGAAGCACCGTGGCGGGAATCGCGCGTGTGCCTTTTGTCGTGGGCATTGACCGCTATTTGCCCGCCGCGTTCGGAAAAATTCATCCAAAGTGGCGCACGCCCTACATTTCCATCATCGTGCAAGCCGTGGCTTCTGCGGCAGTTCTGCTATTGAGTCAGATCAACGAAACGACGCGCGGAGCCTACCAGGTAGTCGTCGATATCACGATTATCCTCTATTTTATTCCGTTCCTGTACATGTTTGCGGCGGCAATTAAATTGGCGAATCGTCCTGATCGAGATGCGAATCCCCAGGCCGTGCTTGTGCCAGGTGGAAAGGCCGGAGTGTGGATCGCATGCTGCCTCGGATCCAGCATTACGCTGCTCTCAATTATCGTTTCCATTTTTCCGCCGGGAGATTCATCGAATCGGGTTTTGTTTGTGTTGAAGGTTGTCGGATCTACACTGCTCGCGGTGGACGCCGGTTTGGTTCTTTATTGCAATGGTTGCGCGGCAAATGACTCAAGAGATTTCGGAAAAGTCTTTCGAGTCGTCACGGTGATGTTTGTTGTTTCTGCAGTCTTTTCCTATTTCCTCCCCATCTGGATAGCCAGAATCTCTTGGGTTGCGCTGGCGGCGACGTGGCTGTATCTAAATTGGAGAGTGAAGAGAGCTCAGCGCGTAACCGATTCGCCGTATTAAAGACCGACCGCGCTTTGCTTAGAATCCCTCCGACGCAAGTCTTTCGAAGGTCAGAGGAGTCTCCGCCCGTGAATTTGAGCGCGTCTTCAGGTAGCGTTCGACATATTTACCGAGGATGTCGGCTTCGAGATTGACAGCGTCACCGGGCTTGCGGTCGCGGATGTTGGTGT
>CAZGBQ010000453.1:0-1645 GCA_964524045.1 uncultured Acidobacteriaceae bacterium
GGCCTGCCGTGCCTACTACTTCCATGTCGGTCAGCACGAATGCGTCTAGATCCCCTGTGTGCAGTCAGTGCGGACAGACGGCTTGCGCGTCGGATAGAGTAGGTGTAGCATTCCGTTAGGCGTTTTTTTGGGACTACAGGTTCTGAAGCTCTGGAATATCCATCTGATCCATCTCAAATAAGTCCTGACGTGAGAATCGATTACCGCGGGGGCAGCCGGAAGGATGAAATACTTCTGGCCATCCGCGGCTTAACCGTGCAGATCTGGGGGAGGAGGCTCGAACCGGCGACCCCTTTGTCGGATCAGCACGCCACAGGACGACGCATTGCCGGATGGCCTTTGTCTGCGGTGAAGGTGAGTCTTGGTGGACCATTTTGACGATCATTCTCTGAACGATACTCCCCTCCGGATCAATTTCGACGAGGAACCTAAGTTCTTCGACCCGGAAGCGGCCCAACAAGAGGAGTTTCTATACCCGCAACTGTCGGTAGAAGAGTCGATTTACGCCGACAACCTGGTACGGTTGTACCTGCGCGAGATGGGCGCCGTGCCGCTGCTCCTACGCGAAGAAGAAGTTGAGCTGGCGCGCCGCATGGAGCGCGGCAAGCTGCGGATGCAGAAGGCCATCAGCCGCTCCGCATCGGTTCAATTGATAGTTGTGGAGCTGGCGGAGGAGTTGAAGAAAGGGACCGAGGAAATCGACAACCTGGTCGACCTAGGCGACCTGGAAGAAGGTACGCTGGCAGACACCAAACGGCGCGGCGAGCTGAAGCAGCTTTTCGCCGATGTAGTTGTTTTGCACGACCAGCAACAGCACATAGAAGAGAAACTGAAAGCGACCGCTTTCCCTACCAAACGCGTTCGCCTGCGCCTGTGCTCGAAGCTGAACCGAGCAAAAGTCGGAACCGCGCTAGCCATCCGTAAGATCCCCTTCCAGCTTGTGAAGTGGAAAGGATTTTCGCACGAGATCGAGCGAGCGTTTGAAGAGTTGACGCATCTTGAACGGGAGCTGCAGGTAATCGAGACCGGCGTCCGCGTCAACGTCCAGAACCGCGCACGCGAGCTGAAACGGGAAATTCGCAAGCGCGAGGCCACGGCAGGTGCCCCGCTCGCCGATCTCAAGCACACGCTGAACGTCATCCAGCACGGCGAACAGGAAGCCGAGCGGGCCAAGGAAGCTCTGGTGGAGGGCAACCTCCGGCTGGTGGTTTCGATTGCCAAGAAATACGTGCGTCATAGACTGCACTTGCTGGATCTGGTCCAGGAAGGCAACATCGGTCTGATGCGCGCGGCCGACAAATTCGACTACCGGCTTGGCTACAAATTCTCGACATACGCCACTTGGTGGGTCCGCCAGGCGATCACACGGGCCATCGCGGACCAGTCGCGCACCATCCGCATCCCGGTGCACATGAACGAGAGCATGAACAGGTTCCGGCGGGCCGTGCGCGAGCTGGAAAAAGAACTGAGCCGCATGCCGACCAACAACGAGATCGGCCGGCGCATGGACATTCCGGTCGAAAAGGTGCAGAAGTTGAAAACCATTTCGCGCGAACCGGTGTCGCTCCAGACGCCGGTAGGCCATGAAGGCAAATCGGCGCTTGGCGACCTAATCGAAGATCGATGGGCCAGCTCGCCGGTGGAC
>CAZGBQ010000454.1:0-1640 GCA_964524045.1 uncultured Acidobacteriaceae bacterium
GGCTATCCGCTGCGGCTCCCTCTGGATGTGTTGCTTGTCTTTACGGCGAACCCCGAGGATTACACCGCGCGCGGAAAAATCATCACGCCTTTGAAGGACCGCATTGGGGCAGAAATTCGCACGCACTATCCGTCCACTCTCGACGAAGGCATGCGGATTACCGCGCAGGAAGCCTGGGTGGGCCGCGACGCGAATCGCAGAGTGGAAGTGCCGCAGTACCTGCGCCAAGTTGTAGAAGAAATTGCCTTTCAGGCGCGCGAAGACAAGCGCGTGGACCGCCGCTCCGGCGTAAGCCAGCGGTTGCCGATCACTACGCTGGAAAGTGTGGTGAGTAGCGCGGAGCAGCGCGTGGCACGAACAGGGGAAAAATCCGCGGTTGCGCGCGCCGCCGATGTTTACGCGGCCCTTCCCGCGATTACCGGAAAGATGGAGCTGGAATACGAAGGCGAGCTTAAAGGCGCGGACACCATCGCGCGCGAGCTGATTCGAGCCGCTGTTGGGCGATTGTTCAGCAAGCATTTTGCCGACGTGAACTTTCAGCCGGTGATTCAATGGTTTGAGCTGGGTGGCGAACTGAAATTGCCCGAACTTGCTACCGCCGTCGAGCGATGCCAGCAGCTTTCCAAGATTCAGGGCCTCATGGAGCACATCGGTAAGCTCGGCATTTCCGACCGCAAGGACGCTGGCTCTGCTGCCGCGGCCGCGGAGATGATCTTGGAGGGCTTGTGGGCACACCGGCGCATCGGGCGCAGCGAAGAGCGCGGCTTCTACGCGGAAAAGCCGAAGCAAGTGGAGCAGCGCGAGCGAGATTTTCCGGGGCGGCCGCCTCGGCGGCAGTTCAACTGACGATTACAGGCGAAACTAAGGGACGCGATGAAGTTCATCAAGTACGGCAAATACACGGGCGAGCCGGCCGACGCCATCGACTTGGAAGAACTGGTCAAGCGCCTGGGCAATTTTTTCCTGCAAAGCGGATTTGAATCGCAATTCTATGGTGTTTCGCAGATGGATCCGGAGCGCTCGATGGAAGCGCTGCGTGAAGCGATTCTGCGCGCGCTGCAAGAGGGCGACCTCCTTCCAGACGGCGCCATGAGCGACGAGCTG
Source organism: uncultured Acidobacteriaceae bacterium (assembly GCA_964524045.1). GTDB lineage: Bacteria > Acidobacteriota > Terriglobia > Acidiferrales > UBA7541 > Acidiferrum. The sequence goes on from CAZGBQ010000454.1 coordinate 1,105, forward strand.
CGGGAAATGCTGAACGATCCCAACGCGATGAACAACGAGGCAATCAAAGACCTGATCGATAAGCTTACGGAGCGTCTGGCCAACGAAGGCTTCATCAATCCCCAGCAGCCTCCGCAAGTGACGCCCCCGCCCCAAACTTCTGCGCGTGGCCAACTTGGGCAGCCGCGCGATCGCACTGAAGCGCGCTTCGAAATCACGGACAAGACCATCGATTTTCTCGGATTCAAAACGCTTCAGGATTTGCTCGGTTCGCTGGGCCGCAGCAGCTTTGGCCGCCATGACACGCGTGATCTGGCCACCGGCGTGGAGTCGGGCGGCGTTTCACGCCCTTACGAATTCGGCGACACGCTGAACCTGGACATCAGCGAGACACTTTTCAACGCCGTGCGGCGCGAAGGCGCTAAGGTGCCCATCGAAATGAATTACTCGGACTTGATGGTCCACCAGTGCGAATACCAGAGTTCCTGCGCCACGGTCGTGCTGCTCGATTGCAGCCACAGCATGATTCTTTACGGCGAAGATCGCTTTACGCCGGC
>CAZGBQ010000455.1:0-1600 GCA_964524045.1 uncultured Acidobacteriaceae bacterium
CGCGCGCGCCAAGCAACGCGGCGGAGTCAAGCGGCGGTGGAACGATCGAAGCCGCAGGCGCGACCGACACGGGCTTTCCGTAAATTGATGCAGGAGCAATGGATTTCGCTTCTCCAGGTTTCGAATCCCCGCTTGCCGCCACTTGTGTTGCAGGGGTCGGCGTCACCTTGGGGCTGGCGGAAACATCTCTCGCAACAGGTCCCTCGATTCCATGGGCAACCGGCCGGGGCGGCGCCGCTGAGCCGCTGCTTGCAACGGGACGAACCGCCGCGGGGGCAGGCGGAGTCGCGGAATTCAGCCGGTCCCCGGGAAAGCGCATGCCCCAAAATCCCACGGCAGACTCCGTGAATTCCAATTCCACGTAGCCGCTGACGCTCCGGTAGTTCTTCGACTTCACTACTTGGCAGACAATTTCTTTCTTCGTTCGTTCATTGGTGAGGAATAGCAATTGGCCGGGAGTAACCGCGGAGGTGAGCCGAATGACCGCACCGGCGCCGAACACAAGAACCGTCTTGGTCGTTTCTGAAAAAGGCTCGCGCTTTTCGCTGCCCTCGATGGTGCGCGCGCCATTTACCGTGACCGGAATCTCCAATGCCACCGGCTGCTGCTTTACCGCTGAGTCGCTGGACGCTGTCTGTGCCGATCCGGGCCGGACCGAGGCCTCCGGCGTTGCCGTTAGCGTCTCGGAATCTTTCGTGATGGAAGGCATGACGGGCACACTCGCGCGAAGCAGAATTTTCCTGCGGCCTTGCCCGGAGTGGCCTCCGGCAAAGCTCTACCCTTATATGTTCGGCTTCTGCGGAGCGGCCCAACATAGTACGCGCGTACCACAGTGTTCGGCCTAACACCTGTTCGCCAGTACAGGCTCGTAAACCGCGGCCAATGCCTCGACTTGTCGTCTTGTTTTTGGGAGTCTGCAACCTAACCGATAACCACAGGGATTCTTTTCTCCGGTGTTTTGGTTAGAACTGAAAACGTTACAACTAGAAACTGCTATCTTGCCAGAGGCGGCCTGAATCGCGCGTCGACTTCCACCTGGTATCCGGTCACCAGCTTATTCGTTTCGTTGGCCATGCCGATGACCGCTTGCAGCTCTTTGAACATTGCGTCCGTCATCCCTTTGCCAAATGCCGAAGCCGTGTGCGAGGCGATGCAATACGTGCAGTTGTTGGTTACGCTGACCGCGATGTAGATCAATTCTTTCGTAAGGGGATCGAGCGCGCCCGGCGCCATGATCTGCTTGATGCTTTCCCATGTGCGCTTCAGCATTTGTGGATCGTGCGCGATGGCTTTCCAGAAATTGTTGATCCAATCGACTTTGCGCGTGGCCATGATGTCGTCGTAGATGGCGCGCACTTCTGGGCTCGCGTCGTTATATTCGATTAGTCCGAATGTGGCCATGGCTTCTCCAGAACCTTCGCGATGCGGGTCTTCAAGTTAACAGGATTAGGAATCGCTTGCCAGGTCCGCCCTAAGAGCGCATCGCAGCTTGACCCTGTTTGAGGCTCGAAAAGCGTCCGTGCACAAATACGGATGAAATTTTCTGCTTAGTTGAATGCAATTCATTCTTCTTGACAGTGACCGCTCAAGGGGGTTACAA
>CAZGBQ010000456.1:0-1591 GCA_964524045.1 uncultured Acidobacteriaceae bacterium
GTGGCGTTTGCCGGGACGCTGGGCGCGCCGGGGCTGTTTTTGATTTCCTTTCTTGATTCGTCGGTGCTGACGTTTCCGGTAATCAATGACCTGCTTTTGATTGAGTTGGCGATTCAGCACCCGACGAGGATGCCGCTATACGCGTTAATGGCCATGCTCGGGTCGGTGCTGGGCTGCGTGTTGCTGTTCTATTTGGCCGAGAAGGGCGGAGAGGCGCTCTTTCACAAGCACGCGGGCGACCGGGCGCAGGCGATCCACAATTGGGTAGTGCACAACGGATTCGGCGGGATGCTGATCGCCGCGCTGCTTCCCCCGCCAACGCCTTTTAAAGTTTTTGTGGTGGCTGCGGGCGTGTTCGAGGTGCCGCTGGTCAGTTTTGCGTCGGCAATAACGATTGCGAGAGCCATCCGGTATTTCGGAATTGGGTATCTGGCGATTCGCTACGGGCATGAGGCTCTGCCGTTTTTGGCACAGCACAAGCTGGAAGTGACGGTCTTCGTAATGGCGTTCGCACTGGTGAGCTATCTCCTTTCCCGATTGATACTCAGGCAGCGAGCAGATGCTGGAGAAAGGCACTAGAAAGCTGCGAGAGTGACATCGAACAGCAGGCGGCGAAAAGAGATCAGCAAACGCCGCGTAAGCTAACCTCGGAATTTTGGTCAGAATGTTCCCTCTTTCGATTGATTCAAGCGGCGGTCCTAAGTTGAAGAGAGATCTCTCCGCCTCAAGCTGCGGAGGACCGCAGCCTAAGGGTCGAGATGACAGGTTAGTGGCGCCGCTGAAGTGAGAGCAGCGAACAGCGAGCAGGAAAAGAAAAGCGGCGTCGAGCTTGCCTGCGGCAGGCAGGCCGCCGCACTCCAAAGAAGGCCCCGGTTCGCCTTAGAAGGCGGAACCTTCACGAGACCTTGAACACACGAGGTCGTAACGGTCATTTCCTCCAGAAGCTCCGGGAAGAGGGGACCCAGGCGAGCTCCTCGGAGAGGATTTTGCCGGAGGAATCGGTGTCGATGAGGGCTTGGAGAGGCAAAGCTGCGGTCCCGCCGCGGGTGTCGCCGAGGTCGCGCAAGATGACGTGGTAGCCAGTTTGCGTTTGCTCTACCGAAGCCTTGGGGAAGCGGGCGGCACGAAGAAAGCGACGAGCGACGGCGGAATTGCGCGCGGCGTCGAGCGCGGGGGAAGGTTCGGGCTTATAGGTAGTGACGGCAGAGCCAGGATCGAAATTGGCGCCTAGGCCGACGGGAACGTCTACGTCGTGGAGTGCGCGTTCGGTTTCGACGATACCGTGCCAGAGGAATGGTGAATTGGATTCGGCAAGAGCGGCGACTCTGCGCGAGGACTCGCCACGATAGGTGCGGGATTCGAGGGCAGCGATGGCGTTGCCGTGGAGGATAGAACGCAAGATTACGTAAAACAGCACCGCGGCGAGCGACAGAGAAGCGCCGAGTCGGCCGCGGGGCCCCTTTCTACGGGCGCCGATTTCTTCGGTGACGAGGCTGCTGATGAGCGGGAGCAGAACTCCGGCGAGAAGAATTCCGAGGGCCCAAAGATCGAGAGACGGGAGCCAATCCATCGCGAAGCGGCGGGAGGAGAA
>CAZGBQ010000457.1:0-1559 GCA_964524045.1 uncultured Acidobacteriaceae bacterium
TCCATCACCGCGCGCGCGTCTTCCCTTCCGCCCTTGAGCCGGTCGTCGGCGCGCTGCAAAGCTCCGAATCCTGCCAGCAGGCGCGGCTTCGATATTTTCCGCGCGCTTTGCAGGGCTAGTTCCGCTTGCTCTGGACGCATTCCCAGCGCGCGGGCGGCCTGCCAGCCGTTCGAGACGCCCTTCACCTCGCTCGCTTCGGTCAGTTTGCGGTACATCCACGCGATGGCGCCAAGCATTTGCAACGGCTCTTCTCCCGCACGCAGCAAGCGGTCCAGAAACTCCAGAGCTTTCTTCCCTTGCCGCAGGGCAAGCATGTCCGCGAGCTCCCAAACGGTGGTGGTTTTCGCCGAAACCACGAGCGCGCTCACATCCTCCCGGCGAATCCGTTTTCTTTCAGCCGCATAAGTCGCCAACTTGTCGATTTCCGTCTTCAAGCGCATCAAATCCGCCGCAACAAACTCCGCCAGATCTTCCGCCGCGCCCGGCTCGAATTCGACGCCTTGCTCTTTCGCCATCGCCCGCGCCAGCGCGACTGCCGCGGCCTGCCGGTCGCTTTCTCTTTCTCCCAAACCGCACTCGACCACCAGCGTTTTGTCGGCAAGCAGCTTTCCGAGCTTCATCCGTTGATCCAAGGCCGTCGCTTCAATCACCAAAACGGTAAATGGCGCAGGATTCTCCAGGTACGCTGCAAGATGCTCGACCGTTGCTTCCCGGCTCTTTTCTCCCAGGCCATCGATAGCTTCCGCATCTTCGAGAAAAACCAGCTGCATGGGAGACAGCATGGCCATGGTCTGCGCTTGCTCCAGCGCCGTTCGGGTTTCTCCCCGATCCGCCGAATAACGCGAAACAGCCCAAGCGCGCGCGGCCTCTGGAACAAATCTTTCGATCAATTGCTCGCGGCACGCGTCACGCAGATACGCCTCTTCTCCCAGCAGGAGAATCGCCGGGACAGGCTTTCCCTTTTGCAGCCGGCCGAGCAACTCGTTGGCCGAAATTCGCGCCATTAGTAATTCTCCGTCACGGCGGCCACCAGTCGCGTCGCAAAATCCTGCGCCAGGCGGTCCAGCGCGGGATCCTGCTCCTGAAAAAAGCCGGCGATGCTGCTCTGATTCGTGCTGCCGGAACTGGTTGTTATGACCGTAGGGATTTCATACTCATTCCGGAACAAGAAATTGTCCGAGTGAAAAAGAACTTTTCCAGTTTCTTTTTCCTGGAAGGTGATCTCGCACTTCATGGTCACGAGCATCGTCGTCGCGCGCGCGGTCTTGGTATCGAACTGCAACGGCACGGCCTCCAGGCTGAGCACTCTTCCGCGAAGCACGGCATCGCCGCCGGCTGGATCGGAGATCACGCGATAAGGCGTCTTCGCCAGGAATTCATGCACGGTCGCAGCCGTCAGTTTTTGCTCGATCCGGTAAACTGAGGTCTTGTTCTCCAACGCGGGTACCGCGATCACATGAATGCTCTTTGGCAGCGCATCGCTCCGCCCCGCCACATGGTAGCCACATCCCACTATCTGTGCGCTCACGAGCAAGATCGCGAGTAAAATGCCAAAAGCG
>CAZGBQ010000458.1:0-1529 GCA_964524045.1 uncultured Acidobacteriaceae bacterium
TCTTGGCTTTCCTCGCGGGCTTTTGCGTGTTCCTGGCATACCTCATTCCTTACTTGTACTTTAAGAAGTGACCTGCCTGGCAGGAGAGCCTCAGATGCTGAATCGAGTATCTTAGAGCGACTTGCTCGTTTCTGGCAGTGGGTCAGTTTCCGACTAACCGACAATCCGACCAAAACCTCGTCTTGGGCATCCCACAACCATGCCGCAGCACGCTGAGATGCACGTTATGGCCGGTCAAAGAAGCTCAATACCTCGTGTTGGAACCGCCGGTGATCTTTCTCGAGCATCAGGGCGTGCCCCCCATCGGGAAGGAGGATGTATCGTTTGTCGCGCGTCTTGAGTTGTGAGTAGAAGGGTAAGAGATCCTCCTCTTTCGAGAGCCAGTCTTTCTCCCCGTGAATGATCATGGTGGGCACGGTGATCTGAAGCGGGTCAAGGATGGGAAGGTTTACGTTCTCGACGAAGTGATTCGGCGATTGTGGATCCGTTTTCAGCGCCACTTTCGCGTACTCGTCAACGACATCTTCTTCATACTGCGGATGCTGCGCCAACTCCCCTGCGACGAAATCGCTGCGCGCCGCTGCTTCTGTGTTTGTTCGATAATGAGTTAGAGGCTTCCCCCCATTCTCTATTCTTTTATGCAAGTTGCTGCGGTACTCCGCAGTTCCCCTCCAATTCGGCGCGTAGAGAATCAGCTTTGCCACTCTGGCTGGATGCTGCATAGCATATAGTCCGGCCCTCTGGGTGCCAGCGGACCAACCAAGTAGGCCGACTTTGCTCAGGCCTCTTAATTTCGTGATGTACTCAACGGCAGCGGCGATGTCAGCGGCAGCGGACGTTGAGTCCGACCAATCTTTTTCTGTCTTGTCGGAATGACCGTAGCCGTGAATATCTATGGCCCAAACGTCATAACCATTCTCAGCCAGAAAATCCATCAGGGAATAGTCGCGAACTTGAAGATCGAAATCAGGTCGCCCTGACCACGTGCTTCCGTGCACAAGCAGCGCAACCTTGCCGCTGGCCGCGAAGGTTCCTTCCACCTCTGCTTTGTATTTTTCCCAAAGATAAATTCGGAGTCCGTCCCTGATGGCGTAGTGTTCTTCACCACGAATGTCAGTGGGGCGGGCATCGACCTTTTGGGAGTTTCCTCGAAGGCCGCCGTTGTCGGGAAGAGTTGCACATGGGATCAGGGCAAAAATCAGAAGCAGGGCACAGTATTTCGTTACTCGCGGCATCACTGTGTTTCTCCATCATTCAAGGCGGAAGACCTTGGATTCTGCTCGAATTTATGGTGGCTTGGCAAGGCGACCGCTGAAAGATCGAATTCCACGCCAAATCGCCGTACAACTGAACGCTAGTTGCAAAACTGAAATCGCATGGTCCTCCGGTGGTCACCATCTGAATTTGATAGCGCCATAAGAGTTCGCAGCAGACTGTGGGCGGACAACGGGCAAACAGGAAGGAACCGGATTACTTCTTGTTTGCCGACTAACCAGGACGTGTGCGGTTCGCCCAGTTTCCTGGAAATC
>CAZGBQ010000459.1:0-1523 GCA_964524045.1 uncultured Acidobacteriaceae bacterium
TGCCGGAAATGACGTGATAAATCTCCGTGATCTGGCTGTGCTCGATCCCTGACGGCGCCTCTTTGCCGGAAGTTTTCAGGCGGCTGACCACGCCGACGCCCACGTTGTATTCCCCGCTGATGCCAACGACGCGAATCGCCTGATCGCTCACGCGTTGCGTCGCCACTCTGCTCACCATCGCCTCAATTTCGGAATTGTTGATGTCCGTCGCCGTGCCGCGCGGCAGATGCCGCGCCACCGGCGCAGCGCTCTGCGTTTGCGCCGGAAATTTCGTTGTTACCGTTAGCGCGAATCCAATTGCGAGAACTCCGAACACTATTTTCTTCATGCCAACTCCTTTCGAAGTGAATTCTTGTGTCTTGAGTCAGAAACTCACAGGCACGTTCTTTAGGGGGTCGGAGCTTTAGCTCATTCAAGACCCTAGTGTTGCAGAGTTATTGCTTGCCCGGCCACACCACGCCCTGCTCCTTCTTCGTCACCGGCGCCATTCCCTTGTAAACAAACTTCTGCACCCGCTGCCCGCGATACGTCTCCGTGGTGAAAAGGTTGCCCTTCGAATCCGCCGCGATGCTGTGCACCGCGTAAAACTGCCCGGGCTGGCGCCCGCCGTCGCCGAAGCTGGTCAGGATTTCCAGCGACTCGCGCAGCATCACGTAAATTTTCTCATTCGAGCCATCCGCGAGAAAAATGTACTTCTGCTGCGCATCTTTCGAAAACGCGATGTCCCATGCCGAGCCGTCACCGAGCGTTCTTTTCGCGATGAACGCTTCCTTCACGAACGTGCCGTCCTTCTTGAACACCTGGATGCGGTCGTTGGGGCGGTCGCAAACGTAAAGCAGCCCGTCGCCCGAAAGCTCGGCGCAGTGCACTGGATTCCGGAACTGCCGCGCGGGCGGCGCGTCCGGATTGTAAGGGCCGAGATCGACGTCGTCTGGTTTGTGCCCATACGCGCCCCAATGCCTCTTGTACTTTCCCGTTTCCGCGTCGTAAACCGCCACGCGGTGATTGCCGTAGCCGTCCGCCACGTACAGCTCATCGGCAGCTCTGTCGACGAACATTTTCGCCGGGCCTTTCAGGTTCGCCGTGTCGTTGCTGCCTTCGCTTTTGTTGGGATGGCCGATTTGCATCAGGAACTTGCCGTCCTGCGTGAATTTCAAGACTTGGTTGTCGTGAAAAAGCGCTTTGTCTTTGCCGCGGCTGTTTCCGCCGATCCACACGTTGCCTTTGTAATCCACCGTGATGCCGTGATTCGAATCCGGCCAGTCGTAGCCCTCTCCCGGACCGCCCCAGTGGCCGATCAGGTTCCCCGCTTCGTCAAACTCCAGAACCGGCGGCGCAGGAATGCAGCACTCCGCGGCAGGCGGCTTTTCCGTGGCATAAATCTCCATCGGTTCATAAGAATTTGTGCGGTGAACGATCCAGATGTGGTCCTGCGCATCCACGGAAACGCCTACCGCCGAGCCAATGATCCAATGATTCGGGAGCGGCTTCGGCCACAGCGGATCAACCTCGAAGCGCGGCGC
>CAZGBQ010000460.1:0-1514 GCA_964524045.1 uncultured Acidobacteriaceae bacterium
CATAGCTGCGGGAAGCCGAAGTAAACGCCAGCACGGAATAGTGAAGCGGTTCGCTGGAGCCGGGATAAGGCCGGAGAAATTCGGGCTTGAGGCCATTCTGCTGCGCGAACGTCTCCACCAACTCATCCGTGAGCCAATAGGAATAGCGGCCGCCTTGCGGCGCTAGCGACACGACTGCCGCTCGCGCTGCATCGCACGGGCCGAGCGGATTTTCGTTGGCGTCGATAACGATCGCCCCGGGAGGATATTTCGTGCGCTCGTGCTTGACCGCGGCAGCGGCGAGCATCGGCTCACTCATGATGCGGAAAGTAGAGGCGGCTGCGGCGGCTGCAGTCCATTTCAGGAACGATCGGCGGGAATCATTACGAAGCGTTGAGTTCTCGCTCATACGAACCCCCTTCGAGCGCGGCAGGGATACGTGCGCTCCTTAATATAGCACCGAACCGAGCCCTGCAAACAAAGTGGTGCAGCAAAACTTCAACATCCGCGAATCGATGCGTCGGATTATGTTTGATGACGCGTAGCGGATAGTTTGCGAGAGCTTGTCCGCCTTAAACTGTGATAGTCATGGCTGAAGCAGCTCGAAAAACGTCCCAGTCGCAATCCATCGCGGAACGAATCGAAGCGCTCGATTGGACAAGTGCAGGCGACTCGTTATCGCAGCGTGGTTACGCAGTGACAGCACCGGTGCTTTCGCCAGAAGAGTGCGCGTCACTCGCCACAATGTACAGCGACGCGAGCCGGTTCCGGAGCCACATTGTGATGGAGCGGTTTCGTTTCGGCGTCGGCGACTACAAATATTTCAACAACCCGCTTCCCGGGCTCGTCTCGTCGTTGCGGACTCACGCTTATCCGCATCTAGCTGCGGTTGCGAATCAGTGGGCTGAGGAGCTGGGAGAAAAAAGCCCACGATTCCCTTGCGATCATGCTGAATTCCTGAGAATCTGCCGCAAAGCGGGACAGGCCAAGCCTACCCCGCTGCTGCTTCACTACGAAGCGGGCGGATACAACTGCTTACACCAGGACATCTACGGCGAGGTCAGCTTTCCGCTACAAATGGTTTTTCTCCTAGGGCAGCAGGATCGCGATTGGGAAGGCGGAGAATTTTTGTTACTCGAGCAGCAGCCGCGCGCGCAATCGAAAGGCGAAGTGGTGCGCGCCAACCAAGGCCAGGCGATTATTTTCACCACGCGATACCGCCCCGTGCGCGGAACCCGCGGCTATTATCGCGTGAACATGCGTCACGGAGTCAGCCGCGTGCATCGCGGCACGCGTTACACCCTCGGAATCATTTTTCATGACGCGAAGTGACTCTCTGCACCGATACCGCGCCCCAAGAATTGTCATCCGGACGCTCAGGCTCCGGTCTTCTGCAGCCTGAGGCGTAGGGATCCGCTTCAACAGCGTTTTCAGGTTTTACTCGTGCCCGCCGGCCAGCTCGCGAACAATCGAACCCACAAAATTCTTCGCGTCGCCAAAGAGCATCAGCGTCTTGTCCAGGTAATAGAGGGGAT
>CAZGBQ010000461.1:0-1511 GCA_964524045.1 uncultured Acidobacteriaceae bacterium
CGTCTTTGCCAAAGGTTTCCTGATTTTTCCGGATGCCGTCGCCCAGGCCTTCGCCGGCCGCCACCATGATTGTGATGGAAATGATGCCCCAGGCGATGCCGAACATGGTCAGCAGTGTCCGTCGCTTATGCGCCCAGAGCGTTGCGACTGTATCCCGCAATAGGTCCCGGAAGTTCATAGCGCTCCGACGAGCGGCTTATTGCAAAATGACTTGCTGTTTTTCGCTCAGTCCCTCGAGGATTTCCGTCTTTACGCCATTCGAAATCCCGAGCTTCACGCTGAGTTTCTTCTTTCCGTTCTCGCCCTTGGAATCAGGCGTCTCGACGGAAGCCTTGCGGTCTTTGTCGTAGATCAACGCCGCCTCCGGAATCATCAGGACGTTTTTCTTTTCTTCCAGCAGGATCTCGGCGTTGGCGCTCATGTTGGCTTTGAGTTCACCGCCGGGGTTGGAAATCGAAACTCGGACTTCGAACGTAGTCACATTGTCTTTTTCTTTGCCGAGCGGCGAAATCTTCGTCACCTTACCGGTGAATTTCTTGTCTTTGAACGATTCCACAACAATCCGCGCCGGCTGATCCAGGTACACTTTGCCGATGTCCGCCTCATCAACCTTGCCCTGCACGTAGACTTCGCTCACGTCCCCGAGCGTCATGATCAGCGTGGCCTGCGAGCCAAGCACAAGGATGGAGCTGACCGCGTCCCCCACGTTTACGTCGCGTGAGAGCACCAGCCCGTCAATCGGGCTGATGATCGTGGAATTGCGCAGGTCTTCCTGCGAGTTTTCGAGAGAGGCCTTCGCCTGCGCCACTTGCGCGTCGGTCTTGGCAATCTCGGCCTGCGAAACGGCGAGGTTACGCTGCGCGCTGACCTGTTTGTTCAAAGCCAGCTGGTAATTCTTCTCCGCGTCTTCGACCAAGCTCTTGGACATGACGCCGTCCTTGAACATCGTTTCGGCGCGCTCCATGGTGAGCTTTAGGAAAGGAACGTCGGGACCCTCAGCGTCCACCTTGTTCCGTTCGAGAGTGGCCTTGGCCGATTGCAACGCGGCCTCAGCCGCCTGCAAGTTTGCGGTGTACGCGCGCACCGCGGCCTCGAGCTGCACCTTGTCCAGGTCGGCTAGAATCTGCCCCTGCTTGACGCGGTCGCCGTAATCCACATAAAGCTTCTTCACGATCCCGCTGGCTTTGGACTTCACTTCAACTTTCGAAAGCGGCTGAATCCTTCCCGTGGCCACCACGACGCGGGCCAGATCGCCCCGCTCGACTCCGGCAAGCTTGGAGGGGTCGATGACATGGCTGGGGCTGAGCGCGGCCTTAACGCCATAGCCGCCGCCTCCCAGAACAACCAAGGCAACCGCCGCCCAAATGATCCGTCTGCGGCGCTTCTTGCCGTTCTTGCCGTTCGTTAAACCATTGCCATTACTGGACATACCTGACCCCCGCATTCTGATTGGCTGGCTCTGTAGGGAAGTACGAAACTCTTCGGGAAAAGTTCCCACGGCTCTTAGACGA